>JAZKBC010000045.1:30267-42080 GCA_040388825.1 Acidobacteriota bacterium | reverse complement strand
CTCCAGCCTTGTCCAGGATTTCTCTACAACGAACGCTGATCTTGCCCTGAGTCTATCCGCTTCCGGTTCCAACCTAACCGGGACGGCCACGACCTATACCCTGCAGGTCACCAACAACGGACCCTCGACGGCGACCGAGGTCCGCGTCGCCGCGAACCTTCCGTCCACCGGAGTGCTCGCCTCGGCCACCGCGATCGCGGGTACCTGTATCCCGGCCAGTCCAGTCGTGTGCGACCTCGGCACGCTGGCCGATGGAGCCTCGGCAACCTTTACGCTCGTGGTCAACCAACTCACCGCTGGAACCTCTACACTCACCGCGCAGGTCAGCGAATCGCAGACCGATCCCACATCTTCTGACAACCAGGCTTTCTCCACCGCAACAATCACGGGTGCTACCTACAGCGCGGTTCCCGTTGTTACCAGCATCAGCCCGTCCAGCGTCCTTGCCGGTTCCACGGACACCGCAGTCACCATCACCGGCAGCGGGTTCAACTCCGCGTCTTTCGCGCAATTGGACGGCTCTCCACTCAATAGCACGGTATTGAGTGCCACGCAGATCGCCGCGATTGTTCCGGCTGCGAGTGTTGCTTCACTCGGATGGCACAACCTCAACGTCGCTACGCCGGCCCCTGGTGGTGGACAGTCGTCTGCTGCTGTGCTCACGGCCTACGCCGCTATCAAGGCCGGCGCGAACCGCATGCTGTACGATCCTTTCTCGCGCCGGCTCGTTGTTTCGCTTGGCCCATCCACCCCGACAGGAAACTCCATCGAGTTCATCACTCCAGCTACCTCTACCCTCAGCACCCCCATCAGTATCGGCGATCAGCCCACCACCATGGCCCTCTCCAGCGATGGCCAGATGCTTTACGTCCTGCTTGCATCAGCCAACCGTCTTCAACGCTTCAACATGCTCACCCAGCAGGCAGATTTCAGCATGACGCTCAGTCCCATCGGGGTTGCCGATTCGTCCAACTTCCAGTTTGACGTCCAACCCGGAACTGAAAACACCATCGCCCTTCAGCCGCCAGGGTTCTTTCCGCTCGAGATCGTCGACTTCGATCCCGTCGCCAAGGCCGCTTCTGTCCGGCCGTCCAACACCGGCACGGTTTATCCTTCATCCCCGCACTTCCTTGATGCCACCGACCTGCTGGCTACCGGCAATACGGGTGTGGATGACTTCATCGTGAACTCCAGTGGCATAGCAACACTTAACACGGCTACCATCTCACACCTCCCAAATCCCAGCGATTTCAAGATCGCGAACCAACTACTTTTTACAGGTAAAGGCGGCGTCGCGGACGCCTCAAGTCTTCCGGCTCGCCGTCTCGGTGCGTTTCCTGTGGCTTTCAACAACTCGTCTGCCACAGTCGCCCCTGATCCCGCGAACCACCGTGCCTTCTTCCTTGCCGATTACGACGGCGTCAGTGTCTATGGCTCGTTCAGCCCTAACGGACTCGCCGCCTTCGACACCACAACGTTCCTTCCGGCGGCCTTCATTCCCTTGATCGTCGCGCCTTCAAACACCTATGGTTCCGTCAGCGCCGTAGACATTTTGAGATGGGGACAGGATGGCGTCGCCGCTCTTGACAGCAATGGAACCATCTATCTGGTGCGCGGCCCGGCGGTACTTCCGCAGTTGCTAGGGTCCAATTCGCCGCCAACGCTCGACTCCGGGATTTCGGTGCAGCATGGGACTGGCAACACTGCGCTTACGCTTGCCGGAAGCAACTTCCAGCCGGGTATCGCCGTTCTGTGGAACGGGTCGTACCGTACCACTAACTATGTCGATGCCACCCACGTAACCATCGCCATTCCAGCCAGCGACCTCATTGCGCCGGGCTCAGCCGCGCTCACGGCATCGAACCCGGGTTCCGCGGAGTCGGGTCAGGTCAGCATCGCCATCAACTGATCACCAGCACCAGCAAACGCGTCGGTATCGAAACCGGCATCGTGTGCCGGCAAAGCTGCCGTGCCCACCATCTCTAACTCCTTCGACCATAAGTGTTTGAGGTCGGCAGCCCAGCCATTTTGGTCCCGACAAACGGGCCGGATGGTTGGGCGTGAGTGTAACGAAACCTCCTAAGCTCTCGAAATCGTTTCGCGGTTATGTCGAATTGTGACTATCTTTGAGACATGTCCCTTTTCCCCAAGAGTTTCAACAAGGCCCGCGCCGCCGTCTTTTCCCTGTTTCTGGCATTGACCCTTACCGCTCAAGCGTGGGCAGGGTCCACAACGATTGTCATCAGTCAGATTTATGGTGCGGGTGGAAACTCAGGCGCGGTGCTGGACTCTGACTATGTCGAGCTCTTCAACCTTGGCTCGACCTCGGTCAGCTTGAACGGATGGTCGATCCAGTACGTGTCTTCGGCAGGGACATCTGCCAGTTCGGGTACGTCGTACAATCTGCCAAACGTGACGCTGGCCCCGGGCCAATACTTCCTGATGAAGGGAGCGTCGGGGACCAGTTGCACTGCAGCGACATCGCCTGCCTGCCCCACGATCACTGCCGACGGCACCAGCGCTATCAACATGTCGGGAACAACCGGCAAACTCTTCCTGGTGAACAATACGACACTGCTGACGGGCGTGACGCCCACGGGCACTTCGGGAGCCTCGACCTGCACGCTCCCCAGCGGCGTGGTGGACTACGTTGGATTCGGCACGTCCGCGACGTGTGCGGAAGGTGGCAAGTTCACGACGCCCAATGCCACGGCGGCGCAGGCGATGATCCGTACAAATCCCTGTACCGACACTGACAATAATGGGGCGGATTTTTCGAACGGTACACCGGCTCCGCACAACTCTTCGACGACCTTCGCTCCTTGCTCGACCGCGACCCCAACGGGACCCAACCTGACCGCGGCGGTTTCGCCCACATCCCAGACGTCGGGCCTGGCGGCGCTGCTGACGGCGGTAGTGCAGCCGGGGAGCAGTCCTGCCTCCACTGGTCTCGCGGCTACGGTCGACCTCAGTGCACTCGGCGGCAGCAACGCCCAGCCGCTCTATGATGACGGCAGCCACGGCGATGTGACCTCCGGTAACGGCACCTATAGTTTCAACTTCACGATCCCCGGCGGCCAGGCTCCGGGTGTCTACAAGCTGACGTTCGCGGTCACCGACAGTCAGCTTCGCTCCGCGACCACCACCGCCAATCTGACTGTGACTGCTCCCGTGAGTTTTGTGCCTATCCATACCATCCAGGGAAGCATGGGGACGGGTGCGACTGCTCCAACCGCGTCAACCTACGTTGGTCAGGTGGTGCAGACTTCCGGCATTGTCACTGGTGTGCTGAGCAACGGGTACTATATCCAGGCGCGCGACAATGTCGCGGACTCCGATCCCACGACTCCCGAGGCGATTTTCGTTCATGCCGGCGCCGGAGCTGTGCCACCGACTGCGACATTGGGCAGCGAGGTCCAGGTTTCGGGCACGGTTTCCCTGTACCCGAGTGGTCTCTCGTTGGCTGGCACTGAACTCGACAACGTTACTGGATATACCGTTCTGAGCACCGGCAACCCGCTTCCGGCGGCGGTATCACTGAGTGCCAGTTTCCCGAGCCCGACCGGTGGGCCGTTTCAACTCATGCGCTATCAGTCGATGCGCGTGACGATCGCTCCCAGCTTTACAGCGACAGAGGGCACGCAGGGTGCGCTGACGGAGTCGGCGGAGACCTACGTTTCGAACGGCCAGTTCTATGGCACGGTCACCGGTGTCCCGCGAGCGGTGCGCGAGCCTGGCCTGGAGGTTCTGGACCCGCTCACACCGACGTACCCCGCAATTGCCAAGTTTGACGATAATCCTGAGGTTTTCGCAGTTGACTCGATGGATATGCAGGGCGGTAGCGGCACACCCATCGACTTGGCTACTGGTGCCGTGCTCACGAACATGACGGGTGTGATGGACTTTTCCGGTTCGATCTACGGCCCAAATACAGGCTCTGGCGCGCAGTCGGGAGCGGGGCCTGTCTTCATGATCGACGGCACCAACCGTCCTACTGTCACAGGCGGAATGACGGTTGTTTCGGTGCCTGCGGCCAAGACTGGCGAGCTCACCATCGGCGACCAGAATCTGGAACGGTTCTACAACGCCACTTCGGACACAACCGGCGCAGTGGTGCTGACAAGTACGGCTTATGCACTGCGACTGTCCAAAGCCTCGCTTGCGATTCGCAACGTGCTTGGCATGCCTGACATCGTCTGCCTGGAAGAGGTGGAGAATCTCGCGACCCTGACCGACCTGAGTAACAAAATCAGCACCGACGCCATCGCGGCCAGCCAGACGGATCCGGCTTACGTGCCCTACCTGGTGCAGGGTAACGACACCAGTGGGATCAATGTCGCATTCCTTGTGAAGCCATCAAAAGCGGATGTGATCGATGTAACGCAGTTTGGTAAGTCCACCACCTACACGAACAGCACAGGTGCTCAGGCGACTCTGAACGATCGCCCGCCGCTAGTGATGCACGTAGGCATCAAGCGCGCTGTTCCTACGGAGTATCCACTGACGATTATCGTCAACCATCTGCGCTCTCTTAATGGCGTGACAGACGCTACGAGCAGCGGGCAGAGCGTTCGCCTGAAGCGCGAGGCGCAGGCCGAGTATCTTGCGAACCTGATCCAGGGTTACCAGGCAAAGGGCGAGCACGTGATTTCGGTGGGCGACTACAACAATTTCGAATTCAACGACGGGGTCGTGGATTCGCTGAATATCATCCGCGGAGCGGCAACGACGGCCAGCCAGGACATCGTCGCCGGCCCAACGACGCCAATCGTCTCGCCGGCGATGGTTGACCTCGCACCAACGAACGTCGCTACCGGCACCTACTCCTACGTCTACGTTGGCAATGCCCAGAGCATCGATCACTTCCTCGTGACCGCAGACATCGCAGGCATCACGCGCACCGCTGCGGCGCACTTTGACGCGGACTTCCCAGTGATCTTCCGTAACGACTCGACACGGCCCGAGGCTTCTTCCGATCACGACGGCATCGTCGGCTACATTGCTATTCCGCCGGGCACATCGATCAGCCTCTCGCCGAGTTCGCTGACTTACTCCTCCAGCCAGCCACTCAACACCCCCTCCGCCTCGCAGCCCGTAACTGTGACGAACAACGGCGCGACCGCGATCACCTTTACAAGCATCGTTGCGAGCGCGGGCTTCACGCAGACGAACAGCTGCGGCTCATCGCTCGCCGCCGGGGCGAACTGCACCGTCAATGTCACCTTTCAGCCGACGCAAACGGGCCCGCAGACTGGCACGCTGACGTTGACCGACAGTGACACGACCGGCAAGCAGGCCGTTGCGCTGAGTGGCACAGGCGCTGGCATCTACAGCGCGATCCTGCTCTCGGCGAATCCTTCCACAGCCGTTGCCGGGACCAGCGTTGTGCTCACTGCGACACTGTCGGGCAACAGCACGGGATTGCCGTCGGGTTCCGTCACCTTCTCCAATAACGGTACCTCGATTGGCACGGCGACGATTGCCGGTGGTGTGGCTACGCTGAGCACCAAGACACTCCCCGTAGGATCAAATGCCATCGCCGCGAGCTACGGCGGCGATAGCGTCTATCCTGCGGTTTCAACCGCAACACCGGTTACAGTCACAATCACCGCAGTGCCTGTGCCGGACTTTACCTTCTCGGTTGCGAACTCTTCCATCAACGTCAGCAACTCGAGTCCCAGTGGATCGGCAACGCTCAATATTGCAATGATCAATGGCTTCAGTCAGACGGTCAGCTTCAGCTGCACGGGACTGCCTGCAAACAGTCGTTGCACGTTCGCACCCGCGACACTCTCTGCCAGCGGAAGCTCGACGCTGACTGTGGTAATCGACAAAGCCGCAGTTGACCCGGCGGGTATCAATCCGTTCGGGCGGAATAGCGGAATTGCCGCTGCAATGTTGCTGGGCTTGCCACTGCTGCTGCGCCGCTCGCTTCGAATGAAGCTTAGGGCTCGTGGGACGTTGATGGCTGCGTTACTGTTGGCCATCGCGGTAACGGCGATCTCCGGCTGCGGCAGCAGTATAACTACGGGCAAGGGCACCAGCACCGTTGTGGTCACAGCAACCGCCGGTAGCCTCTCCCACAGCGCAAGCTTCACACTTAATGTTCAATAGTCACGAAGACACGAACCCACACGTGAGTGTTGCAATCTGGTATCGCCGATGTGTTGGCGATACCAGATTGTGCGTTGGCGGCTAGTCTTAGTGTTGGCGCATGTTGTGCTGTTTTGGCCGCAAGGCTCCATGCGATTGGCACGCTTGTGTCGGCCATCGAACACACCCATGCGATGACTGAGCAGCAAGAGGTTGCGGGACTTTGGCATTGCGTGTACTGGCGGATGGAGATGTGACGCAGCCCTTGCAGATGCTAGTGACACCGCTTGGCGCGTTCGCATTTGGGGCTGGCGCCAGCGCGAGCGGCGTACACAGGATCAGCAGAGGGAAGCAAGAGAGCCGTGGTAATTCTTCAGCGGGCGGCCGCAGGCAGGCCGCGGCAACCGGAACCGCAGGAGTTGCTGGCGGCGGCTCAGCCGCTGCGCGACTAGATCTCTGAGCGACTCATTCGCTGGTTGCTGCGACCCAGTTCCCGTGTGAGCCAGAGGCGAGCCGTGACCCAGTCGCGGTGTGCGGTGGTGGTTGAGACGCCAAGGTATTCAGCGCTCTCTTCGGTGGTGAGACCGCCGAAGATCCGCAGCTCCGCTATGTCGGCCTGACGACCATCCACAGCGGACAAGCGGCGTAGAACCTCATCGACGTGGATCAGAAGGATGGTCTGTTCTTCGGAAACCGGCTCGGAGCTATCCGACAAGGTGACGCGCGTGTAGTCGCCGCCTCGCTTCTCTGCCTGGCGCTTTTCTTCATGGGCCAGCAGGATGCGGCGCATCATCTTGGCTGCGACACCCAAGACCTGGGCGCGGTTGCTGAAATCGACGCGATGTTGCGTCATCAGGCGCATATAAGCTTCATGCACCAGCGCGGTGGGCTGCAGCGTATGCGAGTCGCGCTCGTGGCGCATAAAACCGGAAGCGATCTTGTAAAGCTCGTCGTAGATGGCCGGCATCACGGCATCCAGCGAATTCTTATTGGGGTCCGAGGGGCGGAGGTCTGGGGGCATGGTTCGCGGTCCGGTGACTTCACCCATGCTACCAGTTGGGCCAGCTATTTATGGCCACAAAGGCTGATTGGCGTGGGGAACGGAAAATTCGTCACGATATTTCGGCGTTAAGGGAAGACGCACACATCCAGATTGGCCGGACGCACTTGCGAACGGCCCAAAGGCCCCCATGACCCGCATCGCGCCCAGCCGTATGCTTCGCTCAATTTCCGCCAACGCGAAATTCGCAATCGGAGCTCTCGTGGCATCGATCGTCTGCGCCGCATTGACAGGTTGCGGAGCCACGTCTTACACAAGCGTGGCAGCAGGCCAAAAGACTGGAACTCTGCGTGGAAACATTCATGGTGGGCAACAGCCAGTGGGCGGTGCGAAGATCCAGCTCTATGCCGTGGGTACGACCGGGGATGGTTCGGCTTCGACCCCGTTGCTCACCACCATTGTGACCTCCAGCGATGGGTCGGGCAATGCCACCAACGCAAATGCCAATACCGGCAACGGGTTCAACAGCTTTCCGCTGGGCGAGTTTTCGATCACGCTGGACTACAGCTGTCCGTCCAGCTCCACACAGGTATATCTGACGGCGACCGGTGGCGATCCTGGCCTTGGCACACCGTCCAATAACCAGGCGTTGGCGTTGCTCGCGTTTCTGGGGCCTTGCGGGAACCTGACGGCGAATACCGTGGTGAACGTCAACGAGCTGACGACGGTCGGTTCACTGGCTGCGCTCGGACCTTACTTCGGCGGTCTCGCGTCGATTGGATCGGGACCGGCGGATGCCGCGCAATTCCTCGCAGCGCTGAATCTTGTCAGCTCTTACACGAACACCTCGACGGGCAGCGTGCCCGGCCCCGACCTTGCTCCCGGCTTTTACGCGTCCACGCTTGAGGTGACGACGCTCGCCGATATTCTCGCAGCCTGTGTCAACTCCGATGGAACAACGGCGATATGCCAGCAGCTCTTCAGCCTGGCCACACCATCGGGGCAACCGGCTCCGACGAACACGGTGGATGCACTGGGAAACATTTTGAGGAATCCGACGCTAAATGTCGCAGCGATCTTCGGTCTTCTTCCGGCGACGCCACCATTTCAGCCAACCGTGGCTGTGCCGCCGGCGAATTGGGCACTGCCCATTCTGCCTATTGCGGCGGCTCCCGTGATTTCGCCAGCCAGCGGCAGCTATTCGATCGCGCCTCAAGTTACGTTGAGCGAGTCCACGCCTGGCGCGACGCTTTACTACACGGTTGATGGAAGCACACCGACGACGCTGTCGAGCGTGTATGTCGGCCCGTTTGCCCTGACGAATTCAGGATCGACAATACGAACGATCAAGGCAATTGCTACCGCCGCAGGATATGGTGTCAGCGATGTGAGCTCCGCGTCATATACCCTACCTCCCGCAGGGAGTGCCGCAGCAATTGGGTTTCTCACGCAGCCGGTTACGTCCGCCGTTTCTACCGTCTTGCCGCCCATCAAAGTTGGATTTGTGGATGCGTACGGAACGCCGATTGCGAAGTCCGGGAAATCCATCACTGTTGCGATTGGAACGAACCCAGTAAGCGGCCACCTTAGTGGCACCCTCTCAGCCTTCTCCGGGAGCGACGGCAGTGCTACGTTCAGCAACTTGCAGATTGGCACAGTTGGTTCCGGCTACACGCTGACTGCTGCCTCAAGTGGCTATGCAACCGGGACCAGCGCGGCATTCGATATCACCACACCGCCCATTGTGCTCAACCTCGCTGGAACGCTGATCGGCACGTCAGCCACGCTGGCGGGATCGTTTACGTTGCCCACACCAGCACCTGCGGGTGGAACCATCGTTACGCTTACCAGTTCCAATACGGTGGGGATCACCATCTCACCTACAACGGTTGCGCTCAATGCCGGCGACACGACAGGCTCGTTTACTTACACAGCTGTGGGAGCGGGAAGCACAACGCTGCGTGCAGCCGCTCCGACGTACACCGACGGAACCGCCAACGTATCGACGACCGCCAATTTCATCAGCTTTGGAGTGCTCCCCGCGCTGCCGCTCGGCTCATTCCAGAATCTCGGTGTGACGCTGAGCCAACCGGCACCAGCGGGCGGGTTGACCGTTGCACTGAGCAGCAGTAGTCCGTCCGTGCTGTACGTATCACCAACGGCCACTTTTGCCGCTGGAGCTACAACCCCCAGCAATTCTGTGCAACTGGAGGGGCAGGCGTTCGGCACATCTCAATTAAGTGGCACAGCGCCCGGCTACGCGCCAGACGCACGTACCGTCACTCTCACTGCGACGACAGCGCTGACCAATGTGACCGTCGCACGCAATTCTGCCGTGAGCATGAAGCTCACTTTGAGCCAGGCTCCTTCCAGCTCACTCAACTTCACGCTCAAGTCGGATAACACCCTGATCGCTACCGTGCCCAGCTTCGTGACGCTTCCTGCAGGACAGACGACATTGAACTTCAACGTCACTGGCGCCGGCATCGGGTCAACGGTCATTCGCGCGAGCGCCGCCGGCTTGAGCGAGGCCACCGGCACCGCCTCCGTAACTGGGACACTCAATGTCACCAACGGTAGTCCCGCCGCCATGCTCTTTGTTCCGTCGACACTGAACCTAGCATCCCCCGCGATCAGTCCGGTGAGTGTGACGATCGCCAGTTCCAATCCCGCAGCGCTGCTACTTTCGTCTGATCCGAACGCAACGGGATCGGCCTCAATCACGCTGAACAATCTCACCGGCTCTCTCGCTACGTTCTACGAACAAGGCCAGGTGGCCGGTACGTCGACGCTCACCATCACGTCGACGTTTTTCTCTACTGTTACCTCCACGGTTACCGTGTACAACTCAACGGTCCTGGTGCAGCCGGGGTTCACCGGAACCTTGTCGACGACTGCCGCACCGGCGACGGTGTACGTCACTCTCGGTGAACTGAACGGATCGACATACATCGGCCCGTGCACCGGAGCCGCGACGTCGGGCATCAACGCCACCAGCATTGGATGCCGTTTGAACCCGGGCCTGACCTTGGGCGTTCCGGTGATTAGTGGCACTCCCGCGACCGGAACAATTACAAGTAGTCCAGTAAGCTTCATCGCTGGCCAGTCCAACGTCACCACAGCGTTTCAACCCGTTGGTGGCGGAACGTCGCTCATCAGTGTGGGTTCGCAGCCGACGGGATTCACCGCTCCGTCCAGCGCGGTGTCGACAACCTTTACAGCCACTGTAGCCAAACCGGCATTCACCCTGACAAACACAGGTACGTACGCTGCGGGTGTCACCACGCCGATCGGCGTTGCTCCATCGATCACTGACACCTCCGTCGATGGCGCTACGGTCACCGTGGCTAGCGGCAATGGAGCGCTGGCACTGCTCTCAACCGATCCGGCTGCGCTTGGAACGCCGACGTTGGTGCTTACAGGGGTGCATGCCTCCTTGCCTACGATTTATGTACAGGGGATTACTACCGGCAGCACGACGCTGACGATCAGTGCGCCTGGCTATACCACCAGCTCGACAACACTCAATGTGACAACCGGAAGCGTTGCCTTCACTTCGACTGCTACCGTGAACGTCAACACGGCTGACGCTCCGCTCGCCATTGGGGTTCTGCTGAACATTGGGCCGGGCAAGATTTGCTACTCGTCCGGTGTGACGAGCTGCTTCCTGAATCCCGGCATCAACGCACAGATCACCCTGATCAGCGCGAACACGGCGATTGCGACTTCCGTTAGTCCCTTCACGATGAGTGCCGGTACCGGGTACACGACTGGATCAGTGAGTGGTGTGGGTGCGGGATCGACCGTACTCCAGATTACGGCTGCTTCATCCCCTCTGGTCACTCCCGGGTTCTCCTACGGTCCGTCGCAGATCGGCATCAATGTGACGCAGGCAAGCGTCACGGCCCCTGCCGTCATAACTGGATCCAATCTCTATAGCCCGCAAAACTTCGTACTCGCTCCGAATCCGGGATCAGCGCGCCCGGTCACCATCACCAGCAGCAATCCGGCGGTGGCAGTGATTTCTACGAGCGCGGGGACTCTCGGCAGCGGGACCGCTACCGTACCGAATTACACCAGCGGATCGGTGGCGTACTACGTCCAAGGCCTCTCGCCTGGAACCTCCACGTTGACCATCGCTGCAGCGGGCTACACCAGCAAGACGTCCATCATCACGGTGAATGCTTCGGGTGTGGTTTTCAGTCCGACAGCTCAGGCAACATTCAGCACCACGTCCTTCTCGCAACCAACCACCGTCGGACTCTATGTGACGATGCTCAATAGCTCGACAGGAGCCCTCGCAGGATACTGTGGAACCACCTGCTTCCCGAACCCGGGAGCGACGTTCAGTGTTCCAGTAACCAGTAGCGACACGAGCGTCGGCACGGTTAGCACGAGCACGGTGACTTTCGCCGCAGGCGCAACACAGGCATCCTTTACGTTCATCCCGGGTGAAGTAGGCACGACTGCGCTTACGCTGGGCCCGCAGCCTGCCGGGCAGACATCCTCGACAGGCACCGCCAACGCCGGACTTGTTTCGGTGAACGGCGCTACGATTACCATGCCTAACGTGATTACCGGCGCCGGGCTTTACGTATCCGAAGGGATCTCTCTAGGGGCCATTCCTCCCGGTCCGGCGACAGTTACGGTTTCGCTGTCGGACCCCTCACTGGCGCGCCTTTCGACTGATCCTGCTGTGCTCGGAACGGGGTCGACGCTG
>JAZKBC010000045.1:23799-30257 GCA_040388825.1 Acidobacteriota bacterium | reverse complement strand
TACGTGCAGGGAACCGCGCCGGGGTACACGAAGCTGATCATCACGTCGCACGGCTATGCGACCGGCATCGCGACTGTCGCTGTCTACAAGGCCGGCCTTACGCTGTTCAGCCTGAGCACGCAGAACTTCACAGCTCTGCTGGACAAGAGCACAGTGTTCAGCGCGAACGGCAGACTGTCTCTGCTCGATCAATACAGCCAAAGCATCATTACCGATTGCACACTAGGCTCGACTCCCTGCGCGATCAATCCGGGAGGGGTTGCGCCGACGCTTACACTGTCGACCGCCAATCCAGCTATCGGAGTGTTTGGGGCATCCACAGCATACGACCCGAGCCTTGGCTCCGTGTCCGTCCCGTACACCCCGTTGTCGCAGGGACAGACGGATTACACGCTCGCCACTCAGGCCCCTGGGTATTACAACACTACGACTCCGGCGCGCAAAACCGGCATCGCGAGCACAACCGTCAGTGGAAGCGCTGGTATACAAAACTCGCTCTTCCTGCTGTCGAACGACATTGACGCGGGCGTGGGCGTGGAAGTCGCCGGCTCATTCGGCTATTCCGGGACAGTGTTCGGGTACAACACGAACCCGCTGACCGTCACGGTCGCGGATCCGACCATTGCGGTTATCTCGACCTCGGCTACGGTGGCCGGGAGCGGATCGTACAACGGTACCTACACCAACTTCAACAACACGTTCTACGTGCAAGGGCTAAAGGCTGGAACTACAACGATCACGTTCTCCGAAAGCCAGTACATCAGCCGAACGATCACGGTGACGGTGCGGCCTGCCGGGTTTGTGATCAAGCAGTTCGACTCTATCGCCTACGTGACCAACCGGACGGCGTCGATCGCAGTGCTGCCGGCGGTGTTGAATGATGCCGGTCAATGGATGGCCAATGCGCAGATGAATCCGCAGGGATTAGCTGCCAGCGTGGCGATCAGCAGTTCGTTGACCGCTGCGGGGACGGTGCCGGCGACGGTGACGATCAACCCCGGAGCGACCTCCGCGAACGCGACCGTCCAGCTTGTTAGTCCCGGGGTTCCGACCTTCACGCTGGGGGCGGCATCGACGCCATTTATCACTCCCGCAACGTACCAGTCAGTCACGCTTACCATCCGCCCAAACAATTTCTTCTAGGAGCCTTCGATGAACCGTCATCTGTCTTTCCGCTTTCTGACACTCGTTGTGGGGAGCTTTCTGCTCTGCACTGCCATGCCTGCCCACGCGATCTCGTTCGGTAACAAGGACAAGATCAAAGTGATGAACGGTGCACCCTTCAAAGACTCAAACAAGTTTGCCATCGGCGCTTTCCGGGTGACGTTTATTACCGAAGACGAGGTGGTTTCCGTCGGCAAGGGCTCGTGGGTAACGGGTGGCAGCAGCTCCTCCGCTGCCATCAGCGGTTCGCTCGATGGCCTCGACCACGCAACGATGCAGAAGATCGCTGACCAGGTTTACGCTGAGTTCCTCAAGCAGGGAACCGCAAAGGGCCTGACGTTTCTTGACTCGCAACAGCTCGCCCAGGCGAGTGCTCGATACAAAGCCATGGCCACTACGACGAACTACGAAGAAGGACGCCTGGGGACCGTCGTCATTCCTACGGGGCAGCAATCGGTTCCGCTGTCGGAAGACCACAGCGAAAAGGCTAACAAGGGATCGAAGGGCATGTTTGCAATGTACAAGAACATGGGTGCAGCAGATTTTGCAACGGCGGAAGCCAACAAAACTTTTCCCGAGATTGCCAAAGAATTGGGTGTTTCTGTCATTGGCGTGACGATCGTGGTGAACTTCGCGGACTTCAAAGGTGGCGACGGCAGCTTTGGGCACTCGAAGGTGTCGCTGGCGCTCGGTGCAACGGTTGAGGGAAGTTTGAAAACGGAGTTGCTTCGGAGCACATCCATTATGGGCTGGAGTGGAAAGACAGCAACATGCCCGAACTGCATGGGACAGATGTTGCTGGAAGGCACCGTGCATTCCAGTGAACCTATCGGCACGAGTGACGTCAGCAAGTCTCACAAAAGCCTCTATGGCGGGCTCGCCGGTGGACCGAGCACTTCTACGAGCAAGAAAGGAACCGTCACCTATGTCGATCTCCCCGCGTACGAGAAGAACGTCATGGCCGTGGCCACTGAAGCGACAGGCATGATGATCGACGAGCTGGGCGCGAAATAGAACCCAGATCACTCCTTCGCACCGGCTCTTCGCAGCGCAGCTATGAGATTTCAATCTCGAGATATTCGATCGGAACGCCATGAGTGGAGAGGCGCACGAGATCGAGGGATAAGATGTGTTCCTGGAGCGCGACCACTGTGGCAGTTGAGGTGCCATCGAACAGATGTGTGGTTACACGCGCGTTGGTTCCGCGAATTCGCTTGAGACGCATGTGCCCGGTATCGCAGGGGACAACGATCAAACGCGATGTAGTGGTGACCGAGTCTGCATCCATAGAGGCGACCACAACGGCTGCCGAAGTTTCGAGCAGACCGGCGACACGTGCATCGGTGGGACGATGGTCGAGCGTATCGCTGTCGTCGAAGGAAGCAGGCCGCTGCGCAAGCAGGGTTACTTTTCCCGCCGACACACGAGCCCAGGAGCGGGCGTGGCCACCGGCGATTGAGGCTTCAAGGCGCGGGGGCGGATAGACGATCACTTCAAAAATATTTTCCTGGCGAATAGCTTTGCAAAACCCGTTATAGAGGGCGATGGCGCCGGGACTGGATGTTTCTCCGAACTCGTCGCCCTGGAAGTCGTTCAGCGAGCCGATCGTCCCGGCGGCGACGGAGTCAAACCAGATGCTCGGCGAGCTGGACCAGTCGTAGCCGGAGGAACCGTAGACGAGGATGCCGAGAGGAGTGAGTGCGCTGGCGTAGTAGATGCGACGATTGGCTTCGAGACTATAGTCGCCGGCAGCGAGGTAAAGATCGTCTGTGCTGTGGAGGTCGAAGTACTTCGTAAACAGCGGAGAGAGCTGGTAGTACATGACGACAACATCTGGATTGACAGCACGGAGTGCGTTGAGAACGATGTCCAAACCGCGCTGCAGCAATCGTTCACCGCACAGTCTCTTGTCCGCAGCGGCGGCGCTTCGCATGGCGGGAAGCTCATACCCGAAGTCAAACTTAACCAGCGCGGGCTTGTAGATGCGCATGAAGTTGCTCGCGCGTTCGGTGAGGACCTTCTCGACTTCGGGCTGGGTGAAGTCCAGAATGTAGTACTCGCGATGGCCGCCCATGTAAGGATGGCCGTCGGCAGTCTGCAGCATATGCTTGAGCTCAAGGCCAAGGTCAGACGGATCCTCGCAGCGCATGAAGGCTGTCCAGAGGCCGATGTGATGGCCTTCGGCGCGGATACTATCGAGCAAGGCAACGAAGTTGGGGAATCGCCCGGGGTCGTGCTGGAGATTGCCGTAACGACCCTCCCATTTGTCGTCGATGGAGAAGATACTGGCCTTCATGCCTGAGGTTTTCAGTTCCGCATAGAGCGAGCGCAGAAAATCTTCATTGAGGTGAGCCTTGACGAAGTTGCGCTCGACCTGCGGGCCCCAGGTGCAGAACTCAGGCGCAAGAGCGATGGAGTTCTTGTAAGTAGAGTTCACCTTGCGCTGAATGAGATTGCTACGTACCAGTTGCTCCCCAAACGCGATGGCAGCGGAGCGCGGATCGGGGGCGAAGACGAAGGCTAATGTGCACCCCAGCCGCACCGCCCCGGGAGTGCGGAGGTGATGCCAGAGGTCGGAGCGGTAGTCCACCCACAAGCTACAGTGACCGCCGGTCCGGAGGTCGAACATCAGGTCGCCGTTGGGAAGATCGGCGAGGCCGCAGAGTAGAGTTTCGCTGCGGAAGCGAGTGTAAGTATCGCGGCGGCCGCCATCTATGCTCTGCGTGTCTGTGCCGGTGACACAGAAGTAGTGAACGGGTAAGCCCCACTGCTGATGCGTAAACGGAGGAACGTAGAAGCCACTGCGACCAAGGGAAATCGTCTGCTCCAGATTCCCCGAAGCTGGCTGAATCGCGCTGACGGACGGCGCTTCGGCAATGCCGGGAAGCGTGAGGTAGGTGGAGTGCAAGCTGGGATGAATGGTTCCGGCATTGGACTCGGCAAAATAGTGAAGGCTCACAATATCGGTCTCGACCGAGTTGGCGTACTCCGGAGGATCGAACCAGAAGCCGTGCTCATCGAAGCGAGCAAGAAGCTTGAGGCTGCCAGTCTGGTTGACTCCGGAGTATTGAAACAGGATCGTCGCGCCGGCGCGAGTGGCCGATTGCAGGCGGCCTTGCACAACGCCGCGATCCTGACCATCAACGCCAGCGACGCGAATGAGTGGCTGCAGAGGAGCGGTTACGATCTTGCGGCCCTTCGCGTCGTAGACCGTGAAGAGGTCAGTGGCCTTTGCATACTCAAATGAATACAGGTAGCAGCGGACGGCAACGCTCACGTCGTTTTCAGTGAGCAACGGATCTCTTCCGGAACCCTGGGCCAACACTTTGCCGGCCAATGCTAGTGCGGCCGCTGATGATCCGAGGAACTTGCGCCGATCAATAGAGGACATGAAGACCTTTCGGAAACATCATGATCTCACGCCTGGACCGGGTTTGCGCGACCATCATCTCGTGCGACTTGTCACGCCGATGCGCAGTTGGCGACCGGCGCTCTCTTGCGGCTGAAGAGAGCAGGGTGGCGTCGCCTTGATAGGGTTTCCTCCCGCATTCTGTCGCGGATCAGATTTGAAGCAAAAAAGCGGCGAGGAAGGTTGGTGCTTCCTCGCCGCCCGGTCGTTTGGTATTGACGATTAGAAGATAATGTGGACACCGCCCTGGAGCTGCCGGTTGGTGTTCTGTTGTCCGGAACTGAGACCAAACTGCGATGACGTTGGGGACAAGTTGGGTGCGGAGAACTGAACGCGGTTAAAGGCGTTGAAGGCGTCCACGCGAGCCTGGATCTGAAGGCGCTCAAAAATGGTGAAGTTCTTGAGCGCTGAGAAGTCCCAATTGTTGGTCACGTCGGCCCGCCAGGCGTAGAGGGGGAACGTACGGTGGTTGTAGCCGTTGGGTTGAACGCTCGGGTTGAAGGTGGGCGAGCCCACGGTGTTGTTGCAGGGTTTGGTGTCATCAACGCATGTCCGGCGGTCGAAGACGGCAGTGTTGAAGATGGCCTTGCCGTAGGTGTGCGGTTGATTGTTCAGGTCATGCCAGTTGCCGTTGTAGATGACGTTGCCCCACTGATAGGGGGTTCCGGAGTCAAAGCTCCAGATGCTGGAAATTTCCCAACCTCCGAGTGCTTCGTCGATGACGCGCGGAACCTTGTTCATAAACATGCGTCCACGACCGAAAGGCAACTGATAGATGGCTAGCAGATGAAGGGAGTGTGGGAAGTCGGAGGCTGTCTCGCCGTACCACAGCTTGCCGCCCTGATCGAGCTGTGACTGGGCGCCGAGGTTGCGGGAGTACGTGTAGTTGAGGTCGAACTGCAGACCGTAGCTCATACGCTTTTCAAGCCGTAGCAGGAGGGCGTTGTAGTCGGCACTCGCACCGGGGATAAGCTGCTGGGTGACGCTCGAGTACTCGGAGTGGGGCCAGAGCAGAGTTGCGGTTGTAACTGTGGACGAAGTATTCAGGCCTGTCGTTGCGGCTGGGCCGACCGTCAACTGACCCTTGTAGGGGTTAGCGGTCGGAAGATTGTAGGCGGCAGTGAGCGCTGGGTCGAAGTAGCGCGATTGGCTGAGATATTGCACCGGCACCGAACCCGAACCAGCATTGACTGCGTTTGAGTAGGACTGGTGGACTTGGTGATTGGTGATAGCACCAATATCGAGCATCCAGCTCTTACCGAACTGCTGCTGAATATCCAGACTCGCGCGTTCGGAGTACGCGACTTTGATCTGGCCGTAGTAGACGATCTTGCCGCCGAGATTCGTGTTGATGCCGAGTGCGTTGCCCAAAGGCTGCTGGATAGGGTTGGAGCCGGTCGGGAACGGGTCGGAAAGCGTCGTGGCCGGCGTGAGATTGCTATTGGTGGAAGCCACCATTGCGGTGGTCTGCGAGAAGCCGTAAGTCTGGCTCTGGTAATAGTCGTTGAAGGGATTTTCAAAGATGCCGAAGCCCGCACGTATGGCCATCTTGCCATGGCTGAAGTCCGGCGAGTAAGCGAATCCTATGCGTGGGCCCAAGTAGGCCGCGGCTGTGCTGTACGCGCTACGGTTGCTTGCGGAGGCATAGAGCAGGCCGCCGGTATCTACAAAGCTGCCGGCAGGGAGAAGGTTATTGGCGACCGGCGCGAGTGCGTATGCAGCCTTGGCTCCGGCTGTACCGGCGTTGACAAGGGTGGGGTCCCACCCGGCTGTCATCTTGTTGGTGCTTTCGACGATGGGAGATTCGTGTTCGACACGCAGCCCAAGGCTGATCGTGAAGTTAGGCAGGATCTTCCAGTTGTCCTGAAGAAAAGTGCCCGTGTAC
>JAZKBC010000045.1:19442-23789 GCA_040388825.1 Acidobacteriota bacterium | reverse complement strand
CCTCGCTGCCATAGACATAGGTGGAAGTAGGCCAAGTGCCCGTGTACCAGTTGCTGAACTGGAACTTGGTGTTGACATCGAACGAACCGCTGGTGGGCAGGCCGAGAGAGAGCAGCGCTAGCGTATTCCCGAAGGGTTGGACGCTGCCCTTTGTCCCACTCGTAACAAAGTCCGTGGCGCCGGTGCTAAAGGAATAAGTGCCGTCGGCATTGCCTGGTGAAAGCACCGAGTCCTTGTTTAGACGGATGTCGGGCCCGATCTTCAGGTTATGGTGGCCCCAGGTCTTGTTCACGCTAGCAAAGAACTGAACGGTGTTGAAGTACGCCGTGCTGCCGGGTGCCGTGCTCACGCTGGGAATAGCCGCGGTGTCAGAGAATGTGAGACGAGGGAGCGCCTTGATGGTGGAATTCGAAGAGATGTAACTGGGGAAGCCGACGACAGACGGATCAACACCGGCGCTGAGCGGCTCAGACGAGTTGACGCTGCGGCTGAAGCCGAGGCGCATGTCGACGTTCAAGGTGGGGGTGAAGGTTTGTACGTCGTCGACGGAACCGCCCCAGAGTAGAACTTCGCCGGATGTTCCAGAACCAATGTTATTGAAGACGTTGCTTTGGGTCGTGAAAGAGGTACTGCGATGCAACTCGGCGAATAGCTTGTTCGACTGGGTAATTGCGTAGTCGATACGCGCAGCATTGGACTTGTAGTTGTTCTGTGTCGGGTCGTTGATGAAGTAGTTGTTGGACCCGTCGGGCTTGGTTGTCGCTCCGTTGTAATTGGGCAAAGGAATGTATTTGAAATAAGCCTGGGCGACGGGGTTTACGGTTAGACCCGCATTCGAGAAGATATTGCCGGGAATGGGGTTGCGGACGACGTTGCCGCCGACAAGGGTGGCTCCGTATGGGTTGTAGAGCTGGTAGTTGGGGCCGAGGGCCAGCAAAGCAGAGAAATCTCCCGTTCGTTCGGCGGCCGTCGGAACGCTCGTGATCGTGGTGGCTGGCAGTTTACCGATATAGCCCTCGAATGCGTAAAAAAAGAAGAGCTTGTTGTGGCCGTTGTAGAGATGAGGAATCACGAGAGGTCCACCGATAGTTCCGCCAAACTGGTTGTAGTGAGTTGACGGCGCCTGAGTGCCGACAGGAGTTAGATAGGGCTTGGCGGTGAGCGGGCGAGAGCCCTCGTAGTATTCCGAGATGCTGCCGTGGAACTGGTTGGTTCCCCCTTTGGTGGTGATGTTGACGGTACCGCCTGAGGTGTCTCCGGTCGAAGCGTCGGTGGAGAACTCGTCGACACGGACGGCGTCGACGGAGTCAAGCTGCGGGCTGTAACCGGCGGTGCGAGAAGAGTCCTGCATGTCAGGCACGCCGTTGAGCAGAATCTCGTTCGAGGCAGAGTTGCCTCCACCGAGCGAGAAGTCGTCCGCCGCCGAATTGTCGAACGGTCGGGTCTGTGACTGAGAGTGCTTGCCCTTGGAGACTGCACCGTATTCGTCTCGCGCGAAACCGAGAGGCGAGCGCCCGTTCGAAGGCAGATCTTCGACTTCTTCGGCAGTAAGCGCCTCGCCGGTGGAGGCGTTGGCGGTGTCAATCAGCGGGGTGTTGCCTTCGACGGTGACGACTTCAGTCTCGGCGCCTATCGCGAGCTTGACGTTCTCGGTCACGGTCTCTTCGGTCTGCAACTCGATACCGGAGTGGACGTAGGCTTTGAAGCCTGTGGACTCAACGGAGATCTGATAGGTACCCGGGAGCAGGAAGGGAACATTGTAATCGCCGGCGCTGTTGGAAGCTGCGCGGGTAACAATGCCGGTGCCCTGGTTCTTGATCGCGATTTTTGCGCCGGGAATCGCCGCACCAGTGGGGTCGGCGACGTGGCCTGTGAGAGTGGCGCGAGTCTCCTGAGCTGAGGCGACGCGTCCTCCGACGAGAAGGGAAGTTGCGATAACTGCTGCGGTTACTGTTCGAGAGAATTTCATTCGACTCCTCGTATTTTGTGGACTGTGCTGATCTAAAGCAGGCCAACCTTTGAATTGAAGTCCCAGGAAGCTAGCTGCGTGTTGCCTGGTAAATTGCCGAAACCGCGACCAAAGTTCCATGTACGGACCGAAGATGACAAACGGGCAGATAGTGCCGATCGCTGATCGCTGGAAACCGGGTCTGAGCGCGTGCATACCGATTTCGTGACGCGGGCAGAACACTAGCCACCACGAAATGTGAATGTCAAGAGAAACTGCGGTTGGGAAGGCAATTAAAGTCGAGAAGGGATAATAATTTTCATTTCCCGTGAAACTATAGATTCTGCATGAACCGTGCCTCGGCATATCCAATTCTTTATCAGCAGTTTGCGGTGATAAAAGCGGAACGAGACGGGGATGCCGGTGAGGGGGGTGCGGCGAGCTACATCCGGAGTAAGCGGTAGATTGCTTTCCAACTAGTGGAACGCAAGTTTCGCTGGCGACTAACGCGACGAGAGGAGCTTGGTGGCGATGGCCTGGGCAGTTTGGAGGACTGCGAGCCGAGTTTGCTGCTCGCGCTCGGGGGTCATGCGGATGAGGGGTGTGGAGAGGCTGATGGCGGCGATGACGGGCTCGCTCTCGGAACGGATGGCGGCCCCGATGCAGTAGCCGCCGAGAGTGCTCTCTTCACGGTCCGAGGAGATGCCGGATCTGCGGATTTCAGTGAAATCGTCGAACAGGGCGTTGCGGTCCACGATGGTGTGCTCAGTGCGTCGGGCCAGTCCGTAAACCTCCAGGATCTGGTCGGCGAGGCGGCGGTCCTGGAAGGCGGTGATGGCCTTGCCCATGGCGCTGCAGTGGGGCGGAAGCACGCGTCCGATGCGGTTCGCGATGCGGATTTCGTGGAAGGTTTCGACGGAGTCGAGGACGTGTATGCGATCTTCGTAGAGATGCGCAAGAGAGACGGTTTCGTTGAACTGGTTCGCGAGCCGCTCCATTTCGGGCCGCGCAATGTCGCGGACGTGGTTGGCACGGTTGACCAGCCAACCGAAGAGCAGCTTCGGCGCAAGCTGGTAGGTTCCGTCGACGTTCTGGATGAGGTACTTGTGTTTTTCGAGCGTGAGCAGGACTCGAAAGGCCGTGGACTCAGGAAGCTTGGCGCGGCGGGATATCTCCTTGAGCCCGAGCGAGGATTGGCCATCGAAACAGTCGAGAACATCGAGGCTGCGGCCAATGGAGCGGAGGTAGTATTGCTGGCCAGTGGCGTGGTCCTTGCCGGAGTTCAGAGCCCACTTGGGAATGCGGCGGCGGACTTTGGGCTCGGGCTTGGGGGCAGACTCAGAACGGGGCATGGCGTCTCTCAGGGGGTGATTCTATCTGTCCGATTGGGCGGCTGGCGGAAGTTTATTTTCAATTTTGGCAGATTCGAGCACGGGTGGCGAGATTTGTGAACGCGAATTCCGGTGCTTGGAATGGGCGTGCGTCAACGAACCCGCGCCACTGGCGAAAGTAGCGAGCTCCTTCGTCGCATTCCACACCAGGCTTTCGTGGTGCCCCGGCTAGGCTCGGGTCGTCGAGGTGAGGACAGTTGTGAGGGCTTTGCGGGCGTCTTCGAGGTACTCTTCGGCGGCCTTGCGGAGGCAGGAGATGTTGTTGGTGCAGAAGAGGAGATCGATGCCCTGGTCGAGCCAGAAGGGATAGTCGGCTGGGGAGCATGCGGTGGCGATGAGCTTGTTCTGGCGCCGCGCAGAGGCGACGATCGTGCGCGCGGCGGCGAGAACGTCTGGGTGAGCGGTGTCACCTGCGTGGCCGAGGCTGGAGGCGAGATCGGCGGGGCCGACGAAGAGGTCGATGCCCGGCGCGGCGGCGAGTTCTTCGAGGCGATCGACAGCGGCGCTGGTTTCGATCTGCGCCATAAGGCAGAGATCGGTGTTGAGCTTTCGCTGCTCGTCGACGACCGAAGGAACGATGCCGTAGTTGAGGGCGCGGGAGATGGAGAAGAAACCGCGACCGCCCTCCGGAGCGAAGCGTGCGTAGTAGCGGAGCTCGTCGAGCTGAGAGACCGACTCGATCATGGGGACGTCGATGATGTCCGGGCCGCATTCGGCAGCCTTGAGGACATTTTCGCGGCGGGTGTCGGCGATGCGGATCATTGTGAGCATGCCGGAGCCAGCGGCCGTACGGCAGAGCTCGGCGGCCTGATCGAAGGTGATGGTGGCATGCTCCATCTCGATCCATATGGCCTGGTAGCCGAGGTGAGCGCAGATCTCGACGAAGGCCGGGTCGTGGGAGTAGCAGGCTGCGCCGAGGAGGGTGCGGCCTCCGTTGCGTTCAAGAGCTGTGTGCAAGCGATTCATTAGGTGTTCTCCCGCGAGACCATGGATGGGTATTGTGAGGGC
>JAZKBC010000045.1:18963-19432 GCA_040388825.1 Acidobacteriota bacterium | reverse complement strand
GAGGGCAGGTGGCGTTTGGCTGCAAGCCAGTCGAAAAGATTGAGTGGAGCCCCGGTGGTTAGTGTGGGTTTGAAAAAGGGTGTGGCGATCAGACCGGCGATGAAGAGCAGGATATTGCCGACAGCACCAATGGTGTATTCGTGCCACGGATAGTTGAAGTTATGAAGATTGAGCTGAGCACCGTGGTTCATCGTGAGTGTTGCCCATGCGGTGAAGAGGAGATTGATGACGATCGCGATAATCGCGGCCGTTGGGCCGGATTGCGGAACGACGAACGCGAGAAGGAACAGGCCGGCAAGGCCTCCAGCGACGATCGCTGTCACTGTGTAGTACAGCGCGAGGGCGCTTCCCTGAGTGTGAGCGAGGCGTGAAGCGACGGCGATGGCAAGTAGACCGCAGACGACGATGGAGACCTTTCCGAAGATGAGAAGTCGGCGCCGCATCAGGTCACGATGTTGACCAGCCGGCC
>JAZKBC010000045.1:18083-18953 GCA_040388825.1 Acidobacteriota bacterium | reverse complement strand
GGAGCAAAGGTTTCTACGTAGTCGTTCACAATGATGAGGCCGAGGCAGTTAAGGTCGGAGGCGAGCATCGACATCGCTGCACCGAAGAGTGCCGCAAGAAAGAGGCCCGCGACTCCGACGGGCATGGACGTAACCATGAAGTGCGGGAAGACCTGATCAGGACGGGTGATGTTCGGTGGGAGCGCTTGCTGCGTGAGTTGATAGAAGGCCCATAGAAGACTGCCTATGAGCATGAATGCGGTCCATGCAGGCAGGCACAGCATTGCTCCGAGGACGGCTCCGCGCATTGCTTGCCGATCTGTGCGAGCAACGAGGTAACGCTGCACGACGGTCTGGTCAGCAGTGTACTTCTGCAGGTAGAAGAAGAGGCCGTAGATGGCAAGCGTCCAGAATGTTGGTGCTGCGAGATTGAAGCGGAAGCTGCCAAGGCTCGTCTTGTGATTGGCGGCGATGAGGTGGACCATCGCTGCGGGATGGACGTTGGAGTTGAAGAGGAGCAGGCCGATCGTGACGGCAACGCCGATCCAAAGGACAAAACCCTGCGCTACGTCTGTCCAGATAACGGCCTCGAGGCCTCCGAGGAGTGTGTAAAAGATGGTGAGGCATCCGAGCGTGACGATGATGCCATCAATGGGCCAGCCAGTGATGCCACTCACGGAGAGCGCGAGCAGATAGAAAACGAATCCCATCTTCGCGAAGTGGCCGGCCGCGAAGGCGAACGAAGCATACAGGCGGACGCTGCGGCCGAAGCGCTTGCCGAAGTACTCGTACACGCTCATGTTCACAGCGTGGCGAAAGAAGGGCACAACGATGGGGCCGATCAACGCGATGACAACAAGGAAGAAGATGCCGGGGACGAGCAGGTTCCAG
>JAZKBC010000045.1:11906-18073 GCA_040388825.1 Acidobacteriota bacterium | reverse complement strand
AGTTGCCGGCGTAGGCCGCTCCCGGATAGGCGATGAAGGTGACACTGGTGATGATGGTGGCGAGCAGGCTCATGCCCGCGGCCCATCCAGGAATGGAGCGCTCCGCGACGAAGTAGCGTTGCGTTGTACGTTGACGGCCGGCTGAACGCAGTGCGATTGCTACCAGCACGAGCAGGTAGGTGGCGACCACCGCGATGTCGAGCGCGTGCAAGGTCAGGCAACTCCTGTGTTGATCTTGTTGGCTGCCATGCGCGCTGCGAGTCGCATGGCAGCCAGCATATTGGCGGGATCGGCGAGGTTTTTTCCGGCGATATCGAAAGCGGTGCCGTGATCGACGGAAGTGCGGATGATGGGGATGCCGAGTGAGACATTGACCGTGGCTTCGAAGTCGATGAGCTTCATCGGGATATGACCCTGATCGTGGTATTGCGCGACGATGAGGTCGAATTCGCCGCGCAGACCGCGGAGGAAGATCGTGTCCGCAGGCCAGGGGCCGGTGGCGTCGAGGCCGAGAGCACGCGCTTGAGCGATGGCCGGAGCGATGATCTCGGAGTCCTGGCGTCCGAAGAGATTGTGCTCGCCTGCGTGGGGGTTGAGGCCGCAAACGGCGATGCGTGGCGGGCGGTTGCGCATCAGGCGGAGAGCGGCGTCGCCCAGCTGGATCGTGCGGAGAACTCGTTCCGGCGTGGAGTGGCAAGCCTGCTCGAGCGGGACGTGAGTAGTGACGTGCACGGTGGCGAGTTTGTCGGAGACCAGCAGCATGCGCGATTCGGTGGCGCTGCAGAGCTCGGCGATGTATTCGGTGTGTCCCGAGAACTGCTGGCCTGAGAGCGTCACCGATTCCTTGTTGAGGGGAGCGGTGACGAGTGCGTCAGCTTCGCCTGCGAGGCAGAGCTCGGTGGCGTGACGAACGTAGTCGATGGCGGCGAGACCGTATGCGGCGCGGAGTTCGCCGAAGCGGACGGGCTCGTTGGGGAGCGTATTGCGGGAGATGATTTGCGCGGCAATATCCTGGAGCGCAATGCCAGTAATGCTTGACCCGGCTTCGAGCGCGATGGAGTCGCCGATGAGGAGCCAGTCGGTTTGGCGGTCTTCGTTCGCGAGCAGAGAGAGCGCCTTAAGGGCGATCTCGGCACCGACGCCTGCCGGGTCTCCGATGGTGAGGGCGATGCGGGGGCGGCGAGTCATGCTTGCGTTCCTGTGAGAGCGTTTATGGCATGCAGGAGCGCGTCGTGGTCGCCGAAGCCTCCGGACTTGGTGGCCACGATCACGTCTTGCGCTTGGCCACCGCGGATTCTGCCCCACGGAATTCCGTGTGTCAGTTCGCCGTGGATTGTGATGGAGTCCGCGGCGAGAGCAGAGAGGACGAAGGCTGCGGTGTCTCCTCCGGTGAGGAGGAGCGATGTTGGCTGCTTGGCGGCGACTGCGGAGCGGATCGGGGCTGGATCGGTTGTCGAGAGATTGAGCTCGACGATTGAGGTGCTGCGCTGATCGCGCAGGTGCCGGAGCTGGAGTTGCGTTACCGCATGCCGCGTTCCGCAGAAAAGTAGTGGATGCGTTGCTGGGGGAACTGGCTGCTGAGTTGGCTCGTTCAGCGTGCGTGCGAGTGCGGAGGCGAGACCGGACGAGCCGGCCCAGAGGATTCGGTGAGAAAGACTCTGCGCGGCGGAGACGATGTTCGCGAGATCTTTTGCCGCGCTCGCATCCGGAAGGAAGATGTTTCGGTTGTCCGCAAGCGCTAGCAGCATGTGCTCGCGGAGTTCCTCGGCAGGCGCGATTGGCAGCGGCGCGAGCCGGTGATGGACTTCCGCAGGAAACAGTGAACGCAGCGGAATCGTGGTTTGCTGATTGGCGATGTCGCGGACGACCAGGTGCGTATTGACGACGGTACGGCCGTGATGTGGGCTCGCAGGTGCGAAGAGGATCGCTTGCGGTTTGAGTGCTTCGGCCGCGGTGAGAATCGTTGCGGCGATCGGACCGCGACCGGCGGAGTCGAGCTTGAGGAAGACCAGCGTATCGTGAAGGCTTTCCTCGTGGTTGCGGAGCGTACGTTTGACCGCGTGCGCCGCAACTTCGGGAGTCGCATTGCGGGTTTCGGTGGAGATCGACCAGGCTCGCCCTTCAGAGCTCGTCGTGCGCAGGAGGTGCTCGAATGAGTGGTTCAGAGTGACGAAGTGGACTGCCGAGTCAAGCGCGCCGGTGAGATCGTCGGCGATGAGAACCATGCGCGGTTGCGAAGGTGAGATGCATTGCGTCGGCGAGTTTGGGTGGTCGAGAGCGAGCATGAGCAGGAGCGGTCCGAACTGATTGCCGGAAGTATAGCTTTATTTTCAAAACCCCGGCTGCTGCGAATTCTGGTTGTGCCGCGTATCGGAAAGGGCGGCGGCCTGGGCTGCTGTGACCCAGGCGGAGTAGACGAAGGATTGCTTGTATTTCTGCCAGTCGTCGAGGGGAAGGTCGTCGAGCTGGTCGGCGGTGAGGACCGGGACCTGGGCGTCCATGGTGAGGATTCCGGCGTCGCGGTCGGGGCGGCCGGAGCTCTTGCCGAAGGGGTAGCCGGCGCGTTTGCCCCAGTCGGCGATGAGGATGGTTGGGGCCGCGGCTAGGGATTTGCCGTGCCAGTTGGCGAAGTGGAGTTGCTGGTCGAGCCAGAGGGCGGCGTCTTTGGAGACCCAGTTGGGGCGGTGGCTGATGTTGGGGAGGAACTGGGTTTCGAGGGCGTTGTGCGAGGAGCCTGCGATGGCGATCGAGCGGTTGCGGAGGTCGGCGAAGAAATCGGGGCCGTGGTGGGGGATGTCCACTACAGAATCTGCTGTTCCGTTGACGATGAGGGTAGGGCCGGCCAGGGAGCGGAGGGCGAAGATGGTGGCTCCGCGGTCGCCGAGGAAGGAGAGGGCGTGGTAGGGGCCGGACTGGCACATAACGGCGTGGGAGGTGTCCCAGTAGCCGTTGGGGCCGTCGAGGTCGCCGCCGCCGGTGAGGTAGAGAGCGTGGATGCGGGGGTCGGCGGCGGCGTCGAGGGAGGCGATGAAGGAGCCCATGGAGAAGCCGAGGACAGCGATGCGGTGCGGGTCGACGTCGGGGCGTTGAGCGAGGTAGGACAGCGCCTGCATGGCGTCGGTGACCATGAGGCCGCCCATGCGGGCGGGCATGGAGGGCGGGTCGGTGATGAGCTTGTCGTGCTCGGAGGTCGCGTCCTTGTGGTCGTCGTTGCGCTCGCCTTCACCGATCGGATCGTAGGTGAGGACGACGGCACCGGCGCGGGCGTACTCGATGCCGGTGTAGTAGCTGTACCAGCTTGATTTGTCGGCTCCGTGGCCGTTGATGACGATTAGCGCGGGGAGGTGGGCGGGTTCGTGGGTGGGCGGTAGATGTTGGCGGAGACGCGGAGGCCGTAGGCGGTGGCGTAGGTGACGCGCTCGATGGTGACTTCAGGCGTGGGCGAGAAGCTGCCGTAGGATTTGGCGTCGACGGCTGGGAGCGGGTTGGGGATGAAGAGGGCCGCGCGGATCTTCTGGCGGAGGTCGTCGGCCTGGTGTTTGGTGAGTTTGGCCTGGGAGGGGAGAGCGGCGAGGAGCAGGGCTGCCGGGATGAGTTTTCGGGTCAGGTGGGTTCGTGGCATCGACGTTTTCCCTCGGTGCTACTGTACCCTCCCCCCTGCCCCCTATGCGTCGAAGGGCTAAGTTATTTAGTTTGTTTGGTTTGCAGTCCGCTGGTCCGAACTAAAATACTGATTCTAAAGATTTTAGTATTCAAATTCCTCATTTGATGGGGGTTAGGGACTCTGAGCGCGACGGTGGCGCTGGAGGTTGCAAAGTGGGTTTCGTGACCAGATTCCAGATACCGGTTTTCCAGATGCCAGTTTTCTGGTGATTGGGAGGGGGATGGGCTGCGCGCGGCTCTTGGCTGGCTCGGAGCTTTATTCCCTACTTCTATTGTAAGTGGGTGGGTGGACCAAGTGGGCCAAGAATCCTGGGGAGAAATCGCCTGTGTTGGTGCGGGGTTGGGCGATTTGTAGAGGGTTGGGGGGCTTGACAGGGGTTTGGGGTGGTTCAAGAAGCAGGCCCTCTCCGAGGGTGACAGACAGAAAAGCAAGCAAGTGCAAGAGCAGATACCGAAGCTGCTTTCGCAAAGACCGAAGCTGATTTAGCAGATCTGAACGGCGCGGATGTTGAGGAGGGCGGCTAGCTTTTCGAGTTTGGGGGCGATGTGGCCTACGCCGATGGCGCAGTGGTGGGCGGGGCCGTGGCTGGTCCAGGCGTTGATGAAGCCGCGGGTGCCGAGGGAGAAGCGGTAGCGGCTGTTGGTGTTGCCGATTTCGAGGATGGGGCCGGGGACGGATTCGCCCTGGGCGATGAGGAGGAGGAAGCGGCCGCCGGTTGCACCAGAGGGGGGATTGGGGTCTTCAACTACCGAGAGGAGGGTGACGGGGCCGGGCTTGACGGACATTTCAATGGAGAGGCCGTTGCCGACCTTGCCGTGATACACGCCGAGAGGGCGAACCTTGGCTTTGCCGTCGGCGATGGCGAGGTGGCCGGGGCCGTCGTGGCCGAGGAGGACGAGGTCGGCGGCGAAGTCGGTGGCGTAGAACTCGGAGAAGCTGCCGCCGGCGGAGAAGGCGTCCATGATCTTCATGGCGATGACGTTTTTGACTTCGTACTCGCCGGCGACGGGAAGACCGCGGGCGGTGAGGAGAGACGTTCCGAGGATGATGGAGCTGAGGGTGTCCTCGTTGGCGCCGATGCCGGTGCCTTTGTAGTAGTAGGCGAGGGCCTGGAGGTCGTGCTGGTGGACCCAGCGATCGAGGGCAGCGGAGGTGCGGGCAGCGCGGGCGAGTTCCATGGCGTCGCAGTCGGGCTGGACGTCGAACTGGGTTTGGAAGTACGCGACCTGGTCTTCGACTACGGCGGCGGGGAGGGATTTGCGGAGGGCGGAGAGCTCGTCGGCTTCGAGCATTTCGAAGTGGCCGCCGAAGGTGGCGTTGATGGCGGTGAGGTCGGTGACGATGTCCAGCATGCCGGAGTAGTAGTGGCCGAGGAGACCGGTGCGGCAGTGGCTAAGGGTTTCGCGGACGGTGAGGGCCTGCATCCAGTCGCGGATCTCGGTCCAGGCTTCCGGATCGTCTTCAAGCATTCCGGTGACCTGGTGGAAGCGGATTCCGGCGCGGAGAAAGACGTTGGCGATTTCGGGGAGCGGGCAGGCGTTGCACCAGGCGAGCCACTCGCCGGTCATGGCGGAGCGGTCGGTCATGGCGTTGAAGGCTGCGTAGTCAATGGCGGCGGAGGGCTGAAGGTTGAGCAGAAGAACGGGGACTCCGGCGCGCTGGACCATGGGGAGTACGGTGGCGGAGAGGGCGTATGTGGTGACGTAGATGACGAGGAGATCGACGTCGTTGCGGCGGAGGTCGTGGCCAGCCTGCATGGCTTTGGGGGGCGAGTCGATGAGGCCGAGGTTGACGACGTGGACGCCGGTCTGGGCGAGCTGGGTGGCGACCTGGTTGGTGTAGCCGAGGAGGCGCTGCTCGAGGCCGGGGAACTGGGGCCAGTAGGCGTCGAGACCGAGGGAGACTAGGCCGACGCGGGGTTGAGGCAAGGGCTGGCGGGCAGGTGCGGGGATCGGCATGCTGGGGATGGGGCTTCCGGTGGATAGATTGGGCCGGGTGTTGAGTCGGCCGCTTCTTCTTATACGTGGCGGGGTGGAGGATGGGCTACGGTGTTGGATCAGGCCAAGGACGGTTCCGAGATGCGGAACGATTTTCAGTTGAGCGAGGTCCGGTGGCCGCTCCGGGGAAGTTGGAAGAACTGGCATCAATCAGGCCGATACCATAGCTGGGCGGCTTGGAAGGGGTTCCGCTTTGCGGACTTGCGGGCGTAGGATTTCCGGGGCGGAAGGATGTTCTGGGGATTTGGGATGAGCCGTTCCGGGCTGCGGATTGTCAGGAAGGTTGAAGATGCGGGTTGACAAGATAGAAGTTTGTAGATGAAAGTTATTTTTCGTTGGCGGTAGTTAGTTTTCAATAATGCTGTCGCACGCTGTTCGACTGATCGCGATCCGGAGGAAACATGGTGCCTGTGGAGTTGCTGGAGTGGGAAGAAGAAGCGGTTGCAGTGGCGGGGCCGGTTGCGGTTCCTGAACGGCGGGGCGACAGGAACGAGTCGCAGACGGTG
>JAZKBC010000045.1:3559-11896 GCA_040388825.1 Acidobacteriota bacterium | reverse complement strand
GCGGGCTTGCGATGTGCTGAAGGCGTTCCAGTTTCAGGGCGAAGAGTTGACGCTGGGCGACGTGATGGCGCGGACGGTGCTGCCGAAGACGACGGTGTTCCGGCTGCTGCGGACGCTGGTGCATGGAGGGCTGGTGGAGCGGGCGCGGGGTGGTGTGTATCGCAGCCGTATTGGACCGCTGGAGAAGCGGCCGTTCCGGATTGGGTTTGCAGGGCAGGGCGACCACGAGTTTGCGGTGGAGGTGCTGCGCAGCGTGGAGAAGGCGGCGGCGCGGGAGCGCGTGCAGCTGATCACGGTGAACAACCGCTACAGCGCGCGCGAGGCGTTGCGGAATGCGGACATTTTGATCAAGGAGAAAGTCGACCTGGTGCTGGAGTTCCAGACGTATGAGCGGGTGGCCCCGAGCGTGGCGTCGAAGTTTGTGGAGTCGAACACCCCGGTGATTGCGATTGAGATTCCGCATCCGGGAGCGAACTTTTTTGGGGCGAACAACTACAAGGCAGGGTTGATTGGCGGACGGGCGCTGGGGCGTTGGGCGAAGGAGAACTGGGAAGGGAAAGCGGAGCAGATTCTGCTGCTGGAGCTTCCGATTGCAGGGCAGCTGGTGGAACTGCGTGGGACAGGCATGATCGATGGGCTGCGCGGAGAGCTGCCGGAGATGGCGGGGGTTCCGGTGATTCGGTTGAATGCTCGTGGAGATGCGGAAGAGGTGCTGGATGTGCTGCGGCAGTATCTGCGGCGAGCACCGCGGCGGCGGACGCTGGTGTGCGCGGTGAACGATATTGCTTCGCTGGCGGCCGTGCAGGCGTTTGAAGAAGCTGGACGGAGCGAGCTTTGCGCGATTGTGGGGCAGAACGCCGTGCACGAGGCTCGGATTGAGCTGCGGCGGCCAGGGACGCGGCTGATTGGCAGCGTGGCTTATTTCCCGGAGCGGTATGGGGATGAGCTGATTCCGCTGGCGCTGGCGATTCTGCAGAAGAAGCCGGTGCCGCAGACGGTTTTTATCAAACACCAGCTGATTACTGCTCGGAATGTGGACCTGATTTATCCGTTGGATGAGATGCAGGAGCGGCGGCCGGTGCTGGAGGTGGCGGCTCGGCGGTTGACGGCTTGAGGGCTGTTAGTGGTGGGCGCGAGTGGGCCAGGTGAAGGTGTAGTGGCCGGAGCCTATGCGGAGGTAAAGGTCGCTGGCTTCAGTGTGGGAGGACAGGACGCCGCTCGCTTTGACGGCCGCGTTGTTGTGTTCGTGCGCAGATGGATCGACACGGAGTTCGGCCTGGGTGTTGGCGGGGATAGTGATGTTGAGTGTGGTGGTCGTGGGGGTGCGGGCCCATGCTGAGGTGATGGGGCCGGCGACTGAGTTGTAGGTGGCGGAGGCGGAGGTGACGCCTTGCGGCATGGCGGGGTTGATGCGGATGGGCGTGGAAGTGTCTGCGAAGTTGAGGTGGAGACCGGCGAGGCCAGTGAAGAAAAAGTCGTCGCCGTAGCCGAGCATGAAGTGGTCCTGGGAGGAGTGGGGGTTGGCGTCCCAGGCTTCGGTGAGGGAGGTGGCGCCGGCGGCGAGCTGGGCGCCGTAGCTGGGAGCGTCGGTTCGCTGCATGATGTCGAGGAGGACATTGTCGCGATGGGATTGCATGAGCGCGCGGACGAGGTAAGGAAAGCCGATTTCGCCGGTGGTGACGTGGTTGTTGTGGGCGTGGATGTCGGCGATGAGGGCGTTGAGGATTTGCTCGCGGTGCTGCTCGGGGACCATGTTGAGGGCGAGTGGCATGGCTTGCGCGGTCTGGCTGCCGGTGTCGTAGACGTGCTTTTCGGTGTTGAAGAATTTCTGGTTGAAGGCTTGTTTGATCTGCTCGGCTTGTTGGGCGTAGGTGTTGGCGGCAGTGGGGTCGTTGAGGAGTTGCGCGGTGGCTTGCATGGCGAGCAGATCTTGATACAGCGTGGCAGTGGCGGTGACGCCGAGGCTGGTGAGCTTGGAGAAGCCGGGAGAACCGGGGCCGATGTCGTACCAGTCGCCGAGGCCGTAGGCGAGGATGTTGTCGTGGGTGCGGGACTGGAGGTAGGCGATGTAGCGCTGCATGACGGGGTAGTTGTCGCGCAGGGTGCGGAGGTCGCCGAAGCGTTGGTAGAGGGTGAAGGGAGCGAGGATGGAGGTGGAGCCCCACTCGGGACTGTCGTTGAAGGCGTCGGTTGTGTTTTTGAAGACGGTGTATTGCGGGGCGATGTTGGGGACTTCGCCCGAAGGGAGTTGGGCGTCGGCGATGTTTTGGAACGTGGCTGCGTAGACGTTGCGGAGGTCGGTGTTGAAGAGCATGGGGCTGGCGACGAGCTGGTCTTCTTCGAGCCAGCCGAGTTTTTCGCGGTGAGGGCAGTCGGTGAAGAGGCTGACGGTGTTGTTCTGCATCGCCATGAGGATGAGGTGGTGGATACGGTTGAGAAGGTCGCTGGAGGTGTGGACGGAGCCTGTGGCGGGGCTGTCGCTGTGGAGGGCGAGGCCGGTGAGGGAGATGAGGTGAGGGAGTTGCGCGGAGTCGGGGGCGGGGGTGAGGTCGACCTGGACGTAGCGGAAACCGTAGTAGGTGAAGAGAGGGTGATAGTGCTCGGGCGAGTGGCCGCTGAGGGTGTAGATGAAGTATGTATAGCCGCGGTGGCCGCCTCCCTCGCTGGCCTGCGAGACAGTGCCGTCGGGGTTGAGGAGTTCGCCGGGAGTTAGGCGGAGGGTGGAGTTCGCTGGGCCTTCGATGCTGATGGAGGGGTAGCCAGCGAAGTTCTGGCCGAGGTCGTAGACGATGCGCGTGGGAGAAAGATGCGTGGTGTGGATGGGTGTGTAGGTTTGCTGCGTGGTGATGGGTGGAGCGATTTCAGGAGTGAGTCTACCGCCGGGGCCGTCCACTTCTTTGGCTGGTTGCCACTGTAGGGGTGAGAGAGTGGCGTTGTAGTCTTCGCCGCCGTAGGTAGTGGAGAGGGTGATGGGGCCAGGGGCGGATTGCCAGGTGTGGTTGGTGGTGATGGTGGTGGAGGTGCCGTCGGTGAAGGTGATTTGGAGCGCGGCGATGGCTTTCGGTGGGCCGAAGGAGCCGGTGAACTTGGTGAAGCGGCCGGTGGCTTTCTGGACGTTGTACATTCCGTTGCCGAGGAGGAGGGTGAGGGTGTTGGGCCCCTGGGCGAGCGAGGATGTGACGTCGTAGGTGTCGAAGAAAATGGTTTTTTTGTAGTCGCTCCAGCCGGGGGAGAGGGTGTCGGGGTTGATGGTGTGTTGGTTAATGCTGGCCTGGTATTGACCGAGGCCGGTGATTTGGAGAAGGGCGCGCGCGATGGTTTTGTGGACGGGGAATTGAGTGCGGAGGACCGGCATGGGGGCGTCGGCGCCGTCGCGCTCGGTGGAGGTGGAAGAGGTGATCCAGTGGGCGTTGGGGAAGGTTTGTCTGTCCGGCGAAAGCGCGGGGGCGGTGGTGAAGGTTTGCGTTGCGCTCCAGGGGGAGGCGTGGTGGCGCTCGTCGAAAGAGATGACTTTCCAGAAGACTTGTTGGGTGGGGGCGAGGGGTTTTCCGGTGTAGGGGATGTTCAGGGTGTTGGAGGTGGTGACAAGAGTTGAGTCCCAGAGGTCGGGTTTGGTGTTGAGGAGAGCGCGAGAGGTGGCGGCGAGGATGCGGTAGGCGGATTGGTGGACGTTGCGGAGAGTGAGAGCGGAGGCTTCGAGCTTCCAGCTGAGTTGCGGATGTTCAGAGGTGACGGCTAGCGGATTGGTGGATGCGTCGACTGTTAGAGCGTAGGGGGCTTTGAGGTGCGAGGGTGTCGTGGCGTGGACTTGCGAGGCGAGGACGAGAGCGGCAGCGAGGAACGGGAGTGAGCGCACGAGTTCAGTGTGATATTTTCGAGCGCGTATGGGCAAGCTCGGATTGTTGGCGGTGACGGTCGCGGTGGGCGTGAGTGGGTTGTGTGCGGATGCGCAGACCGCGGACTTTGAGCGTGGGCACGAGGCGGCGGTTGCGCGGCAGGTAGAGAAGGTGCGGGTGGAGGATCGGCGGGGGGCGTTTGCGGCGAACTGGGAGTCGCTGGGGAAGTATGAGACGCCGGAGTGGTTTCGGGATGCGAAGTTTGGGATTTTTGTGCACTGGGGGGTGTACTCGGTTCCGGCATACGGAAACGAGTGGTATCCGCGGAACATGTATCTGGAGGGCAATGCGGCGAATGTGCACCATGTAGCGACGTATGGCCCGCTGACAAAGTTTGGGTATAAGGACTTCATTCCGATGTTTCGCGCGGAGAAGTTCGATGCGAAGGCGTGGGTGGATTTGTTCGCGCGGGCGGGGGCGAAGTATGTGGTTCCGGTGGCGGAGCATTGCGACGGGTTTGCGATGTATGACTCTTCGCTGAGCGAATGGACGGCGGCGAAGATGGGGCCGCATCGTGACGTTGTGGGGGAGATGGAAAAAGCTGTGAGGGCGCGGGGGTTGCGGTTCGGAGTGAGCTCGCATCGGGCGGAGCATTGGTGGTGGTACGGTGGCGGGATGCGGCAGGCATCGGATGTTCAGGATGCGACGTACGCGCCGTTGTATGGGCCGGCGGCTCCGATGGGTTTGCCGGGAACGGATGCGCGGAAGGAGCCGAATGCGGAGCATCTGGAGAAGTGGTTCCCGCCTAGTCAGCAGTTTTTGGATGACTGGCTGGCGCGTTCGACGGAGTTGGTCGACAAGTATCATCCGGACTTTTTTTACTTCGACTGGTGGATTGGGCAGCCGGCGTTCAAGCCGGGGTTGCAGGACTTTGCGGCGTACTTCTATGACCGGGCGGTGGAGCGCAAGCAGAAGGTGGTGCTGACGTACAAGCAAGAGTCAATGCCGGCGAATGTGGCAACGTTGGATATTGAGCGCGGGAAGATGGATGAGCTCAGATTATTGCCTTGGCAGACGGACACATCGGTGTCGGTGCATAGCTGGGGGTATGTGAAGGGGGATGAGTATCGGGATGCAGGGTCGCTGATCCAGGAGCTGGTGGATGTGGTGTCGAAGAATGGCAATCTGCTGCTGAATGTGGGGCCGAAGGCCGATGGGACGATTCCGGAGGAGGCGCAGAAGGTGCTGTTGCAGATGGGGGACTGGCTGCGGGCGAACGGAGAGGCGATCTATGGGACGCGGCCGTGGGTGATGTATGGCGAGGGGCCGACGCTGGTGAAGGATGGGTTGAAGATCAACTCGGACAACCAGAGGTATACGGCTGACGATCTGCGGTTCACGGCGAAGGGTGATGCTGTTTATGCGATTGCTTTGGGGTGGCCGGCTGGTGGGGAGATGGTGATTCGGGTACTGGGGAAGGGGTTGCCGTATTTGAAGGGCGATGTCTGTGGGGTTTCTCTGCTGGGGAGTGCGGCGAAGGTGGGGTTTGAACAGAGGGTGGATGGGTTGCATTTGATGTTGCCCGCCGTGCATGCGGATGAGGCGGCTTATGTGTTTCGGGTGAGGGCCGGTGGGGAGTGCTCGCGGTAGTTGTGGTGTGGCGTTTCGGGTTCAGCGAGATTTGTTCTGAGGCGGGCAGCGGAGGCCCTCCAAAATACAGAGGTCTTTCGCTGCGCTCAGGATGAGGGTTCATCGGAGGCGGTGGTGAAGTGTCTAGATCAGCGACTGCTTAGTGTGTAGCGACCGGGGGAGTCGAGGACGACTACGGCGCGGGTTCCGTTTTCGGTGGGTATGGTGTCGTGCTCGTCGCCGTTGACCATGATCTGCTGGGAGGTGTGTGAGACGGGGAGTGAGACGGTTGCTGTGGTGTGAGGGGGAAGGTCGAGCTCGACGGTGAAGACGGGGTCGCGCTTGATGTCGAGCTTGAGGAGGCCGTTGGGGGTGGGTACGGCGCCGCGGGCCCATTTGAGGTCGAGGAGATCGGGGCGGATGTTGAGTTTGCTCATGCCGGCGGCGGTGGATTGAATGCCGAGGACCTGCTCGGTGAGCCAGGGGCCAGCGCCGCTTGCCCAGCCGTGGGCGAGGGAGACGAAGTAGCCGCTGCGGTTGTCGGCCTGTAAGGAGGCGTGGAAGTCCTCCTTGAACCAGTCGGGGTCGTAGGCTTCCCAGAAGCTGGTTGCGCCTTCGTCGAGCATGCCACCCCAGTACTGGCGGATCCATTGCAGAGCGTCTTCGCGATGGTTGGTCTGCGCCATGGCGGAGATGATGTAGTAGTTGTAATAGGGCGTGGTGACGAGGCCGTTGTAGCGGATGTGGCCGACGTGCGAGAGAACGTTGGACCAGATGGCGTTGTACTGCGAGGGGTCGGCGACTCCGCTGAGGACGGCGGCGGCGTTGGTTTGCCAGCGTGGGCCGAAGGAGCCGGTGGCAGGGTCGATGAGGGATTTCTGTGCGGCGGCTTTGATGGAGTCGGCGCGTTGGTCATAGTGCGTGGCGTTGGCGGTGTCGCCCAGCTCGCGCAGCATCCACGCGGCGTCGCGGTAGGCGCGGTAGAACTCGAGCGTGGTGGCGCGGCGGGTTTCGGGCGTGTCGCCGTTGAGCTCGGGGGACCAGTCGACGTAGAGCCAGACGTTGGCTTTGTTGGCGTAGAGATTGTCGGGGCCGAACTGGCTGTCGACATAAGTGAGCAGCTGAAGCATGCGCGCGTGTTCTTTGCGCAGGAAGTCGATGGAGCCAGTCTGGCGGTAGTACTGCGCGATCCCGGTGAACCAGGCGGCGGAGTAGCCGGGGATGCCGTTGACGTCCTGCTGCACAGGAGCGGGGCCGAGGAGGCGATCGAGGGTGTCTTCCATGAGGAAGCGATCATCGAAGGCGTCTTCGATGGTGCGGCCCATGACGTCGGTGTCGCCCATCCAGCGGCCGCGATCGCGCTTGGGCGAGTCCCAGACATCGTCCTGCATGCAGAGGTGGGCGGTGTAGGCGGCGGTTTCCCAGATGCGGTTGAGCATGGGGTCGGAGGACTCGAAGGAGCCTTGATATTTGACGGGGTAGAAAATGTCGTCGGCGGCTATGGATTTGAAGTGGACTTCGGCGGGGCCGCCGACGAAGACGATGCGGGCGTAGCGGAAGGAGCTCTTGGGACCGTGCGCGGTCTGGTGCGGAGCGATGGTGAGAAGGTTCACGCCGAGGTAGGGTGACTTGAGCATCTCGTCGTAGGACTCGCCGTACTGCATCGTGACAGCGACCGGCGAGTCGGTGTTGGAGACGAGTTCGAGGCGGCCGGTGAGTTCTTTACCGAAGTCGAGGATGACTTCGGGAGCTTGTTCGGCGATGAGTGTGGGAGCGGAAAGATGGACGGTGAAATCGGCGGCGGGTGCAGAGGAGGTGAGCGAGGCGAGGTTGTCGAAGCGGCCGTCGCGATGTGCGGAGGAGAGGATTTGCGCAACAGGGACGCGGGTGTGCGCGAGGAAGGGCGAGATGCCGTCGTAGCCAGGCCAGTCGTAGAGGCCCGCATCGGCGTTCCACTGGAAGAGATCGAGGGTGTGCTCGATGGGGCCTAGATCCTGGACGGGCTTCCAGGAGGCGTCGTCGAAGGTGGGCGATTGCCAGTTGGTTGAAGGTGTTGTGGTGCTGCGCCAGGATTCGTCGGACATCATGAGCGGCGTGGCATTGAGGTATGGAGCAGCGGGGAGGATTTTGGCGACGAGGACTTCGCCGAAGGTCTGCTGCATGACGAGTGCGCTGTTGGTGAAGCCGGTGACGCCGCGGCCGCGAACGACTTCGAGCGCGAGCGTGTTCTTGCCGGGCTTGAGGAAGGATGCGATGGGTGTGGCGAAGACGTGGATGGCGAGCGGATGCGTGACGTCGGAGTCGACGCCGCGGACGAGTTTGCCGTTGATATAGATGGAGGCCGAGCGTGGGCCAGCGAGGTAGAGTGTGGCTTGCGCGGGGACTTGGTCGAGCGCGAATATCTTGCGGAAGAAGTGGGGCTCGGTGGCTTCGGTGACCTTGGGAAAGGTGTACTGGATTTTGTCGGTGATGGCGGCGGCGTGGTCGGGCGCGGTCCAGATGTACTGCTCGGGGAGCGGCTGGTGGAGCGAGCTTTCGAGAGGGCCGGTGAGACCGCGTGTGGGGTCGAGCGGGGTGGTTCCGACTTGCGGAAAAGCTGCGGTGGTGGCCAGCGATGCGACGAGGAGCGAGCGCGTGATGATGCGGAAGGAGGCGCTGTTGGTGCGGAGAATCGAAGGGGTCACGAGCGGGGATTCCTTGTGGTCGGAATTCATGGATGAAGCAGTTTTCGTTTATACGCGGCTGGATTAGAGTTGGCAATGCGATTGACTGCGTGTTTGCCTATGTTGAAGCTACGCGAAGTTGCGGTGGGTGTGCTGGTGGCGGCGGCGAGTTGCGCTAGATAGGTGTTCGGATAGGTGTTGAGCTTGGC
>JAZKBC010000045.1:0-3549 GCA_040388825.1 Acidobacteriota bacterium | reverse complement strand
ACAGCTTCGATGCCGAAGGGGTACAACGGCGATGAGGCGAAGGTTCCGGCATATGTGATGCTGGATCCGCTGAAGCGTGATGATGGTTCGGTAGTGACTACGCGAGCGCAGTGGGGTGCGCGGCGGGCAGAGATTTTGCGGGCGTTTGAAGAGAATGTGTTTGGGAAGACTCCTGAGGCGGCCAAGAAGTTCAAGCCGAAGTACGCCGTCGTGGAGAAGGATGCGCCTGCGCTGGATGGACTAGCGCTGCGAACGCAGGTCGACATTGCGCTGGCGAAGGCTGCGGATGCTCCGGTGATGCATTTGCTGCTGTATTTGCCGGCGAAGGCGAAGGGGCCGTCGCCTGTGGTGCTGGGGTTGAACTTTGCGGGGAACGCTTCGGTGGTGGATGACCCGGGGATTCGGGCGACGGAGTTGTGGAAGCCTTCCGCAAAGCGCGGCGAGTTGCCAACGCGGGTGGCGTTCGACGAGAAGCGGCGCGGATGGCAGACGCAGGAGTGGCAGGTACGGATGCTGCTGGAGCACGGGTATGGCCTGGCGACGGTGTACTACGGAGACATCGAGCCGGATGCTCGCGATGCTGTGCAGTTGAGCGTGCGGCAGTTCTATTTTGCGAAGGGACAGACGCAGACGCAGGCGAAGGCGGATGCGTGGGGAGCTCTGGGGGCGTGGGCCTGGGGATTGAGCAAGGCAGCGGATTATTTGCGGTCGTTGAAGATGGTCGATGCGAAAGAGATTGCGGTAACTGGGCACTCGCGCCTGGGAAAGGCGGCGGATTGGGCCGCAGCGCAGGATGAGCGGTTTGCGGCGGTGCTTTCGACGGAGAGTGGGAAGGGTGGGCAGTCGCTGTACCGGCGCGAGTTTGGAGAAACGATCGGGCATCTGGAGGGATCGTTTCCGTACTGGTTCTGTGCGAACTACGCGCAGTGGGTGGGGAAAGATCGCGAGATTCCGGTGGATGGGAATTTGCTACTGGCGTTGATTGCGCCGCGGCCGCTCTATGTGGCAAGCGCGGAGGGAGATTTGTGGTCGGACCCGCGCGGAGAGTTTTTGTCGGCGGTGGATGTGGGGCGAGTGTATGCGCTGTTCGGGAAGCGCGGGCTCGGGACGGATGCGATGCCGGCGGTGAATGAGCCGGTGATGGGAGATTTGGCGTATCACGTGCGCTCCGGGAAACATGATGTGACGGTATTTGATTGGGAGCAGTATGTGAGGTTTCTGGATAAGGAGTTTGGATCGCCGCTGTCGCGAGGTGCTCGATGAAGTGTGCGTTGGCGATGGTCGCGGTGATGGGATGCGCGGGTGTTGGGTGTGCGCAGACGGTGTTGCAGCCGGAGAGCTTTCATCACTACGTGCGGACGTTTGAGCAGCAGGAGGCGGAGGCTACCGGGAAGGCGGCCGAGGATAGCTGGCCGTGGATGCGAGCGGAGATTCCGTGGTTTGAGAGCTCAGACGAGGGCTTTGAAGAGATGTACTACTTTCGCTGGTATGCGTGGCAGAAGCATGTGGTGAAGACTCGCGTTGGGTGGGTGATTACGGAGTGGTTGCCGAAGCCGGAGATGAAGGATGGATTCTATGGGGCGCTGCCGGATGCGGCTCCGTTTCATCTGGGAGAGGCGCGATGGTTGAAGGACCCAGCGATTGCGGAGGACGACGCGCGGTTCTGGTTTTCGCCGGATGCGGATCCGCATAAGTACAGCGATGCGATGGCGTGGTCGGTAAGGAGAGGTGCGGAAGTCAAGGGGGATGCGGGGTTGGGGACGTCGCTGCTGCCGGCGATGGAGGCGAATTACGAGAGTTGGGAGAAGACGCAGCAGGATGCGAATGGGTTGTTCTGGTCGATCGATACGCGGGATGCGATGGAGAAGAGCATCAGCGGGGATGGGTATCGGCCGACGTTGAACAGCTATATGTATGGGGATGCGAAGGCGATTGCAGCCATAGCTGCCGGGGCAGGTGATGTGGCCGCGGCGAAGGTGTATGCGGTGAAGGCGGAGAGGCTGCGGGGGTTGATTGAGACGAATTTGTGGAACGCGAAGAATTCGTTTTATGAGGTGATGTCGCCGGCGAAGGATTCGGAGATTCGGGCGCAGAAGAAATTTGTTGATAACGGTACGGCGATGAGGTCGTCGGGTGTGCGTGAGTTGATTGGGTATGTGCCGTGGATGTTTGATGAGCCTCCTGTGGAGCATGCGGTGGCCTGGAAGCAGTTGTTTGCTCCGCAGGGGTTTGCGGGGAAGTATGGACCGACGACGGCGGAGAGGCGGAGTCCGCGGTTCCGGTTTGCGAGCAGCGATCAGTGCACGTGGAATGGGCCGTCGTGGCCGTTTGCGACGACGCAGACGCTGATTGCGATGGCGAATCTGCTGGAGGATGGGCAGGCGCAGAGTGCGGTGGGGGCGAAGGATTATCTACGGCTGTTTTCGGCGTATGTGCTGTCGCAGCATTTGAAGCTGGCGAATGGGGACGTGATTCCGTGGATTGATGAAGACCTGGATGCGGATACGGATGAGTGGATTGCGAAGAACATGCTGAAGGCGAAGAACAAGCAGGTGGGGCGTGGGAATTACTACAACCATTCGGGGTTTGCGGATCCGTTGCTGACGGGGTTGATTGGCCTGCGCCCCGAGATGGGCGATGAGATCGTGCTGAAGCCGCTGCTGCCGCGTGGGACGTGGAGTTATTTCGCGGTAGATGCTCTGCCGTACCACGGGCACTCGCTCACGATTGTGTGGGATGCGACGGGAAAACGGTATGGAAAGGGCAAGGGGCTGACGTTGATGGTGGATGGACGGAAGGTTGCGTCGCGGCCGGAGCTGGGGGCGTTGTTGTATCGGATGAAGGAGGCCAAGTGAGAGTGCATGGTGTGGTGTTGGGTGGCATAGTGTTGTGCGCGGTGTCGTGCGTGGCACAACAAGCGATGAAGACGAAGGATGGAATAGAACTGGCGCGGGTGCCAGCGGGTGAGTTTCGCATGGGCGCGGATGAGGGCGCGCTTCCGGATTTGGTGAGGGCTGGGCATGGCGTGATGTCGACGCGGCCGGCGCATGGGGATTTTGATGAGGTGCCTGCGCATGAGGTGAAGATTACGCATGGGTTTGCGATGGGTGTAACTGAAGTGACGGTTGCGGAGTTTCGGAAGTTTGATCCGAAGTACACGGCTAGCGCGGCGTCTGCGGAGTATGCGGCGGGCGTGAGTTGGAATGAGGCGATGGCTTACTGCGCGTGGTTGTCGAAGCGCGAGGGGAAGACGTATCGGCTGCCTACGGAGGCGGAGTGGGAGTATGTGGCACGGGCGGGTGGAACGAAGTTGTTTGGTGCGAGCGATGCTCCGCTGAAGGTGGATGAGAAGAACGCTTGGGGAGTGGAGAACCTCGGCGTGGGAAGGCCGGAGTGGACGCTGGATTGGTATGGGATGTATGCGGCGGGGGAGCAGGTTGATCCTGTGGGGCCGGTGGGCGGGCTGGCGCGCGTGGTGCGGGGTGGGGCGTTGGATTATCGGAGGTCGAAGCCGGGCGAGACGTATCCAGCAAATGCGGCTTACTTTGA
>JAZKBC010000044.1:1727-3891 GCA_040388825.1 Acidobacteriota bacterium | reverse complement strand
GGCAGCACGACTGGCGTCACGTTGGGCGGAGCTGCCGTCGAGCAAGATGCCCAGTGGCGCGGCCGCTTTGAGAATGCTCGCGTGATCCATGGCATGTGCCGGGTGCACGTTCCAGGGGCAAGCGCTGCGATCGTGAAGCTGGAAGGCTAAATCTATCTCAGTACCTAGACGACTGCCTGGCGCGCATTGGCGCGGCGCAGCGGATGCAGCGGGATGGAGTTCGCCGTGTCACGCAGGCCGCTCCAGCTCTCGGCCACAATAAGGCTGTTGCCGGGGTTGTGCGGATCGTAGCGAACCGAAGCCGGAAAGCTGAGCCTGATCTTGTGGATGTCCACCACATGCTGGAGCAGCGTGACGTCTTGCGAGCACTCGTAGGTCACGCCGGCAACGTCGTATTGATACAGGATGAGCTGCATGCCCAGCGGCCGTTCCGATTCTTCGGGCGACAGCTCGTTGATGTCGAGGACGGTGGCATCGATGATGCGGCCCTTCTGCACCAGCACATCGCGGCGATCGCGCTCCAGCTCATCGGGACTGGGGCGCTTCCGTGACATCCAATACACGGCCGCCGCGGCAGCTATGGCCACCACTGCTGTCACGCCACCTATCAACTGGGTCTCTCGCACGGTGATGCTGAACATCGGTGCTCCGGGGCTGGGAGAGCCACAGCGGCACTCTCCATTGCTGCTGCAAGGATAGCGCAGCTATGCCTTGAGCCGAGTTACGAATCGGTGTCTGCAGGATGGCGCAAAAGGGGGATACAAAAGCACTTTCACCGCTGTTGTGTACCAGGCAGGTTCCCAGCGACGCAGGGGCGTTCTTGACCGGAAAGTCACACCGGCTGCAGGGCTTGTTGTATGCATGAGCGATTCAGCCTTAACGCCGCCAGCGGGGCCTCCGCGGCGGTTTTCCACATATGCAGCAGGCGTTTCCGGGCAGGGTGACCTGTCTCTTTCCGGGGGGCGCCGTATACGTTCGACCACTGTCATCTGCGTACGCCGGGGCACCAGCGTTGTGATGGCGGCGGATGGACAGGTAACGCTGGGTGACAGCGTGATCAAGCACACCGCCAAGAAGATACGGCGTCTCTACCAGGACAAGATCCTGGCCGGGTTTGCCGGCTCGACGGCGGATGCCTTCTCGCTCTTCAGCCGGTTTGAGGGCAAGCTGGAGCAGTATGCCGGGAACCTCGGCCGTTCTGCGGTGGAGCTGGCCAAGGAGTGGCGCACGGACAAGATGCTACGGTCGCTGGAAGCGCTGCTGGTGGTGGCAGACCCGCATCAGACGTTCCTCATCAGCGGGTCGGGAGATGTGATCGAGCCGGACGAGGGCATTGCGACGATCGGCTCCGGAGGCTCGTTCGCGCTGGCGGCGGCCCGCGCCCTGATGCAGAACACCGACATGGGTGCGCGCGACATCGCGGAGAAGAGCCTGCGGATTGCGGGACAGATCTGCATCTACACCAACGACCAGATCACGGTCGAAGAGCTGAGCGCCTAGGCTGGCGCGTACCGCCCGGAAGGAGAATGAGGGCAAATGGCTATCTATTTACCAGGCACAGCGGAAGATCAGGAGCTGTCGCTGGATGAGTTGACGCCGCGGCAGATTGTCGCGGAGCTGGACAAGTACGTGGTGGGGCAGAGCGCCGCGAAGCGGGCGGTGGCGATTGCGCTGCGCAACCGCATGCGGCGGCAGAAGCTGCCGCCCGATCTCGCGGAAGAGATCATGCCGAAGAACATCATCATGATCGGACCGACGGGCGTGGGCAAGACGGAGATTGCGCGGCGGCTGGCCAAGCTGACCGGCTCGCCGTTCCTGAAGGTGGAGGCGTCGAAGTTCACCGAGGTCGGCTACGTGGGCCGCGATGTCGAGTCGATGATCCGCGACCTGGTGGAGATCGCCATTGACATGGTGAGAGAAGAGCGGCTGGAAGAGGTGGAGGACAAAGCCGAGCTGAACGCGGAGGAGCGGCTGCTGGATCTGCTGCTGCCTGCGCCGGCGGCTGTGGTGAAGCAACCGGAGTCGAAGACGGAGTCCAAGGTGATCGACATCGTGACGGCGCAGGAAGCGGCTCCGACGATTGAGGCGCCGAACCCGGGCAGCGACAGTCACAACCGCACGCGGGAAAAGCTGCGACAGCAGTTCCGCGAGGGCAAGCTGGACG
>JAZKBC010000044.1:499-1604 GCA_040388825.1 Acidobacteriota bacterium | reverse complement strand
AGCTTCGAGATCATCACCAATCAAGGCCAGGAAGAGATGGACGTCAACCTGAAGGACATTCTTCCCGGCTTGTTCGGACAGCGCACCAAGAAGCGGAAGATGAAGGTGAGCGAGGCCTTCGAATACCTGGTGCAGGAAGAGGAGCAGCGGCTCATCGATGTGGACCAGGTGAACCGTGTCGCGGTCGACCGGGTGGAAAATTCCGGGATCATTTTTCTGGATGAGATCGACAAGGTGGCTGGGCGTGAGGGTGGGCACGGGCCGGACATCTCGCGCGAAGGCGTGCAGCGCGACATTCTGCCGATCGTCGAAGGGACGACGGTGAATACGCGCTACGGCATGGTGTCGACGGACCACATCCTGTTCATCGCGGCGGGCGCGTTCCACGTGTCGAAGCCGAGCGACCTGATTCCTGAACTGCAGGGACGCTTTCCGATCCGCGTGGAGCTGCACTCGCTCACAGTGGAGGACTTCATCCGCATCCTGACGGAGCCGAAGTCTTCGCTGACCAAACAATACGCGGCACTGCTCGAGACCGAAGGGCTGAAGCTGGAGTTCACGCGCGAGGCGCTGGAAGAGATTGCGCAGTTTGCCTTCCGCGTGAATGAGAACACGGAAAATATCGGCGCGCGGCGGCTGCACACCATCATGGAGCGGGTGCTGGACGAGATCAGCTTCCTGGCACCCGATCTGCAAAAAGGGCAGAAGACGGCCGAGGGTGTGGTGGACCTGGCGGCAGCATCCGCCGACGGCCTGGGGGCTACGGTTCCGCTGCCAGTGGTGGAGCGTGTGACCGAGCACGGGGTCGAGAAAGTGGTGGTCGTCGATCCGGCATACGTGCAGGCGATGGTTGCGTCGATCGTGAAGAACCAGGACCTGTCGCGGTACATCCTGTAATCACCGGCTGGGAGGGACCCCCTCCCCCTCCCGGTACGAGAGGAGTGGCTTGTAAGTCTCACCGCATCTTGCGTTTAGAGCCTCTCCCGAGGGTTAAAATCGTCCAGGCAAAGGACTTATCGGTAAAGTCGTCTATCCATTGAAGTTAGCGGCGTTCATTTGCCTCGTTTCTGATGCGTTTTCGACCTCCGGTCCGCAAATATTTGCT
>JAZKBC010000044.1:0-489 GCA_040388825.1 Acidobacteriota bacterium | reverse complement strand
ATGAAGAAGCCACGGATAGGTTCCGTGGCTTTGGTGTCTGCATTCTGCTCTATTTTCAGGATATCAATTTGGACGGTGTGATTTGGCAGAATTCTGCGCAGGTTGGCGGCCTTTGGCCCATTTCGGGATTGGTTTATGGCCAGCTGGAGAGGCGGGTTGCCAGTACCTGTACTTAATAGACCGCAACGCCATAGAAGCCGACTCATCCGTACAAAACTTGCTCCATGAGTGCATTGGCGATTAGCGCCGACGATCCTGTCAGGTGACTTTGCCGTGCTGACGACGGTGGTAGAGAGTCAAAGAGAGTATTACGAGCGGCATGATGATTTCGGTGGCTAAGAAGATACCTGAGTTGTTGGAAGCGTGATTGTTGTTAAGTGTGATCTGCCGAACGTGCCCGACCGCGTCGCCCAGCAACCAGACTGAGTTTGCCACCGTTGTCGCCAACCAGAAGTCTCCCCGAAACTTCAGGGACAAAACGCCCCGTTG
>JAZKBC010000043.1:0-3309 GCA_040388825.1 Acidobacteriota bacterium | reverse complement strand
ACAAACAAAAAAGGCAGGGGGTGATGGAGGATGCGATGGCTGTGGGCCTTGGGAGGATTCTGGGCGGGCATGGGCGGCGGGCGAATCGGGTTCGGTGACGAGTGACACTGAAGTGCTGGCTGGAGCCGACGATGATCGGGGCATGAAGGTTGACGGTGGTGTGCTCCAGATAGATCCGAAGGACAATGTGGCGGTGGCGCTACGAGTGGTGGGTGAGCGCGAGACGTTTGGGGAACTGATGGCGGTGGAGGGGGTTCCGGCGGGGCATAAGGTGGCGCTGCGGACGATTGAGAGTGGGGAAGCCGTGGTGAAGTACGGCTATCCGATTGGTGTGGCTAAGCGCGAGATTCGGGCTGGGGAGCATGTGCATTCGCACAACCTGGAGAGTGCGCTGGCGGGGAAGCTGGAGGCGCGGATGTTCGCGGCGGCGCGCGGCGTGGAACGGCATGATGCTGCCGTGAGGACGTTTGACGGGTATCGGCGGACGGGTGGGGGAGTGGGGATTCGCAACGAGATTTGGATTATCAACACGGTGGGTTGCGTGAACCGGGTGGCGACTGCGATTGCGGAGAGGGCGGCGCGGGAGCTGGTGTTTGAAGGCAGTGCGGTGGATGGAGTGCACACGTTCAACCATCCGTATGGGTGCTCGCAACTGGGAGGGGATCTTGCGCACACGCAGGCTCTGCTGGCGGCGCTGGCCGCGCATCCGAATGCGGCTGGAGTGCTGGTGCTGGGGCTGGGCTGTGAGAACAACCAGTTGAAGTTGTTTGTGGAGAAGCTGGACCGGAGCTGTGAAGAGCGGTTCCGGTATTGCAACGCGCAGGATGTTGCGGATGAGATTGAGAGTGGTGTGGGGCTGGTGCGGGAGCTGGCGGAGTATGCGGCGCAGTTCAAGAGAGAACCGATACCGGCTGCCGAACTGGTGCTGGGGATGAAGTGTGGAGGGTCGGAGGGGCTGAGTGGGATTACGGCGAATCCGCTGGTGGGACGGGTGGCGGACAAGCTGGCGGCACAGGGCGGAACGAGCATCCTGACCGAAGTTCCGGAGATGTTTGGGGCGGAGGGTGTGCTGCTGGATCGGGCGGTGAGTGCAGATGTATCGGGGGAGATAGCGGGGTTGGTGAATGCGTTTCGTGAGTACTTTGCGAAGCATGGAGAGCCGATTGATGAGAATCCTTCGCCGGGGAATAAGGATGGAGGGATTACGACGCTGGCGGAGAAGTCGCTGGGATGCGTGCAGAAGGGTGGAACGTATCCCGTGAAGCAGGTGCTGGGTTATGCGGAGCGCGCGAGTGCGGGGCTGGGCGGGATCGCGCTGCTGAATGGGCCGGGGAATGATGGCGTTTCGGGGACGGTGTTGAGCGCGGCGGGAGCGCACATGGTGCTGTTTACGACTGGGCGAGGAACGCCGATGGGGTTTCCCGTGCCGACGCTGAAGATTGCTACGAACAGTGCGCTGGCGGAGCGGAAGCCGGGATGGATCGACTTCAACGCCGGTGTGCTGGCGGATGGAAGCGCGGAGATGGATGAGGTTGCCGAGCAGTTGTTTGAGTTGGTGCTCGAGGTGGCGTCCGGGCGTGTGAAGACGCGCAGTGAAGTGAATGGGTTTCGTGAGATTTCAATCTGGAAAGATGGAGTGACACTTTAATGCCTACGTCGAATGCTGTTGCGGTGCATCCCTTGAATGCTGAGTTGTTGAAGGCTAACCCTGAGTTGAGCAGTTGGGCGAATGATTCGCTGCTGCCGGAGAGAGTGCTGCAGTTTGGTGAGGGGAATTTTCTGCGTGGTTTTGTGGACTGGATGGTTGATGGGATGAATCGAAAGGGGCTGTTCAATGGGCGCGTGGTGGTGGTGCAGCCGATTGCACAGGGGTTGGTGGAGAAGCTCAATGCTCAGGACGGCGCCTACACGCTGCTGATGCGCGGGATTGAAGACGGCGCGGTGGTGGAGCGCGAGGAGTTGATCGCGTCGGTGAGCCGGGGGATCAATCCTTATACGGATTGGGCGGGGTATTTGTGGTGTGCGCGGAATCCGGAGCTGCGGTTTATCGTGTCGAACACGACGGAGGCGGGGATTGCGTTCAATGCGGAGGATCGCATTACGGACAAGCCGCCGGTTTCATTTCCGGGCAAGCTTACGCTGTTTCTGCTGGAGCGGTACCTGGCGTTTGGCGGAGATGCGACGAAGGGATGCGTGGTGCTGCCGTGCGAGTTGATCGAACGCAATGGCGATGCACTGAAGGCTGCTGTGCTGGCGACGGCGAAGCGTTGGGCGCTGGAGGCGGAGTTTGTCGCGTGGATTGAGAGCGCGAACACGTTTACGAATACGCTGGTGGATCGGATTGTTACGGGGTATCCGAAAAATGAGGCGGAGGAGCTTGAGGAGCGACTGGGATATCGCGATGAACTGCTGGATAGCTCGGAGGTGTTTCATCTCTGGGTGATTGAAGGGCCGGCGTGGCTGGCGAAGGAGTTGCCGCTGGCGGAGGCTGGGTTCAACGTGATCGTGACGGACAACATGAAGCCGTATCGCGATCGCAAGGTGGGGATTCTGAATGGAGCGCATACAGGGACCGTGCTGGCAGCGTATCTCGCGGGGTTCGATTATGTGGGCGACCTGATGAAGGATGCGCAGATCAGCGGGTTCATGAAGCGGATGATCCAGGAAGAGGTGATTCCGACGCTGACGTTGCCGAAGGCGGAGCTGGAACAGTTTGCCGAGGCGGTGTATGAGCGGTTCAGTAATCCGTTCATCCGTCATGCGGTGCTGGATATTTCGTTGAACTCGATTTCGAAGTTCAAGGCTCGGGTGCTGCCTTCACTGGAGCGGTCGGTGGCGCAGCGCGGCGTGCTGCCGAAGCGTTTGACGTTTGCGCTGGCGGCGTTGATTGCGTTTTATCGCGGGACCAGCGTGGAAGATGGGGCGCTGATTGGGCGGAGGGGTGAGGAGAGTTATTTGATTCGCGACAATGTTGCGATTCTGGAAACGATGGCTGGGCTTTGGCGAACGTTCGACGGATCGGAGGGTGGATCGAGGGCGCTGACAGATAACGTGCTGGGGCAGGTTGATTGGTGGGGTAAGGATCTGCGGGAGATTTCCGGGCTTGCCGAGGAGACGGCGAGGCTTGTGGACGCGATTGTTGAGCGCGGGGTTCGGGCAGCTATGACGGAGTTGGATTGAAGCAGGCCGGGGTCCTCGGTGATCGTGCGCAGCGAGCGCCACACAGATCGGTGCGAGGAAAGCGAAGCGGCCACCCGTGGGTGGCCGTCTTGGCGTTGAAGAAATTGGAGGCGCGGGTCGGGATCGAAC
>JAZKBC010000042.1:19561-23212 GCA_040388825.1 Acidobacteriota bacterium | reverse complement strand
TGCGGGCCGGGTGCGGGGATTGAGGCGGGTTTGAAGGCGGCGAGGCAGGAGTGGGCGATGTTTGTGCCGGTGGATGTGCCGCTGGTGCCGGGGGAGTTGTTGCGGCGGTGGGTGGAGGCCACGATAGCTGTTGTTCCTGAGTTTGAGGAGACTGCGGGGACGCTGCTGGGATCATCGCTGTACACGAAGATGGGCAAGGAGCCGGCGTTTGCGGTTCTGCGGCCCGAGGTGTTGCCGATCTTGCAGGCAGGGCTGGACGCGGGCGAGCGCCGACTGGATGTCCTGCTGGGAAACATTCGGTTGCGTGAAGGGCACGCGCGGTATCTAAGGGCGGATGCGGCGTGGCATGCTTCTCCGGCCGATGAGGAGACGTTGCGACGGTGGTTTGCCAACGTCAATACTTCCGAGGAGTTGGCGGAGGCGGAGGCTTGGGCGGAGGAGGTTGAGCGTGAGCGGTAGTGGCGGCACGGTAGCGGACATCGAGTTAGAAAGTGCGAACGGTCTGCAGGGGCAAGCGGCATTGCAGGTCCTTCGACTGCGGCTCGCAAAGGGCGCGAGCCTTCGCTCAGGATGACAAATTTGGGGTGGTGCGATCGAAAGACGGATGCGCTTCTGACTATTCCTGTTGACCTTGGACTAAGGTCGGGGATGCGGCAGCAAGAACGCTGGGTGGCATACTGACAGCAGAGGAGACTTGGGGATGGCGGACGAGCAGAGGCCTGCGCAGGATTCCGAGGTTGAGACGAAACTGACGGCGGCCGATGAGCCGCTGACGGCGGAGCTTTCGGCGGATGTGGCGCCGGCGGTTGAAGAGTTTATGGCGGCGTCAGCGCATGCGAATGAGGCTGAGGGCGCGGCTACGGCGGAGGAGGCGGACTTTGCCGGGACGGCGGGGTTGGAGGGAGCTTCGTTTGCTACGGCTACGCCGGCGCTGCCTTACATTTCGTTTGAGAACGTGTGCAAGTCGTTTGGGGATTTTGTGGTGCTGAAGGATGTGAGCTTCTCGGTGGGTGCGGGAGAGACGCTTTGCATCCTGGGGCGAAGCGGTGTGGGGAAGTCGGTGTCGCTGCAGATATTGATGGGATTTTTAAAGGCGGACAGCGGGACCGTGATGGTGGCCGGGCAGAATATTGCTGGGTTCACGGAGAAGGAGATGCAGGAGGTCCGGAAAAAAGTGACGATGGTGTTCCAGAATGGGGCGCTGTTCGATTCGATCACTGTGGGGGAGAATGTGGCGTTTCCGCTGCGGGAGCGCGGGGACATGCAGGAAGACCAGATGCTGCAGGTGGTGAAAGGTTTGCTGGAGATGGTGGGTGTGGCGGGGATGGAGAACATGCTGCCGTCGGACCTGTCGACGGGGATGAAGCGGAGTGTTGCCATCGCGCGAGCCTTGGCTGCTCAGCCGAGCGCGGTGCTGTACGACGAGCCGACGACGATGGTGGATCCGCTGATGGCGCACCTGCTGGGGGACCTGATCCAACGGTTGAAGATGCAGTTGCATCTCACCAGCATCGTCGTGACGCACGATATGCGATTCGCTGAAAAGCTGGCAGACAAGTTGGTGTTTCTGCACGAAGGCAGTGCCCGCTTTTTCGGGACGATAGAGCAGATGAGGGCAAGCGACGATCCCGTACTGCGGGAATTTTTCGCGCTGGATGAGTTAGTGCTTCCGGGGTGATGGAGAGTGGGGTCCAGACGACCGGACTGGACGTAACGCGATGTTACACAAAGGTGTTAGCTTCCGGAGCAGTCTGATTCGCGAAGAGGTTTTTCGCGGTAGACTAGCGGGGTACGGAACAAGTTCGCGAAGGATGCCGCGGCAGTTGAGCGGCGGGATCGCACCGATGACGACGCCGGATTATCTGGAGCAGGTCGTAGTGTCCAACCTTGGACGCCGGCGCTCGGGTGCGTCCAGCCGGGGTGGGCTGTTCGGTCTGTTTTCGGTGAGCAGCGTGATCTGGGCGGTGCTGGATTTTCTGAGCGCGATCGTGGCAGGGCTGATCGCGTTTCGAATCCGGTTGACGCCGATGAATCCGGTGGCGGGCAGTGTGATTATTCGCCACCTGGAGCGGACAGCTCCGCTGATTTCGATTGCGTACCTGCTGGTGTTCGGGGTGTATCTGCTGGTGTTTGCGCGGGTATATGGACTGTATCGATCGCTGGATACGCGGAGCGGACTGAACGAAGCGCGAATGACGATCCAGGCGGTGCTGACAGCTGGACTGTTGCTGTGCGGAACGTTGTACCTGACGCGGTCGTTCCAGGTGTCGCGTATTGTGGTGGGCTTGACGGTGCTGCTGACGCTGGTGATGGTGACGGCGCGGCGTGCGGTCTGGCGGAAGATGCGTGCGCAGCGATATCTGCAGGGCCGCGAGACGCGGAACGTGCTGATTGTGGGGGATGGGCGCGTGGGACACGCGCTGAAGAATCACCTGGAGTCACTGCCGCACATGGGCTTCCGGTTCAAGGGATTTATTTCGCTGGACACTCGGACTGAGGGTGCAAGCCAACAACAGGTGATTGGGGACATTCGCAACTGCGTTGCGCTAGCGCGGTCGCTGTTTGTGGACGAGATTTACTTTTCGACTCCGGCGGAGAAGCAGACTGTGATTTCGGTGGTGGAGGATGCGCGCGCGATTGGGATCGAAGTGCGCGTGGTTCCGGATTTGTACGACGGTTTGGCGTGGAATGCGCCGATTGAGTATGTGGGGCAATTTCCGACGATTCCGTTGCACCGGAGGGACTTTCCACGCGGGGCGTTCGTTCTGAAACGGGTGATGGACGTGATTCTGTCGTCGGCAGCCCTGGTGGTGCTGACGCCGGTGATGATTGCGATCGCGATCAAGATCAAGCGGGATTCGAAGGGCCCGGTGTTTTACAAGGCGGCGCGGATTGGGCGCAAGGGACGGCGGTTTACCTGCTACAAGTTCCGGACGATGGTGGCGGATGCCGACCGGCGGCGCGAAGAGTTGCACCATATGAACGAGCGCGACAGTGTGCTGTTCAAGATTACGAACGATCCGCGGATTACGAAGGTGGGCGCGAAGCTGCGGAAGTACTCGCTGGATGAGCTGCCGCAGTTTTTCAATGTGCTGATTGGCGATATGAGCCTGGTGGGACCGCGGCCTCCGCTGGCGAGCGAGGTGGAGAAGTATGACCCAGCGCACCTGCGGCGGCTGGATGTGCTGCCGGGAATTACGGGGTTGTGGCAGGTGGAGGCCCGGCAGGATCCGTCTTTCGATAGCTATATCTCGCTGGATACGGCTTACGTGGAGAACTGGAACCTGTTGCTGGATATACGGATCCTGGCGCGGACGGTCAGCGTGGTGGTGGCGGGGACGGGGTCTTAAAGACAGGGAGTAGGGAACAGGGAGTAGGGAGTAGAGCGGTTGGCGCGTTAGACTGGATGTGTGCGGATCGCGCTGGCGCAAATTAATCCTACGGTTGGGGATTTCTCGGGGAATCTCGCGAAGATCAGCGAGTACGTGGAACGGGCTTCGGCGCTGGGCGCTGAGCTGGTGATGTTTCCGGAGCTGGCTACCTGTGGGTACTTTCCGGCGGACCTTCTGGACAAGGAATCGTTTGTTGAGCGGGCGGAGGAGACTCTGGCTCGCGTGGCGGAGCTGACTGCGGGTGAGGGCAGGCCAGCGA
>JAZKBC010000042.1:7096-19551 GCA_040388825.1 Acidobacteriota bacterium | reverse complement strand
ATTTTGTGTGGGTCTCCGATGAAGTGTGAAGGGGCGAGTGGGAAGCGCGTGAAGAATGTTGCCGCGCTGTTGGAGGATGGGGAGATCAAGTTTGTGCAGCAGAAGATGCTGCTGCCGTTCTATGACGTGTTCGACGAGCAGAGGTACTTTGAGCCGGCACAGACGCAGACGCTGACCGTGGTGAAGGGGCGGGCGGTGGCGATAACCATCTGCGAGGATGCGTGGAACGACAAGATGTTCTGGCCGCGGCGGAATTATCCGGTGGACCCGATTGAGGACTTGATGAAGCAGTGGGGAGCGCTGCCGCAGCCGCTGGACGCGCATCGGCTGATCGTGAATATTTCGGCGTCGCCGTACTGGCATGGGAAGCCGCAGGTGCGGCAGGAGATGATCTCCGCGCTGGCCAAGCGGCACAGGGCAGCGATGGTGATGGTGAACCAGGTGGGAGCGAATGACAGCCTGATTTTCGATGGGGCTTCGTTTGCAGTGGATGCGCGCGGGGAAGTGATTGCCGAGGCGAAGGGGTTCGCTGAGGATTTGGTTGTGGTGGAGACGGAAGACGCGGAGCCGCTGGAGCAGACGATTGCGGAGAGCGGATTTGAAACCAAGCGGACGTGGGATGCGCTGGTACTGGGGACTCGGGATTATTTGCGGAAGTGTGGGTTCACGAAGGCGATTGTGGGGCTGAGCGGGGGAATCGATTCTGCGCTGGTGGCGGCGATTGCCGTGGAGGCGCTGGGGGCGGAGAACGTGCAGGGTGTGGGGATGCCGAGCGAGTTTTCGTCGGAGGGGTCGGTGAGCGATGCGGAGAAGCTGGCGAAGAACCTGGGGATTGCGTTTTCGCTGGTGCCGATTCGTGCGGTGTTTACGGAGTTTGAAGGAGCACTGGAGCCGTTCTTCAAGGGGACGAGCTTTGGGCTGGCGGAGGAGAATCTGCAGCCGCGCATTCGCGGGAGTCTGCTGATGGCGCTTTCGAACAAGACCGGGGCGCTGGTGCTGACGACGGGCAACAAGAGCGAGATGGCCTGCGGGTACTGCACCTTGTACGGCGATATGGTGGGGGCGCTGGCGGTGATTGCGGATGTGTACAAGACCGAGGTGTATGCGCTGAGCCATTATGCGAACCGGGAGCGCGAGGTGATTCCTCCGGATACGCTGACCAAGCCGCCTTCGGCGGAGTTGCGGCCGGGGCAGAAGGATACGGACTCGCTGCCGCCTTATGAGGTTCTTGATCCGATTTTGAAGGACTACATCGAGGAGTATGCTTCGGCGGAGTCGATTGCCGCACGGCAAGGGGTGGAGCTGGCGCTGGTGAAGAAGGTGATCCGGCTGGTGGAGCTGAGCGAGTACAAGCGGCAGCAGGCGGCGCCGGTGCTGAAGGTTTCGAAGAAATCGTTTGGGATGGGGAGACGTTTTCCCATAGCGGCCCGGCGTGAGGTCTAATGGGTAGGTGCCGGTGCGCCGGCAGAGGAGATTGCAGCGAGTGACGATGAAGAATTTTGTTTTGGCAGGAGTGCTGGCGGTGGTTGGAGCTGGCGCACAGGTAGTGGCTCAAGCGCAGACGGCCGACGTGCCGGCCCCGGCACCGACGCCGAAGGCAACAGCGGCAGCGAACCCGTTTCCGGCGGTGAATCCGAAGAACTTTACGGCGACGACGCCGACCGCGGATGAGGTTAATAGCTTTCTGAAGGCGCTGTGGGGTTATGACGAGAATCGCATCTGGAGCGTTGCGGCGATCCTGAAGACTCCGGCGCCGGGTGTGGCGAAGATTATTGTGTTTGTGGCCGACAAGACGGCTCCGGGCAAAGGGACGACGACGGATTTCTTTACGACTCCCGATGGCAAGCATGCGATTGCCGGAGCGGTGATCGACTTTGGCGCGAAGCCATTTGCGGAGACGCGCAAGGTGCTGCAGGAACAGGCGAATGGGCCTTCCCTAGGGGCGAAGAGCAACGAGTTGGAACTGGTAGAGTTTGGCGATCTGCAGTGCGCGCATTGCAAGGAAGCACAAGCGACGATGGACAACCTGGCGCAGGATTTTCCGCAGGCAAAAATTGTGTGGGAGAACTATCCGCTGACGGAAGCGCATCCTTATGCGTTTCGTGCGGCCGCTGAAGGTATTTGCGTGCGCAAGGAGAAGGGCGATGCGGCGTTCTTTGCGTATGCCAAGAACGTGTTCGACAAGCAGGCGGCTCTGACGGCGGACGCTGTAGAAGCTACGCTGGCTGCGGCGGCGACTGCGGCTGGAGCGGATGCGGCGGCGACTGCGGCTTGCGCGGCGACTCCGGCGGTGAAGGAGCAAATTGAGGCCGAGACGAAGCTGGGACGCGACATTGGAGTGGACCAGACTCCGATGCTGGCGGTGAACGGGCACCTGCTGCCGATCGGTTCGATGGCTTACGAAGTGCTGAAGAGGATTGTGGTGTACCAGGCCGGGCAGGATGGGATTGTGGTGCATGTGCAGCCTACGCTGTCGACGTTGCCGCAGTAAGGCAGGGAGTAGGGAAGAGGGAGTAGGGAGTAGAAAAGATGGCCCTTCGCTTTGGCGGAGGGCCGTCTGTTTTAAAGGCGGCTTAGTAGATGAGGACAGTGAGGCGGCGGGGGCCGTGGACGCCGCGGATGCGGGTCATTTCGATGTCGCTGGTGGCGGAGGGGCCGGAGATGGTGGTGATGGGGAGGCGGGCGTTGGGGAGGATGGGGGTGAGGGCTTCGGGGAGGTGCTCGAAGATCTGGTCGCGGCGGACGATGCAGATGTGGTGGTCGGGGAGAAGGGTGATGAGGCGGCGGCCCTGCGCTCCCTGATGGACGAGGATGATGGTGCCGGTGGAAGCGACGGCGGATTCGCAGGTGGTGACGACGGCCTGGGCGACGCCGACTTCTTCGATGGAGAGATTGCCGTCGAGGATTGGCGTGATGGTGGAGGGGAGCCAGGCGGAGGGGAAGGCCGTGGAGGCGATGAGTTGGGTTTCGCCGGTGGTGGCGAGGACTTGTGCGATGGTCGCGGGGATGGCGTCGGAGGTGGGGAGGACGTGGATTTCGGAGTCGTAGTCGGTGAGGCGGTCGAGGAAGAGCTCGAGGCGGGCTTCAGGCGAGAGGCGGCCGATGCGGTTGTAGGTTGCAGGGATGAGGGCGTGCGAGGCGGCGGGGTTGGAGGCTTGCGTGCCTAGATGGCCGCGGATGGTGGCGAGGATCTGTTCACGAGCGGTCATCGTGCGGCTCCCTTCGACGATGCGGGGCGTTCCTTCCACCAGTCGCGGAAGGATTGCGCGGGGATGGGGCGGAGGTCGCGGGTGGCGGTCCAGGCTCCGGCCATGCCGGGGAGGTTGACTAGCTGGCCCTTGCGTTCGAAGAGGGATTGGCCGATGCGGGCGAGGCGTTGCGCGGCTTCGTAACGGCGGCGGCTGAGGAAGATTTTGGCGGCCGTTTGCATGGCGATGTTTTCGATGGAGAGCTTGCCGGAGAGGGTCTTCTGGTCGCCGCGGACGATGCGGCCACGGAGATGCACGAGGACTTCGGGGATGTTGATTTTGACGGGGCAGACTTCGTAGCAGGCTCCGCAGAGGGTGGAGGCGTAGGGGAGGGAGCGGGAGTGGTCCAGCGACTGAAGCTGCGGTGAGAGGATGGCGCCGATGGGGCCGGAGTAGATGCTGCCGTACGCGAGGCCTGATGTCTCGCGGTAGACGGGGCAGGCATTGAGGCAGGCTCCGCAACGGATGCATTGCAGGGTTTCGCGCTCAAGCTCATTGGCGAGGAGCTGGGTGCGGCCGTTGTCGAGGAGGATGACGTGGAAGTGCTGCGGGCCGTCGTTGGGCGTGACGCCGGTCCAGAGAGAGTTGTAGGGGTTCATGCGCTCGCCGGTGGCGGAGCGCGGGAGGGTTTGGAGGAAGACTTCGAGGTCGGCGAAGCGGGGGATGACTTTTTCAATGCCGATGAGGGTGATGAGGACGTCGGGGAGAGTGAGGCACATGCGGCCGTTGCCTTCGGACTCGACGACGCAGACGGTGCCGGTTTCGGCGATGGCGAAGTTGGCTCCGGAGACGGCTATGCGAGTGCGGAGAAAGCGCTCACGGAGATAACGGCGGGCGGCGGCGGTGAGGTCTTCGGGGGTTTCGGTGAGGTCGGGGAGGTTCATCTCCTTGCGGAAGATGTCGCGGATTTCGAAGCGGTTTTTGTGGAGCGCGGGGACGACGATGTGCGAGGGCTCGTCGTGGCCTAGCTGCACGATCATGTCGGCTAGATCGGTTTCGATGGGTGTGATGCCGGCGGCTTCCAGCGCGGGGTTGAGCTGGATTTCATCGGAGGTCATGGTCTTGACCTTGATGACTTCAGGGTGGGGATCGTTGGCGCTGTGGTCGCGGATGAGCTGGATGGCGATGGCGTTGGCTTCGTCGGCATCGCGGGCCCAGTGGACCTTGCCGCCGGCTTTTTCGCAGTTGGCCGCGAACTGTTCGAGGTAGTGATCGAGGTGGGCGAGGGTGTGCTGTTTGAGGTCGCTGCCGGCCTGGCGAAGCTGTTGCCAGTCAGGCATTTCGTCGACGCGGAGAGCGCGTTTGGTGCGGATGACGTTGGTGGCGTGGCGTACGTTGCGGCGGAGCTGGTCGTTCTGCAGGGCCTCGTGCGCAGCGATGGGAAAGGCTGGAGCGGCGGCGGCTTTGCCTACGCGGATGCTCATGCGCGGGCTCCTTCAGCAGCGAGAATTTCCGCTATGTGGAGCGTGCGGACTTCAGAGTTGGAGCGATGGAGGCCGCCGTAGATCTGCATGAGGCAGGAGTTGTCGAGGGCGGTGACGACTTCGGCTTTGGTCTCGATGATGCAGGACTGCTTTTCGCCGAGCATGGCCATGGAGACGTCGGCGTTTTTGACGGCGAAGGTTCCGCCGAAGCCGCAGCATTGTTCTTTGTTGGGGAGGTCGATGAGGCTGAGACCGCGGACCTGCTTGAGGAGCTTGATGGGGCCTTCGCTGATGTGCAACATGCGGAGGGAGTGGCAGGAGGGGTGATAGGTGACGGTGTGCGGGAAGGTGGCGCCGACGTCGGTGACCTTGAGGTGGTTGGTGAGGAGCTCTGAGAACTCGAATATGCGGGGGAGGAGGAGCTGGACTTCCTGGAGCAGCAGGGCGTCGTTTTCGTTGCGGGCGATGAGCTCGTAGTGTTCGCGCATCATGGCGACGCAAGAGGCGGAAGGGACGCAGACGGCTTCGGCGTCGCGGAAGGTGTGGACGAAGTTGCGGACGAGAGGGATGGCTTCTGCGTGGTAGCCGGTGTTGTAGTGCATTTGTCCGCAGCAGGTTTGGGCGAGAGGGAACTCGACGGTGTGGCCGAGGCGTTCGAGGACGCGAGTGACGGCGACGCCCGTCTGGGGGAAGAGGGTGTCATTGTAGCAGGCGATGAAGAGTGCGATGCGCAGGGCGAGATCTCCGGGCTAAGCGTTCAGGCCGATGGATCTATTGTGAGCGCAGAGTAGGGGTGCGTGTCGAGGAGAGATTGCTGGGCTGTGGGTTTCTCGTTCGCTTTGAGGTAGCTGCCGTAGCCGACGACGACCGTGGAGCCGACGAGGAGGAGCAGGCCGGTGGCGACGAGCAGGCGCGTGCGGGTGCTCGTGCCCTTCCACTCCTTGAGGACGATGCCCCAGAGATTGGCGAAGATGATGATGGAAGCCATGTGGAGCGTCCAGGAGGCGAAGTCGTACTTGCCCATCCTGGTGGTTCCCATGGAGTAGAAGAAGAACTGGAAGTACCAGATGACGCCGGCGAGCGACGCGAAGAGGTAGTTGAGGGTGAGGACGCTGGGATTGATGCGGCCGATGTAGTCGCGGGGATCGAAGTCGACGAGGGTTTCGCCGGTGACGGCGGCGGTGCCCATGGGGTTGTCGCCGGGTGCGCCACCGAACTGAGCGAAGGACTTGTTCTTGGCGATGAGGATGAGGGACCAGATGAAGTTGGTGATGAAGCCTCCCCAGAGGACGACGATGAGGACGGGGAGGTTGGCCCAGAGTTCGGATTTGTGATTGGCGACGAGGATGTTGTGGGTCATGTCGCCGATGGGCTTGCCGGCGTCGAGGCCGAAGGAGAAGAAGGAACTCATGATGCCGGCGAAGATGGCGATGGCGAGACCCTTGAGGAAGGAGAAGTCGCGTTCGCCGGCTTCAGCCTTTTCTTCGGCGGTGATCTCGTGCTCCTTGGAAGCTCCGGCGGCTCCGCTGACGCCGATGGCGATGAGGGAGAGGAGGACTCCGAGGAGCGTGACCTGGCCGGACCAGGAGTGGGTGATGGAGTGCCACTGCCCGTGATAGATGGGCGGAATGATGGTGCCGAAGCCGGTGCAGAAGCCGAGGGCGATGGCGTAGCCGAGGCCGATGCCGAGGTAGCGGATGGCAAGGCCGAAGGTAAGGCCTCCGATGCCCCAGAGCAGTCCCCAGAGGAGTGGCCAGAAGAGGCTGGCGTTGGGATCGGCGTGGGCGGCGCGGAGGATGTCGTAGGGGTGGGGAACGAAGATGCACGCGAGGACGGTGGGGGCAATGAGCCAGGCGGCGACGCCCTGGATGATCCAGTAGACCTCCCACGACCAGCGTTTGATTCCGCGGAAAGGAATGAAGTTGGTGGCGGAGCAGAAGCCGCCGATCCAGTGGAAGATAACGCCAAGAAAAGGATTCGGACCCAACTTTTTGACCTCGAGCGCCGTATTTAGGTTGAAACGACAGTGGAGTGGCGGCGGAGCCTATCGTACCCGATGGTGAGGATGATGGGAAAGCTCTATTGGGAAATAAGATACCTATTGAACCTGTCAAACAGGGAGAGTGGAAAAAATCTCTTGGAATTCGTGCTGGAAGTATGGTGCAGAAAGTTTCAATAGGTATTATAGTTCCGTATGCGAGAGCCGGGTTCGTTTTTGAAGCGGGCAAAATCAGAAGTGTGGGAAGAGGTAAGAGATGTCGAGTGATCAGGCCCGCGGGCGTGTGTTGAGTGCGTTGGATGCGTTTGCGATTGAGATTCCGTCGTGGGGATTTGCAAATACGGGGACGCGCTTTGGAAAGTTTACGCAGGCAGCGGCTGCGACTTCGATTGAGGAGAAGTTTGCAGATGCGGCTGAGGTTCATCGGCTGACAGGGGTAACGCCGACGCTGGCGCTGCACGTGTTGTGGGACCTGCCGAAGGGTGTGGCGGATGTAGGCAAGATTCGTGCGCTGGAAGCTAAGACCGGCGTTAGGGCGGGGTCGATCAATCCGAATCTTTTTCAGGAAGCGGAGTACAAGTTTGGCTCGCTGTGCAATCCAAGTGCAGAGATTCGCGCGAAGGCGCAGGCGCACTTGATGGAGTCGGTGGAGATTGGCAAGGCGCTGGGGTCGGCGGAGGTTTCGCTGTGGATGGCGGATGGATCGAACTATCCAGGGACGCAGAGCATGCGGCGGCGGATTGGATGGCTGAAGGAAGCACTGCAGAAGGCGCATGCGGCGCTGGGGCCGGGGCAGATTCTGCTGGTGGAGTACAAGCCGTTTGAGCCGGCTTTTTATCACACGGATATTGCGGACTGGGGGATGTCGCTGGAGTTTGCGCGCGATGCCGGCAAGCAGGCGATGGTGCTGGTGGATACGGGGCATCACTACCAGGGCGTGAACATTGAACAGATTGTGGCGTGGCTGATCGAGGTTGGGCGGCTGGGTGGATTCCACTTCAACGATCGCAAGTATGCGGATGATGATTTGACGATTGGGTCGATCGATCCTTACCAGGTGTTCCGGATTTTCCACGAAATTCTGGCGGAGAAGTTTGCGAACCCGAAGGCGAAGGCGCCGGCGTTCATGATTGACCAGAGCCACAACCTGAAGGGCAAGATGGAAGCGATGGTGCAGACGGTGATGGCTGCGCAGGAACTGTATGCGAAGGCTGCGCTGGTGGACCAGGAGAAGCTGGCCGAGCTGCAGGATGCTTGCAAGCTGGTTGAGGCCGAGGAGCTGTTCCGCGGAGCGTTCTACACGGATGTGCGGCCGTGGCTGAAGGAGTGGAGAGAGCAGAAGGGGTTGCCGGGGAATCCGCTGGAAGAGCTGTCGAAGTGCGGCTATGTGGAGCAGATTACGGCCGAGCGCGGGAAGAAGAATGCGGGGGCACAGGCTTCGTACGCTTGATGAGTTCGCGGGTGAAACGGATTGGAGGTTATTTTCCATTAGGGGAATGACCGAGTTTGTGGCGATAATGGACGGGCAGGCGAAGGTCTGCAGCGAGGGTGCATGGCGGCGAAGGCGAAACCGAAGAGGCTGTACCTGATCCCCGTGCTGACCAAGGCGCTCGATATTCTTGAGCTGCTGCAGACGGAGAACCAGCCGATGGTGCTGGAGACGATTCACAAGCGGACGCGGATTTCGAAGACGACGGTGTATCGGATTCTGAAGACGCTGGTGCATCGCGGGTATGTGGCGCAGGCCGGGGATCGTCATTACCGGCATGTGGCGCGGCCGAAGAAGTTGCGGTTTGGGTTCGGCGGGCAAAGCGCGGAGATGCCGTTTTCAGAGGCTGTTGCGGCGAGCCTGCGTGAGGCTGCAGCGGCGGTGGGTGTGGATCTGCTGGTGCTCGACAACCGCTATAACGCGGAGACTGCGATTGCGAATGCCGAGACGTTTATTCGCGAGCGTGTGGATGTGATCATCGAGTTCCAGGTGGAGGAGCACGCGGCTCCGATCATTGCGGACAAGATTGCGGAGGCGAAGATTCCGCTGATTGCGGTGGATATTCCGCATCCGCACGCCACGTACTTCGGCGTGGACAACTATCGCGCGGGGTTGGAGGCTGGTGGGATTCTCGCTGAGTTTGCGGTGAATCGATGGGGCGGACGCGTGGATTGGGTGGTGGGGCTGGATCTCGAAGAGGCTGGGCGGCTGGTGCAGAGCCGTATTACTGGAGCGTTTGAAGGTGTGAAGACGCGGCTGCCGAATTTGCCGGTTGAGACGTTTGTGCGTATCGACGGACGCGGCATGCATGAGCGCAGCTATAGCGTGATTCTGGATTTCCTGAAGCGGCATCCGCAGGAGAAGCACATCCTGATTGCGGCGGCGAATGATACGAGCGCGCTGGGTGCGATTGCTGCCGTGCGCGAGCTGAAGCGCGAGAAGCATGTGGCGGTGGTTGGGCAGGATTGCCTGGAAGAGATGCTGATGGAGATTCTGAAGCCGGGGAGTCCGGCGATCGGGTCGATCTCGCACCAGGTGGCGTTGTATGGTTCGCGACTGATCGATCTGGCGCTGGCGATTCTGCGTGGAGAGACGGTGGCGCCGTACAACTACACGGAGCATCGGGTGGTGACGGCGGAGCGCGCGGGCGAGATGCTGGAGAGCCAGGGAGCGGCGTTGATGGCGGCTTCGGGGACTGAGCGGCCGGCTGTAGCGGCGAAGCGGCGAGTTGCTTCGCGGGTGGCGAAGGGTGTGAAGACGCGGCGGGGTCGAGCGGCTCTGTGAGGCTGTCGGACAGGCTTGTATCCCTATAGGAATCGTTGCTCTATTGGTGTTTGATGTGGGAGAATTGTCAGGTTGGCCTGAGGGCCGCGACATTTCGCAGAGGATGTATTCCGCATGGGCGCACCGTCGAAACTCCGCTTTCTTGAAGACCGTTGGGATGAGGCTGTTGCCTCGAAACTGGATGCGCCGGAGCTGCTGCGGTATCGGTCGAATCTGCTGGGGAGCGACCTCCGGCTGACGAACTTTGGCGGCGGGAATACGAGCTCGAAGCTGGATGAGGTTGATCCGCTGGATGGCGAGACGAAGAAAGTTTTGTGGGTGAAGGGCTCGGGTGGGGACCTGGGGTCGATCAAGCGGAGCGGGTTTGCCACGCTGTATCTGGACAAGGTGCTGGCGCTGACGAAAAGCTACAAGGGCGTGGAGCGCGAGGACGAGATCGTTGGGATGTATCCGCTGTGCACGTTCAACAACAATCCGACGGCGGCTTCGATCGATACGCCGTTGCATGGGTTTCTGCCGGCGCCGCATGTGGATCACCTGCATCCCGACTGGGCGATTGCACTGGCGGCTTCAGCGAATGGCTTGCAGAAGATGGCGGAGTTCAATGAGCAATTCGGACACAAGATGGTTTGGGTGCCGTGGCAGCGACCGGGGTTTGAGCTGGCGATGATGCTGCAGAAGGCCGCGGCTGAGGTTCCGGGATGCGATGGCGTGGTGCTGGGTGGGCATGGGTTGTTTACGTGGGGCGAGACGCAGCGCGAGAGCTACCTGAACACGATCACGATCATCGATCAGCTGGGGCAGTTTGTTGAGGAACATGCGAAGAAGAAGGGTGTGAGCTTCGGCGGGGCGAAGGTGGAGTCGCACGCGGAGCGGAAGGCGATTGCGGCGAAGCTGATGCCGGTGATTCGCGGCAAGGTGTCGGTGAAGCAGCGGGTGATTGGAAGCTTCAGCGATGGAGCGGATGTGCTGGGGTTTGTGAATTCGAACTCGGCGAAAAAGCTGGCGCATTTGGGAACGAGCTGCCCGGATCACTTTATCCGCACGAAGATTCGGCCGCTGTTTGTGGAGTGGGATCCGAAGGGATCCACGAATGACCTTGAAGCGAAGCTGGATGAGGCGCTGGTGACGTATCGCGCGGAGTATGCGGAGTACTACAAGGCGCATGCGCTGCCGGAGTCTCCGGCGATGCGCGATGCGAGCCCGACGGTGGTGCTGGTCCCGGGCGTGGGGATGTTCAGCTTCGGCAAGAACAAGACGGAGTCGCGTGTGACGGGCGAGTTCTATACGAACGCCATTCACGTGATGGAAGGTGCGGGCTCGATGGATGAAGGCAAGCTGCCCGCGGAGTTGCCGCAGGCGGGTTGCGCGCCGACGTCGGCGTTCAGCGTGCATGAGAACTACGTTGCGCTGCCGCCGAGTGAGGCTTTCCGGATTGAGTACTGGGCGCTGGAAGAGGCGAAGATTCGCCGGCAGCCGGCGGAGAAGGAGTTGAGCCGGCGCGTGGTGCTGGTGGTCGGAGGAGCGAGCGGAATTGGGCGCGAGACTGTGCTGCTTGCCGCGGAGCGTGGAGCGCATGTGGTGGTTGCTGATCTTTCGCTCGATGCAGCGGAGAAGGTTGCTGAAGAGGCGCGGAAGATTGGCGGCAAGGAGTGCGCGGCGGCGACGACGATCGACATTCGCAAGCGCGAGATGATCCAGGGTGCGCTCGATGCTACGGTTGCGGCGTTTGGCGGAGTGGATGTGCTGATCAATACAGCGGCGATTTTTCCGACGTCGCCCGATGGCGTGATCAGCGATGCGCAGTGGGCGCTGACGCTGGAGATCAACGTGACCGCGAACTACCTGGTGACCGATGAGGCGATGAAGGTGTTCAAGGCGCAGGGGATTGCCGGCAGCATTGTGCTGACTAGCTCCGCGAATGCGGTTGTGGCAAAGCGCGGGAGCGAAGCTTACGACGTGAGCAAGGCGGCGTTGAGCCACCTGGTGAAGGAGCTGGCCGTGGGATGCTCGCCGCTGGTGCGCGTGAATGGTATCAGTCCCGCGACGGTGGTGAAGGGATCGACCATGTTCCCGCGGGATCGCGTGAAGGCGTCGCTGACGAAGTATGGGATTGCGTTCGATGAGAGTGCGAGCGATGACGAGATTCGGAATTTGCTGGCGACGTTCTATGCGCAGCGCACGCTGACGCATGTGCCGATCGATCCGAAGGACTGCGCGGAGGCGATTCTGTTCCTGGGTGGACCGAAGGCTCCGGTAACGACCGGGCATTTGATTCCGGTGGACGGTGGACTGACGGAGGCGTTCCTGCGATGAGTGCGGAGGTTCCGCGCGATCAGCGGGCGTTGGTGGCGATCGACCTGGGAGCGGAGAGCTGCCGGGTGTCGCTGCTGCGGTGGGTGGATGAGAAGCCGCAGGTGCGACTCGTGCATCGCTTTGCCAACAACGCGGTGACGCGCGGAGATGAGCTGCATTGGGATCTGCAGGGGATTTTGCGCGGGCTGGATGAAGGGCTGCGCAAGTCCGCGGAGATCGCGACTGAGGGTGTGCGGTCGATTGCGGTCGATGGGTGGGGTGTGGATTATGTGCGGCTGGATGCTGACGGCAACGTAGTCAGCGAACCGTTCTGCTATCGCGATCAGCGCACGGTGGCTTCAGAGGCCGCGCTGCATCAGCGGATTTCACCGCAGCGGATGCGAGATATTACCGGTGTGCAGTTGATGCAGTTGAACACGGTGTATCAGCTCGCGGCGGATGCGCCGGAGTTGCAGAAGTTGCGGTGGTTGAATCTGCCGGAATATGTGCTGTACTCGCTGGGCGGACGGCCGGTGGCGGAGTTGACGACAGCGACGCATACGCAGTTGGTGGGGCTTGATGGGAAGTGGTCGAGTGAGATTTTTGCTGCGTTGGGGCAGGATGAGGCGCTGGCTGCGGAAATCGTTGCGCCGGGGACGGATGTTGGATTGTTGCGTGGAGAGTTGGCGAAGCTGCCGGCTTTTGCGGAGACGCGG
>JAZKBC010000042.1:0-7086 GCA_040388825.1 Acidobacteriota bacterium | reverse complement strand
GTTGATTGCGCCGTGCTGCCACGATACGGCTTCGGCGATTGCTGCGGTGGCGGATGCGGGGGATGACTGGGCGTATATCAGCTCGGGGACTTGGTCGCTGGTGGGGACGTTGTTGCTGACGCCGGCGAACTCGGCGAGGGCGAAGGAAGAGAACTTCACGAACCTTGCGGGAGCCGATGGGACGATTTGCTTTCACAAGAATGTGAATGGGATGTGGCTGCTGCGGCAGTGCATGGAAGAGTGGAACGCTGCTGGGAAAGCCTGGGAGATAGGTGAGCTGGTCGCGGCGGCGGAGAAGGTTGCGGCGCCGGAGTATGTGCTGGATGTGGACGAGGCCGACTTGATGCTGCCGGGGCATATGCCTGAGCGGATCAATGCGCAGTTGCGGCTAAGGGGATTGACGGAGTTGAGCATGGCTGCAGTGGATGCTCCGACGATGGCTTCGTTCCTGTTTCATAGTCTGGCGTCGCGGTATGCGGTGGTGTTGAAGAACGTGCAGGAGATCACAGGCAAGAAGCTGGCGCGGATTTATGTGATGGGCGGGGGAAGCCAGAATGCGCTGCTGAACCGGCTGACGGCGGAGGCAACAGGGTTGGCGGTGGAGCGGGCGGGGACGGAGTGCTCGACGGTGGGGAACTTTGCGGTGCAGCTGGCAACGCTTGAAGGGGAGCATGCCGGGGAGACGCGGCGAGAGCGGAGTTGTGCGTGGGCGCGGGTGCTGGCTTCAGCGTAGTTGCGACGGTAAATGACGGTGCGTTCATGTGTCGGTAGTCCACAGTGAAATCGCAGTAGTCTTGCTGCATACGGCGCGCCAAAGTCGCATCTGATTTGGGATGACGGTTGGTGTTCGCGGGCAGGATTTGCGGCGGTGTTCGGCCGGATTGAGGTGCAGTTCGCGCGTTCGGGGATGGAGTGATGTTGCGCCATCGGCATTGATGGCGTTGGGTTTGTGCGCAGCGTGGCTGGCGTGGGGCGGAGAGCTGCGCGCGCAGGCCGGGGTTGCAGTGGAGGCGGCTGCACCGCCGGCGAAGCAGACGATTTCGATGGACGACGCGGTGCGACTGGCGCAGAAGAATGAGATTGGGTTTGTGACGGCGAACGCGCAGCAGAAGACTGCGCAACTCGACAGTGCGATCGCGCGAGCAGGGTTGCTGCCGACGGTGACGTATCACAACCAGTATCTGTTTACGCAGGGCAATGGATCGAACGACCGGATTGGGCAGACGGTGACGTCGTCTGCTCCAAGGTTCATTGCGAACAATGCGGTGCATGAGTATGCGAGCCAGGCCGTGGTGAACGAGACGCTGGGGTTGCAGCAGTTCACTGCGGCGGCTGTGGCGCAGGCGAATGCGGCGAAGGCAATGGCGGAGGCGGAAATTGCGCGGCGTGGGCTGTTTGCGACGGTGGCGGGGTTGTATTACGGGCTGGCGGCGTCGCAGGCGAAGCTGGCAGCGCTGCAGCGCGGACTGGATGAGGCGAACAATTTCCTGAAGCTGACCAAGCAGCGCGAAGATGCTCGCGAGGCTGCGCACGCAGATGTGGTGAAGGCAGAGTTGCAGCAGCAGCAGCGGGTGCGCGACGTACAGGATGCGAAGCTGGCGGCGGCGAAGGCTCGGCTGGAGTTGGGTGTGCTGTTGTTTGCGGATCCGAGGACGGAGTTTGAGACAGTGACCGCAACAACGCCGCCGATGCTGCCGGATCGCGCGACGATGGAAGCGGATGCGGCGAAGAATGATGTGGAGATGAAGAGCGCGCTGGCTGCGGTTAGGGCGAGCGAGGCGGGTGTGTCGGCGGCGCGGGCGGCTTACTTTCCGGATCTGGCGTTGAACTATACGTATGGGATCGATGCGCCGCAGTTTGCGGTGAATGGGCCGGATGGAACGCGGAACCTGGGGTACGCGGCGAGTGCAACGCTGGATATCCCGGTGTGGGACTGGTTTGCGACGGCGCACAAGGTGAAGCAGAGCGAGATTCAGCGTGATGTGGCGAAGGTGACGCTGACCGTGACGCAGCGGAGGCTGGTGGCGAACTTTCAGGAGTACTACGATGAGGCGTCGACGGCGCGGGATCAACTGGCGTCGCTGGATGCGAGCGTGGCGACTGCAAAGGAGAGCCTGCATTTGACGCAGTTGCGCTATACGGGCGGCGATGGAACGGTGTTCGAGGTCGTCGATGCGCAGAATGCGTTGATCGCTGCGGAGACGGCACAGGCCGATGGTGTGACGCGGTACGAGGTGGCGCTGGCCAACCTGCAGACATTGACGGGAAAGTTCTGAGGCGATGATGCAACGACAACGCTGGAGCGCGATGGTATTGCTGGGCTGCCTGACGGTGGCCGGGTGCAAGAAGGACGAGCCGGCGCCGGAGCCGGTGGTTGCCGTGCAGGCGGCGAGGCCGGAGGTGGGGCCGATCTCGGAACAGATATTGGGCGATGCGATCCTGGCTCCGCTGGCGCAGGCGGCGTTGTCGCCGAAGATAGGTGCGCCGGTGAAGCAGTTTTATGTGCAGCGTGGAGCGCATGTGCGGGCGGGGCAGTTGCTAGTGTCACTGGAGGACAAGGATCTGCAGGCGGCGGCGCTGGACAATCGTGGGACGTACGACGCGGCGCAGGGAACATACAAGCAGACGACGGCGATGCAGGTTCCGGAAGATGTGCAGAAGGCTGAGCTGGACGTTCGGCAGACGAAGGCGAATCTGGATTTGAACCAGACGATTGTGAAGAATCGGACGGCGCTGTTTGACGAGGGAGCGATTCCGGGGCGCGATCTGGATACGGCGAAGGCTGCGCTGGTGCAGGCGCAGGTGGCGTATGACAATGCCGAGAAGCATCTGCAGGAGATTCAGCGGGTGGGGAAGGCGGCGACGAATCAGTCGGCGCTGGGGCAACTGACTTCGGCGAAGGGGAAGTATCTGAATGCGGAGGCGACGGCGAGCTATGCGTCGCTGCGGAGCCCGATCAACGGTGTGGTGACGGATCGTCCGCTGTTTGCTGGGGAGATGGCAGCGGTTGGGACACCGCTGGTTACGGTGATGGATACGTCGTCGCTGCTGGCGAAGCTGCACTTGTCGCAGGCGGTGACGCAGCGGATGAAGGTGGGTGACGCGGCGGCGGTGACGGTTCCGGGAATGGATGATGCGGTGGAGGGAGCGGTGTCGCTGATCAGCCCGGCGGTGGATCCGGGGTCGACGACCGTGGAAGTGTGGGTGCAGTTGAAGAATCCAGAGGGGAAGTTGAAGTCGGGTACACCGGTGCATGTTGCGATTGTGGGACGGACGGTGCCGAATGCGTTGATCGTTCCGACGTCGGCGCTGCTGACGAAGGATGATGGAAGCCTTGTCGTGATGGTGGTGGCGAGTGATGGGACGGCGCATACGAAGGTTGTGACGGTGGGGATTCGGCTGCCGGATAAGGTGCAGATCGTTAGTGGGGTGAGCGCGAATGATGTGGTGATTTCGTCCGGCGGCTATGGATTGCAGGATGGAACGAAGGTGAAGGTGGGCGCTGCGGACGAGGACAAAGACTGATGGCGCAGAGTCCTGATGCCGTGGAGAAGAAGCCGTTCTGGCTGGCGCGGTCGACGCGCACGATTTTTTTCTTCGTGCTGGCGTTGACGATTGTCGGAGCGTATGCGGCGTTCAAGGTGCCGATCTCGGTGTTTCCGGATACGAACTTTCCGCGCGTGGTGATTGGCGTGGACAACGGCGTGATGCCGGTGGGGCAGATGGAAGTGACGATCACCAAGCCGATCGAGAGCGCGGTGAACAGCGTTCCGGGGCTGGTGATGGTGCGGTCGAATACGAGCCGCGGGTCGGCGGAGATCAGCTTGTTCTTCGACTGGTCGGTGGACATGGCGCAGACGCTGCAGATGGTGAATGCAGCGCTGAGCCGCGTGCAGCAGGATCTTCCGGCGACGGTGAAATTGACGACGAACCGGCTGACGTTTGCGACGTTTCCTGTGCTGGGATACAGCCTGACTTCGAACACGATGTCGCAGACGCAGCTTTGGGAACTGGCTACGTATGATCTGAAGCCGCCGCTGAATCGGGTGGAGGGTGTGAGCTCGGTGACGGTGCAGGGTGGAGCTGTACCGGAGTTCCACATTGTGCCGAATCTGGCGAAGCTGCAGACGGCGGGCGTGACGATTCTGGATTTGACGACCGCGGTGGATGCTTCGAACGTCATCGATTCGCCGGGACTGTATGCGCAGAATCATCAGCTGGTGCTGGCGCTGGTGGGCGGGCAAGTGCACGACATTGATGGGCTGCGGAACCTGGTGGTGAAGACGACCGCGGGTGGAGCAGCGGTGCGCGTTGGAGATGTGGCGCAGGTGGAAGCGTCGACGCAGCCGGTGTATACGACGGTGACCGCGGATGGAAAGATGGCGGTGCTGCTGACGATTGCGCGGCAGCCTTCGGGCAACACAGTGGCAGTTGCCAATGGAGTTGCGGCGGAGCTGGAGCAGTTGAAGGGGAAGCTGCCCAAGGGTGTGGTGCTGAAGCCGTTCTACGATCAGTCGGAGCTGGTGCGGGACAGCATTGCGAGTGTGCGTGATGCGATTCTGATTGGGCTGGTGCTGGCTTGCGTGATCCTGTTCCTGTTTCTACGAGACTGGCACTCGTCGATCATTGCGGGGCTGGTGATTCCGGTGACCGTTGCGGCAACGGTGCTGTTTCTGTGGGTGCTGGGTGAGAGCTTCAACCTGATGACGCTGGGTGGGCTTGCGGCAGCGATTGGGTTGGTGATCGACGACGCGATTGTGGTGGTGGAGAACATTGTGATGCATCGCGACGCGGGTGAGGATCGCGTTGAGGCAGTAAGGAAGGCGCTGCGCGAGATTTCGAAGCCGCTGGTTGGATCAACCATTACGCCGGTGGTGGTGTTTCTGCCGTTGATTGCGGTGACGGGGGTGACGGGGAGCTTCTTTCGCGCGCTGGCGGTGACGATGACGGTGTCGCTGCTGACGTCGCTGGTGCTGGCGCTGACGTGGACGCCGAGTCTGGGGTTGGTGCTGCTGAAGTCGCATCGCGTGGAGGCGAAGGACGAAGAGAAACACGAGCAGTCTGCAGAAGTGCATGAGTCGGGGCCGGTGATGCGGCGGGTGCTGGGGTGGCATCGGGTGGCGTTGGATTGGGGGCTGACGCGGTCGCTGTGGCTTGCCGGATTGTGTGTGGTGTTGGTCATCGGGTCGTTTCTTGCTTATCGTTCGCTGGGCTCGGATCTTCTGCCGGAGATGGATGAGGGTGGTTTCATCCTGGACTACATCATGCCGGCGGGGAGTTCACTGGATGAGACCAATCGTGTGCTGACGCATGTGGAGAAGATTCTGCATGACACGCCAGAGGTGGAGATCACGTCGCGTCGGACTGGCATGCAGATGGGTTTGGCTGCGGTGACTGAGGCCAATACGGGCGACTTTACGGTGAAGCTGAAGGCCGACCGGAAACGCGCGATCGATGATGTGATCAGCGATGTGCGGGCCGAGATCAAGAAGACCGAGCCGGAGTTGGATGTTGAGTTCACGCAGGTGCTGCAGGACATGATCAACGATTTGTCGAATGCGCCGGAGCCGATCCAGATCAAGCTTTCGGCGGATGATCCGGAGTTGTTGTATGCGCTGGGGCCGCGGGTGGCGGATGCGATCGGCGCGGTGAAGGGCGTGGTGGATGTTGAAAACGGCGTCGAGAATACGATCAGCGGGCCGGCGACGAACTTTGAGGTGGACCCGGTGCTGGCGGGGCGAATGGGGTTTACCTCGAACGAAGTGGCTGAAGATGCGACTTCGATTCTCGATGGTGTTACGGCGAACTTGCCGCTGATTGAGAATGGGCGGCCGTATACGATTCGGGTGCGGCTGCCGGAGGAGACCAGGCAGTCGCTGGATACGATGCAGAATACGGTGTTCAATTCTGCCAGCGGACACCTGGCGACGCTGGGGTCGATGACTACGATTACGCAGTTGCCTCCGCAGCATGAGATTCGGCGGGAGAACCTGCAGCAGCTGGTGGTGGTGACGGCACAGTTGGAGGGAACTGACCTGGGCTCCGCGGTGGCTGCGGTGCAGAAGGTGGTGACGGCGATGCATCTGCCACCGAGCGTGCATGTGGAGTATGGAGGGACGTACCAGGAGCAGCAGAAGTCGTTTGCGGATCTGCTGCGGGTGCTGCTATTGGCGCTGGTGCTGGTGTTTGGCGTGCTGCTGGCGGAGTTTCGTAACCTTTCTGCGCCGATGGCGATTTTGACTTCGTCGGTGCTGTCGATTGGTGGCGTGGTGTTTGGGTTGCTGGTGACGAAGACGACGTTCAATGTGGCTTCGTTTATGGGTGTGATTATGGTGATTGGCATCGTGGCGAAGAATGGGATTCTTCTGCTGGATGCGGATGAACGGTTTCGCGCCGAAGGTGTGGAGGCGCGGGAGGCGATGATGATGGCAGCGCAACGGAGGCTGCGGCCGATCCTGATGACGGCGGTGGCGGCGATCTTTGGAATGCTGCCGCTGGCGTTTGCGTTTGGTGCGGGATCGCAGATGCTACAGCCGCTGGCGATTGCAGTGATCGGCGGGCTGCTGCTGTCGATGGTGCTGAGCCTGGTGGTGACTCCGGTGGTTTATTACCGGATGACGCGGCCGCGGGTTGCGGCTTGAGGGGTACCCCCCCACCCCCTAAATCTGTTGCCCGGGGCTAAGTGGTTTGATTGCTATGGTTTGCGGGCGGGGATCTGCCGCAAGCAACTCATTCTAAAAGGGATAGGTGTCAAGTATTTCATTCTGCTGGAGTTAGCGGCCCGGGGAATGGAAAGCGCTGGCTTGGTGGGTAGAGGCGGCGAGTTCTTTTCCGATCCCTATATCTATTGTAGTGAGTGCAACCGACCAAGTGGGCCAAGTATCTGGAGATGAAATCACCAGTGTTGACAGGGGTGAATGCGATTTCGGAGGTCGCAAGGGGCTTGACAGCTTTGGAACCGCGTTTGCGGCTCATGGAGGGGAGGCCCACGAGCCTGCGGTGGTTCGAAACGCAGATTTCCTCCGGGAATGACAAACAAAAAAGGCAGGGGGTGATGGAGGATGCGATGGCTGTGGGCCTTGGGAG
>JAZKBC010000041.1:0-8966 GCA_040388825.1 Acidobacteriota bacterium | reverse complement strand
GCGCTACGCCTTTCATTCTAAAGGGGTTACCTGTCAAGTATTTCATTCTGCTGGGTTTACGGGTGCCTGGATCGTCTTTTGGCGGTTGGGTGGCGCCAGCAGCCGCGAAGTGCGGTTTGCGACCAGATGCCGGATGCCGGTTTTCCGGATGCCGGTTCTGGAGGTGACCTTTTAATCCATGCTTCTATTTTACAGAGGGGAGGGGAGCAAGTGGGCCAGCTATTTTTGGCGAAGATCGCGAGTGTTGACAGGGGTTTTGGCGATTTTGGGTGGGTTGGTGGGCTTGACAGCGCGGGAAACCGGTCAGTGACCGGGATGGCCCACAAGCCGGCGGTGATTCCAACCGCAGGGTGACAAACAGAGAGCAAAAGCGAAGGCCCTCCGTTTCCGGAGGGCCCTGGTTGTTCCGTTGCTCTGCAGTCTGCGCTTAGTTGAGAACCTTGCGCGGGTGCTGGGCGATCAGGTTGGGAGCTACGACGACGCCGTTGGTGCACGCCGGGAAGGGGTTCTGGTTGGTGCCGGTGGTGCAGGGCAGCTTGGGTGCGATCACGCCCGTTTCGGTCACCGTTGTACCGGCGATAGAGAGGATGTGCACCTGGTTGTCGCCGGAGCTTCCCACGTAGAAGTTCTTGTTGTCGGTGGAGAAGACGCCGGCTACGGGAGCTGAGGCTGCGGTGGCACCGTTGCCCAGCGTGAAGTAGCTGAGCGTGCCCGGGCCGGTAGCCTTGGGGATATAGACGGGGAGCTGGCCGCTGGCGCCGGTGTAGGTGACGAAGGCCAGAGCCGAGTTGCTCGCCGGCTCAACGCCCGTGATGGACGAGGCCGTAATGCCGGCAAGAGGCAACGGAGTGTTCAGGGTGGTGACGAAGTATCCGGGAGCCACAACGGCGGGGCAGGCGCCGATGGGGAGGCCGTTGGCGTTCGACGTAGAAGCCTGGATGGAGATGTCGGTGAGCGTCGTTCCGGCGTTCACGGTGGCTCCGAGGATGTGATGGCCATCGTTGGTGGCAGCGACCTTGTCGGTTACGGTTGTCTTGGTGTCGGCCAGCGGAGCGAAGTTGTTGATCTCGCCCGGGGGCGTGCCCGCAGTGGTAGCGACGTTGGACGGGCAGTAGCTGCGGCCGTCGGTGGTGGCGTTTCCAGCGAAGTAGGCGCCGACGGCGGGAACCGCCACGGCGACGTCGCTGTAGGGCTCAGCGAGTGGCGTGCTTTGCCAGTCGGTGAAGTAGGAATGCGTGAGCAGCGCCGGGCCGCTGGCAGTCGTGACCGGGATGTAGACGGTCTGGCTGTCGGGGGTCCATTGTGCGCTGGTTCCAACGCCGCCGTACTGGGTTTGGACGGTGCCGTTGCCGCCGGTAACCAGCGACACGGTCTGCCGTATGGGATCGGTGACGACGACAGTTGCGCCATCCGGAGACACGGCGAGGACTGTGCCCTGGACGCCTGTATAGGTGCCCGACTGGGCGTTGCTGGCGGTGGTGACGGTCATCATGCCCTGGGCGCTGCCCAGGTAGATGGTGCTGCCATCCTGCGAGATGACCATCGAGTTGGGGACGTATTGCAGCTTGATGAGCGCGCTCGGCTGGCCGGTGGTGAAGTCGATGGGCTCAATGTACTGGGACTGAGTGCTGCCCATGTAGATGACCGAGGTGCTGGTGCCGGCCGCGGTGACGGTGATGCCGTTGGAGGTGAGCGGCGTTCCGTTGCCGAGGTAGCCGATCTGCGAGAAGGGTGCAGGGTTGCAGGCGTTGGGCTGGCAGACAGCGGTGATGGTGCCGGTGCCGGGGAACGTCGGCGTGACCGAACCGCTGCTGGCCGGAATGGTCTGGGGTGTGGTGGAGACGAACTCGAGCTGGGTGCCGGTGATCTGCACGCCGTTTTTGTCGAACACGGTTGCCGTGAGCGGCTGCAGATTGTTGAGTGAGACGTTGATGTTGCTGCCGGTCTGGCCCGGGGCTGAGAGCACGATTGAGGCGGGCGGGCAGGTGGAGAAGAAGCCTGCGCTCGAAGCTGAAGACGAGTTGGCGACGGAGGCCGTGATGATGGACGAACCCGGCTGGTTGGCCGTGGCTACGCCGTTCTGATCGATGTTTACGACGCTGGCTGCGCTCTGGGCGGCGAAGGAGAGATGGCCGACGCTGCAGGTGATGTTTTGCGAGGTGCCGCCGCCGGCGTAAACACGCGCGATCAACTGCGCGGTGCTGTTCTGCGAAACGCAGGAGGTCTGGTTATATGCAGGCGCCGAGGTGGTGGGTGCGGGAAGGCCGGGGCAGGCGCAGTTGGTCGCTGGGTCAGTCGTACAGTTCGTGGATGGACTGCCTAACTGGATACTGGTGACGACCGGATGAATGAATACCGGGATGGCGTTGGAGACCGCACCTTCCGCCGTTGCTGTCACGTATACCAGCGTGGTGGAGGACGGCACAGCGGGAGGTGTGCAGGTGGTGAAGTCGGCGATGCCGCCGCCGACGTCACGGTTCCATGTGCCGGCGCAGACGCGGCCGGTGCTGGGATCGATGTCTGCCACAGCCATATTGCTGCTGGCATAGGTGTACTTGGACACCGACACGGAGTTGCTTTTACAGTCGATGGCGGAGGCTGAAAGCCCCTGCCCGATCTGGCCATAGCTCAGTGACTCTCCGATGGTCGACAGTGTGGGCGATAGCGTGATGAACGCAACCTGACCTACTACGGGGCCGGAGTCCAGGCCATTGCAATAGGTAGGCGCGAGCGCATGCTTGCATCCAGTGACCGACATCCCGAAGGGAATCGCAAAAAATAGAAGAAACGCCAGCCCAATTGACTTGCGTACTTTCGCATCCACAAACAACCGCACTCAGTACCTCCCCGCTCAACCGGAACTCAAGCTGAACGGTCAAACCGCATAGCCGCCGAAACTCCGAGTCTCCAGTTTAGGGGTTGGACGGGGAAGGAGCAAGGGCGGTTAACGCCGATAAGGAGCGAGGCGCAGCAATAAAAATCGCGGCCGGGAGGCTAACCGCGACGCTCGGAGGGTGTCCGGCGTCGCTGGAAGGTCCGCGACCGCGATGTTGTGCCGGCGATGGAAGCCCGGCGGGTTGCACTACTTTGCGGGCATATATTTGGCGAACCAGGCGGCTTCGCGCTCGTTGCGATCGCGGATGTGCTCGGGATTGCTGAAGCCATGGCCTTCGTTGGGGTAAATGACCAATTGGGTCGTGACACCGAGGTCGCGGAGGGCGTGCCACATCTCAAAGCTCTGCGGAGCGGGGCACTCGCCGTCGCGGTCGCCGACGATGATGAGCATGGGTGTCTTGTACTCGGCGGCCTTGTGGATGTAGGTGATGGCGGAGGCCTTAGCGTAGACGTCCGGGTCGTCGTAGACGCTGGCGCCGAAGAACGGAACCATCCACTGGTCGATGGAGTTTTCGCCGTAGTAGCTCTGCCAGTTGCTGATGCCGGCTCCGGCGACGATGGCGGCGAAACGGCCGGTCTGAGTGGAGGCGAACATGCTCATGAAGCCGCCGTAGCTCCAGCCGGTGAGGCCTTCGCGGTGCTTGTCGATGGGGAATTTGGCTTCGACGGTGTCGAGGCCCTTGAGGATGTCGCGGAGGTCTCCCTTGCCGAAGTCCTTGCGATTGGCCATGGTGAACTTTTCGCCCTGGCCGTAGCTGCCGCGGGGGTTGGGATTGAGGACGAAGTAGCCGAGGTCGGACCACATGGTTTCGGGACGTGGGCCGGCGGAAGCGGAGGGGCCGCCGTGGACTTCGACGATGAGCGGATATTTTTTGGAGGGGTCGTAGTCCTTGGGGTAGGTGAGCCAGCCCTGGACGTGGAAGCCTTCGTTCTCCCACTCGATGGACTCGAATTTAGGACCGGGGCGCGTGCCCTGGCTGAGGTGGGTGAGCTGGGTGACCTTGTTTTTGATGTCTGTAAAGACTTCGGCGCCTTTGGTGGGGCCGCTCATGACGAAGGCAAAGTCGCAGGCCTTGCTGAGGACGACGGCGTTCTTGATGGTGCCGCCGGAGAGCGAGACTTCGCCGAGGTCGTTGGCAGCGATCTGGGAGTGGTGGATGGCGTCGTAGTCGACGGTCCAGGTGTGGCCGCGGCGGTCTTCGACGAAGCCGATCTCTTTGTCGGAGAGCCAGGCTTCGAAGGTGGGAGTGCCGTCGATGTCGGGGGTGACGTCGGTGGGCTCGCCGCCTTTGGAGGGGACGACCCAGACGTCGCCGCCGGTGGAGCCCTGGTCGGACATTAGGCCGCCGATGACGGCGATTTTGCTGCCGTCAGGCGACCAGCGGGGAACGGCGATCTGCAGGCCGTGGAGGGCGGCGTGGGTGGTGTTGGGGTCGAGGACGACTTTGGGCTGGGATTTGAGGGAGGCTTCCTGCTTGTAGAGCTTGGCGACCCACCAGTTGTTGGTTCCCGGAGGGGCGGCGGCGATGTAGGCGATCTGGCGGGAGTCGGGCGCCCAGTTGAACTCGTAGATGTGGAGAGCGGCCGGGGTGAGCCATGCGCCGGCTCCGGTGGCGAGGTCGACGGCCCAGACGCGCTGGATTTCGAGGCCGTCCTCGCCGATGACGCCGGCCCAGGGCTTCATGGCTTCGAGGGCGTTGGCGCCGCGGGTGGCGTTTTCGACGAAGAGGAAGGCGAGGGTTTTGCCGTCGGGCGAAAATGCTGCCTGGTTGATATTGCCAATCAAATGAGTGAGTTGCTTGACTTCGCCGCTGGCCCTGGACCAGACGAAGATCTCTTCCTGACCGGGCTTTTCCTGCTTGCTGGTGCAGGTGGAGGTGAAGGCGAGCCAGTTGCTGTCGGCGGACCAGACGGGATCGGTGTTGCCGCAGGCGGTGGCTCCGTTGGGGGTGATGATTTTTTCGAGAGCGGGGTCGGGGTTGGTGGAGGAGGTGAGGTGGAGGGTCGCGCCTTCGCGGCCGCGGAGGGTCCAGGCGATGGTGGCTCCGTCGGGGGACATGGCCACGGAACTGGGGCCAGGGAAGCGCATCCCGCGACCGGCGCGGGCGGGAGGTGCGGCGGTGGCTGGGGAGGGGGTGGTTTGGGCCTGCAAGGCAGGCAGGAGGAGGACAACGGAGGCGGCGAGGATCGAGATGCGGGCAAATCGCAGCGAGTTCATGCGGAAAAGGCTATCACCACCCGCCATTCGAGTTGACGTGCCTTGCACCCCTTGGTACAGTAAGAAGGTTCCGCGAGTATCGGGAACCAGCTTGTTTGAACCTGGGCAGAAGGTATGTCCGGGGTAGTTTCGACAAGCATCTGTCTGTGAGCCTGCGACACCCTCCTCCCTCGCGCACCATCATGAGGACCCCATGGGGATGGGCTATGTGGGCCGGAACAGCGCGAAACGGAGTTGGTGAACCCACTCATGCAAAAGGCGCATGAATGGGGCACCCAAGGCCCTTGCCGGGCAGCCACCGTCGCCTGTCTCATACCTGAGCAGTGAGTAGTTTGCGCAGTCGCCGTACGGACGTGTGCAGGATTCAGAACTTCGCGGGGACATGCTATGCATGTGCTCGTTTCGTGCGCTTGCAGGATTGGGCGTTCGAGATTCAGGCGAAGGTGCTGCCCTGTGCCGGGCCCGCATAGAGAAAAGGGCAAATCCCGGGCAGTGAGCCGGGTTGGACCGAAAAAGGGAGTTTTACAAAGTGCCTACGTTTCATCAGCTCGTCAAGCAGGGCCGCACGCCCACCCGCTACAAGACCGCATCGCCCGCACTGCAGGGTTCGCCCCAGCGCCGCGGTGTTTGCACCCGCGTTTACACTCAGACCCCGAAGAAGCCGAACTCGGCTCTGCGCAAGGTTGCCCGTGTGCGCCTGACCAATGGCATTGAAGTCACCACCTACATCCCGGGCATTGGCCACAACCTGCAGGAGCACTCGATTGTGCTGATCCGCGGCGGCCGTGTGAAGGATCTGCCGGGTGTTCGTTATCACGTGGTTCGCGGAACGCTGGATTCGGTTGGCGTGGCGAATCGCAAGCAGAGCCGCTCGAAGTACGGCGCGAAGCGTCCGAAGGCTGCTGCCAAGTAAGAACAGGGATTAGGGAGTAGGGAATAGGGAGTAGAAAGCCCGATTCCCTGCCACTACATAACAGGCCCGGATGTGTGAGAAGTCACCACGCCGGGGGAAGACGAGAAAGAAGAGAGAATGCCACGTAAAGGCTATATTGCGAAGCGCGAAGTTCCGGCGGACCCGATCTACGGTTCGACGCTGGTCACGAAGTTTGTCAACAGCATGATGTGGGGCGGCAAGAAGTCGACTGCCCAGGGCATCTTCTACGAGGCGATGGAGAACCTCGAGAAGAAGGGCGGCGATGAAGCCCTGAAGCTCTTCAAGAAGGCTGTTGAGAACGTGAAGCCGATGCTGGAAGTGAAGAGCCGCCGCGTTGGCGGAGCGAACTACCAGGTGCCGATCGAAGTGGCTCCGGAGCGTCGCACGTCGCTGGCGATTCGCTGGCTGGTGAGCTATGGCCGCGCGCGTGGCGAAAAGGGAATGGTTGAGAAGCTCACCGCTGAGTTGCTCGACGCAGCCAATGGCCGTGGCGCCGCGATGAAGAAGAAGGAAGACGTTCATCGTATGGCCGAAGCCAACAAGGCATTCGCTCACTACCGCTGGTAGTGAAGAGCAGGGAATAGGGAGTAGGGAGTAGGGAGTGGAAAAGCACTCTCCCTCTGCTCAATCGAGTTGGAAGTCGCCGGGCGGAAGCTCGCAAACAGTAAAGGATCAACGTGGCACGCACAGTACCTCTCGCAAAATGCCGGAACATCGGGATTATGGCTCACATCGACGCCGGCAAGACGACGACGACCGAGCGCATCCTCTTCTATACGGGCGTCAATCACCGTATCGGCGAGGTGCACGAGGGCACCGCGACCATGGACTGGATGGAGCAGGAGCAGGAGCGCGGCATTACGATTACGTCGGCCGCAACGACCTGCACCTGGAACGGCATTCGCATCAACATCATCGACACCCCTGGTCACGTGGACTTTACGGCCGAGGTGGAGCGCTCGCTGCGCGTGCTCGATGGCGCGGTAGCTTGCTTTGACTCCGTGCAGGGTGTGCAGCCGCAGTCGGAGACGGTGTGGCGGCAGGCGAACAAGTACAAGGTTCCGCGGATCTGCTTCATCAACAAGATGGACAAGGCGGGCTCGAACTTTGAGTACGCGACGTCGACCATCGTGAATCGTCTTGGCGCGCGCGCTGTGCCGATCAACTGGCCGATTGGTGAAGAAGCGAATTTCCGCGGGGTCGTCGATCTCGTGGAGATGAAGGGCATTGTCTGGAACAACGAGGAGATGGGCGCGAAGTACGACACGATCGACGTGCCTGCCGACATCAAGGACAAGTGCGAAGCTCTGCGTCACGAGCTGGTGGAAGCCGTTGCGGATTCCGACGATGACGTGATGAACAAGTACCTCGAAGGCGAAGAGATTAGCGTCGATGACCTGAAGCGGGCGATCCGCAAGGCAGTCATCGCAATGAACATCTTCCCGGTGATGTGCGGCACGGCGTTCAAGAACAAGGGTATCCAGACGCTGCTCGACGCAGTGGTTGCGTACCTGCCCAGCCCGCTCGATGTTCCGGCGATCGAAGGCCATGAGCCGGGCGAGCCGGAAGTGAAGTTGATCCGTCACGCTGACGATTCTGAGCCGTTTTCCGCGCTGGGATTCAAGATCATGACCGACCCGTTCGTCGGCCAGTTGATCTTCATCCGTGTGTACTCGGGCCAGTTGAAGACCGGTGACTCGGTTCTCAATCCGCGTACCGGCAAGACGGAACGTATCGGCCGTCTGCTGAAGATGCACGCCAACAAGCGCGAAGAAATTACCGAGATCCTCGCAGGCGATATCTGCGCGGCTGTCGGGCTGAAGAACCTGAACACGGGCGACACGATCTGCTCGGACAAGGCTCCGATCCTGCTGGAGTCGATCGACTTCCCGGCGCCGGTTATCGAAGTGGCCGTGGAGCCGAAGACCAAGGTCGACCAGGAAAAGATGGGCATGGCGCTGGCCAAGCTCGCACAGGAAGATCCGACGTTCAAGGTGCGCACGGACATCACCAACGGCCAGACGATCATCTCCGGCATGGGCGAACTGCATCTCGAGATCATCGTTGACCGCATGATGCGCGAGTACAAAGTTGAAGCGAACGTCGGCAAGCCGCAGGTGAACTACCGCGAGACGATCCGCGCGAAGGCCGAAGCGGAAGGCAAGTACATTCGCCAGACGGGCGGTTCGGGCAACTATGGCCATGCGAAGATTCGCATTGAGCCGAACGAGCCGGGCGGCGGTTATGTGTTCTCGAATGACACCAAGGGCGGAACGATTCCCAAGGAGTACATCAAGCCGATCGACCAGGGCATCCAGGAAGCGCTGCTGGGCGGAATTCTGGCCGGGTACGAGATGGTCGACATCAAGGTGAGCTTGTACGACGGAAGCTACCACGACGTTGACTCGAACGAAATGGCATTCAAGATCGCCGGTTCGATGGCGTTCAAGGAAGCTGCCCGCAAGGCGAAGCCAGTTTTGCTGGAGCCGGTGATGAGCGTCGAAGTGACCGTTCCCGAGGAGTACATGGGCACGATCATCGGCGATCTGAACTCGCGCCGTGGACGCATTGAAGGCATGGAGATGGTTGGCGGCGTACAGGCGATCAAGGCGACGGTGCCACTGTCGACGATGTTCGGCTACGCGACATCGATGCGTGGATCTACGCAGGGCCGGGCTAACTTCTCGATGGAGTTCAAGCAGTATGAAGAGGCGCCGCGGTCGGTCTCGGAAGAGATCATCGCAAAGGTGCAGGGCAACAAGGATAAGTAGCTGAGTAGTACGTTAGCCGCGCGCTGGAGCCGGTGGTGTTCACCGGCGCGCGCAAAACGCCGCAAGGCAAGAAGTTCAGAACTAAGGCAATACGGAGAGAGTCATGGCGAAGGAAAAATTTGACCGGTCCAAACCGCACGTCAACGTT
>JAZKBC010000040.1:0-31034 GCA_040388825.1 Acidobacteriota bacterium | reverse complement strand
GAACAAAAATGCTGCGGCGACTCGGCGCAAACAGCGTGCTCCACATGGCATTCGCCGGCAGGTCCAGCTCGGCTTCATGGTCGCGGTATCGCAATGCGCTCACCCCGCCCAGAATCACGGCGATCGCCGCGACTGCCACGGCGATCCAGATCAGCGGAACTCCTCCGGGCTTCGCTGCTACAGTCTCATGTTGTTCCTCCACCGGCGCTGCCGCAACAATCCTGGGGACGGCCGCAGGCTCGATCACCGGATCGAACATGAGCGGATATCGTCGCTCAAAATGGGGGATATATCCGCCTACGGGCACGGACAAGATCATCAATTCGGCGTGGCCCTCGGCCGCGTAAAATTCCTCGAGCTTTTGCCGGACGCGGCGCGCGGTAACACGTACGATATTGTCGAGACCGGGATCGAATCCTTCTTTGCGGGTAAAGACGTTCTCGCCGATATCCTGTTCGCTCAACTCACTGCTCTGACCACCAAGCTCTTTTCTGCAGATATAAAGCAGGAAGTCAGACGGACGCTGGGCCTTGCAGAAACTTTTCGACTGCAGGATCCGTTCGATCAGGGCCCATTTGGCGTCATCCGAAAAGTCGCACTCGGGTACTCCCGCCAACCGACTCGCGGCTGGGTCGAAGGAGTCGTCAATCGGAATTGGAAGCGTCGATGCCATCGGCCCGGAGATTACCAAACGATGGTACACCGCTCGCACAGACGCCGTGTTACGGTGGAGTTATACCGTAACAAAGCCATTATTTTCAATGCTTTGCAGGTAAAAGCGCGAAGATTCAGCATGCCCCTGCCCTCGGCCAGGGGAACGGAACTCCATGAAAAAGTCAGTTCGTAACATTGCGTTCGTCACTGCTCTTGCCCTCGTCTACCCCCAACTCGCATGCCCGTGGGCCTGGCGTGGGCATGAGGTGATCGACGCTGCGGCGGTCGACGGGCTACCGGCAGACGGCCCGCTCTTCCTGAAGAAATATCGCGACTATATCTCCCACTCCGCTTCGGTTCCTGACAACTGGCGCGATGAGAACGGCCTCTTCTCGCGCATCGAAGAGGACCCCAATCACGGTTGGTTCAAGGAACGACTCGACTTCATGCACGGAAACTATCCGCGCTCGCGGTACGAGTTTGTGATCGAGCTCTACAAGCATTATGAGGTGATCAAGAGGACCGACCCCGAAGCGGCGAACTACATGAACGTCCGCTGGACGGGAACGCTGCCCTACGCCGCCGTGGAAACGTACGAGCGCATGGTCGACGAGATGCGCCGTATCCACACTCTGCAAAAAGCCGGTCAGGACACTTCGGATCTCGAGCAGACGGTTGCATTTCTCGTCTATTGGATGGGCCACTACATCGGTGACGGTTCACAACCCCTGCACGATACCGTGAACGCCAACGGCTGGCGGCTGCCCACCAACCCGAACGGCTATACGACAGGAACAAATATCCACGAGGATTTCGAAAACGTGCTCGTGAATAACATGAAGCTCTCCGAGCAGGATTTGCTGACGCGAATGCCTCCGCCGGGACATCTTCATGGCGACGTCTTCGACAACATCATTGCGTTTCTCGACAAATCGGCGTCGAGGCAGGAAGACATCTACAAACTCGACAAGGCCGGGGTTTTGAAGGACGCGTCGAATGCGAAGTCGCGAGATATGGTGTACACCTGTGCGACCGACGGAGCGTCGATGCTGCGTGACCTGATCTATCGAGCGTGGCTCGAAAGCGCACAGCCGAATCCCAATGCGGACAAATCGCCGGTGTCGATAAAGAATCCGCGCTACAACCCAGAAACAGGATCCGCGCCGGCCACACGTTCACCGGAACTGCTCAATCTACCGAAGGATGTGAAGTGAGCCTGATGTGGCGATCCATTGAATTCGGACTACTCATATCTATGGCCGCCGGACCCGCATTGGCCGCCGATTCCGCATTGAGGTGCGCTTCGCTCAATACATTCGCTTTGCCGAGCGTCACCTCCATACATGCCGAAGAAGTGACAAGCGGGAAATTCCAGCCCCCAACCGGGAGCGCGTTTACTGAGCTTCCGCATTTCTGCCGTGTGCTCGCGGTGGCAAGCCCGGCGAAGGGATCGCGCATCAACATCGAGATGTGGATTCCGTCTTCAGGTTGGAACGGCAAGTTCCTGGGCACGGGTAACGGCGGCGGTGGCGGAAAGATCTATTATCCGCCTTTGCGCTCGGGACTACGCCGCAGCTTCGCCACCGCGAACACGGACATGGGAACCGCGCCGAATGCCGACAAGATGGTTGACAACCCCGAGGCCTGGATCGACTTCGGCTTCCGCGCCACACACGTCATGACGACGGTCGGCCAGGCGATAACACAGGCGTACTTTGGCAAGCCGGTGCAGCGATCGTACTTCTGGGGAAGTTCCACCGGCGGGCAACAGGCAATGTCGGAAGCACAGCGATACCCCGAAGACTATGACGGCATCATCGCAGGCAGCGCTGCGATCAATCGCACGCATCTTCATTCGCTCTTCGTATGGAACTACCAGGCGATGCACAGCGCCGGTGACAAGTCGATACTCTCGGATGCGGAGATCACGCTGGTCGATCGCGCCGCGATTCACGCTTGCGCAGGCCGCGATGGAGGCGCACCAACGGACGACTTTCTTACAGACCCGCGATCTTGCCACTTTGATCCTGCAACGATTCCCGTCTGTACAAGTCGCCAAATCACGGATTGCCTTACGCAACCTAAGCTTGATGCGCTGAAGAAGCTTTATGGAGGGCCGGTAAATCCGCACACGAACGAACGCATCTACGCACCGATGCCGCCGGGGTCCGAGGCATCGAACCTCGGCCTGGCGTATCAGGAAACACCCGCCACGGCGAAGCAACTGCTCTATCCATTCCTCTGGACGTTTGGCAGCAGCTTCGACCCGATGAGGTTTGACTTCGACAAGAACGAAGCGGCACTTGATGACAAACTAGCGGCGATCGCGAATGCGAACATTCCCGACCTCAGTGCGTTTCAACGCCGTGGTGGGAAACTCATCATGTACACCGGCACAGCCGATCCGGTGGTTCCGTATCCGGACGAGATCAGCTACTACGAACGGGTCGTCAGTTTCATGCGCACGCATCCGCAACACGAGGCGCCGGCGGACCCGCTAGAGGCGACACAGTCTTTCTTTCTTCTGTACGTTGTGCCTGGCATGGGCCACGGAGCGGGCGGTCCGGGCATAGAAAGCTTCGGTCAGTTGATTCAACTCACCGACGATGATGTGCTCTACGCGCTGCAACAGTGGGTTGAGCGTGGTGTCGCCCCCGGGGCGTTTCCCGGTGTCAGTTGGAATGGCGGCATTTCGAGCAAAGGCATTCGTCTTCGTCGCAACGTTTGCGCCTATCCAAACTTTCCTTCTTATGCCGGCGGCGATCCAACACAGGCCGCAAGTTTTCCATGTACGTACCATTCCCGCGGCGAAGTGCCTCAGGCGGCGGAGCGCTATCTGCGATAACGTGATCAGAACGAATCGCAGGCGAGGAGACCATCGAAGCGCAGCCGCACACTGGACTGGCAGAGTGTATTGTCAGAATCGAGGAAAATCTCGGAGTCTTTCATCTATTGCGACCAAAATTGAGGACAACAAACCTAACTGATTTAGGCGGAACCTCACAGACCACAAGTCCCATTGATTCCAAAGGTTTATTAGATCCATTGTTTCAATAATTTATAGGAAATGCAGCAATCTGGTTTGGGAGCTGGGTGCCCTCAGTTCGAATCTGAGCGCCCTGACCATCCCTTATTCTCAACAAAATCGAACTTTGCGGCCATTGTCGAAAAATTCGCCAGAGACAGATTTGAGGGCGGTGCCGTTCTCAGCTCGGGCTTTTCGGTCGTTACCTGATATCTACCGCAGCGCCATCCCAACACCGCTTCCAGACTGACTCTTCGGAGCCCACACGACCGCGGGCTATTTGCTTCGCCCTTGCCTATGCCTTCGGCCTGGGATTCGGGCTGGAGTTGGACGGGGTGTTGTTGAACTGGGCTCCTCCGCAAGGCCCCAGTTGTTTTGCTGATTCAATTCGTGGAGCCATCGAGATGCAGGATCACAGAAGCACGAACCTGCTCTTCGAGTGCTTGCGTGAGACGGGCCCATCATGCTCTGGGGTCGCGGAACGTGGGAACCGCATCCGCAATTTGACGATATCGAGAGCAGCCTGCGCAGAGCGGCATCTTGCGATTTAAGCTACGAGGTGAAAGCTGAAAGGGGCATGGATGCTTGCCAGGACAAAGAGCGTAACAAATACGCGACGTCGCAGAACTGGACAGACGATATGATCGCGCAGTTCAAGCACCGCCGTGGCTACGATCCACTACCATGGATGCCTGTCCTCGTCGGTCAGGTGGTCGAGAGTGCCGAAGCCAGCGACGAGTTTCTCTGGGATTTTCGAAAGACGATCGCGGATCTCATTGCCAACGAACATTTCGGGCAAGTGCAGGCGTCATTGAACGAGCGCGGCATCGGAAATTACGGCGAATCACACGAGGTCGGGAGGGCGTTTGTTGCCGATGGCATGGAAGTGAAAAAGCTCGATGACATTCCGATGTCCGCCATGTGGACCCAGACTCCCGGCGTAAACCATGAGCAATTCGGCTTCAACGCGGATGATCGTGAGTCCGCTTCCGTCGCTCACATCTACGGCCAGAATCTTGTTGCGGCGGAATCGATGACCGCCTCCGCTGCTCCCTGGGCGTGGTCGCCTTCAACACTGAAGCCTACGGCTGATCAGGAGTTTTTCAACGGCATCAACCGAATCGTAATTCACGAGTCGGCACACCAGCCCCTGATCGGGAAAGCTCCCGGTCTTACGCTTGGCCCCTTCGGACAATGGTTCAATCGTAACGAGACGTGGGCTGAACAAGCCCGTCCATGGATCGACTATCTCGCGCGCACCAGCTACTTGCTCCAGCAAGGGCACTTTGGCGCGGACATCGTTTACTTTTACGGCGAGGACTCGAACCTAACAGCGATTTTCAGCAATAAGGCTCCAGATATTCCCGCCGGCTATGGCTTTGACTACATCAACGCTGATGGACTCATTCACGAACTCAAAGCTTCCAACAAACACATCACCACCGCCAGCGGCATGAGCTATCGGGTGCTTACACTCGATCCCTATAGCAAACACATGTCGTTGCCGGTTCTCCGCGCGATTCACAATCTCGTTGAAGATGGCGCGACTCTCGCAGGTGCGCGGCCCGAAGATGATCCCAGCTTGGGAGACGATCATGCGGAGTTCAGAAGGCTGAGAGACGATCTCTTCGGCGGAGGGTCTGGAACGCATAATTTAGGCAAGGGCAAAGTCTATGCAGGCCAGTCACCCGCGGACGTCTTCCGAGCGATGAACCTTGAGCCCGACTTCGACTACAGAAGGTCCGACGCCGGCACGCGCCTACTCTTCGTCCATCGCAAGCTGCCCGCTGGCGACATCTATTTCGTAGGCAATCGCAGCGACATTCGCGCTCGCGTTAACGCAAGCTTCCGAGTCGCCGGTAAAATGCCACAACTCTGGCACGCCGAGACCGGCCCATCGGAGGACACTTCTTACAGTACGGCTGGCGGAAAAACTAACGTTCCACTCGAACTCGAACCGTGGGGTACTGTCTTTGTTGTCTTCCGCGGTAACGCAAAGACCCCATCGCATACTATTCCCGCCGTTCACGAGAGCGAACTCGCCCAGCTCGATCGACAATGGGATGTCGCTTTCCAGCCGAATCGCGGCGCTCCCGCCACGGCCAGCTTCGACAAGCTCATCTCGTGGGCGGACAGTCCCGACACCGGAATCAAGTACTTCTCCGGCACCGGCACCTACACCAAGACAATCGACGCACCGGCAGATTGGATAAAGAAAGGCACTAGTGTTTGGCTTGATCTTGGCGATGTAAAGAATCTTGCAGAGGTCACAGTCAATGGCAAATCGCTAGGCGTTGTTTGGCATGCTCCGTATCGGGTTGATCTCGCAGGCGCGCTCAAGCGCGGCAAGAACGAGCTCATCATCAAAGTGACGAACTCCTGGGTAAACCGACTTATCGGTGACCAGCAACCCGATGCGAAGGTCAAGTACACCTTCGCGGACGTGAGACCCTATAAGGCCAGCTCGCCGCTTCTTCCTTCCGGCCTGATCGGGCCTGTTAAGCTCTACGCGGTGACACACGAGTTAATTCCGCCGCGCCGATGAGCCGTTCGACCGATATACCGAAGACTGCTACGGATCTGCGCCGGGAGCACGGGAGCTGCGCGGCGACTTTCTACGCCTCGAGAGCGAGGTTTTGGGGGCAAGAGGCCAGCGTGACACAGAAGTTGAAGTTTCTTGTGTGTGGGGGCGGCCCTCAGGGTCTCTACACGGAGGGGCTTGTATTGTCCATTTCGATGATTTATCCGGAATACGATAATCTGCTTGGGAGCTGGGGGCCTCAGTTCGAATCTGAGCGCCCCTACCATTCCCGCTGAGTGAGAACGAGCGGATGCCGCGATCTCGCTGAGCTAGGTGACGGAAATCGAGAAGTTGAGCGTGTGACTGGTCGTTCCGTCTCCGACTGAGACAGGAATCGTGTAACTTCCTGCGGGTGTGAGTTGAGCACCGTGCGAGCCACAGCCAGTGAGTGCCGTTGCTCCAATTAGTGCGACCAGCCCAAATAGAAGCGTTAGTGCGATTCTTCTGCTGCCTTTCCTCCGACGAAGTCCGAGAAAGCCGAGTCCCAGGCCCGGGAAGGCAAACAAGCCGGCTAGAGAGAATGAAGGTCTGCTGCGAGCAAGAGGCTTCAACATGCTCATGGTGCGCGCTGTCGTATCGAGGGTGAGGGTGGCGGTTTGTGGCGATTGGGCTCCGCCGGTAAATGCAAGTTGGGCCGGGGAGAAACTGCAGCTTGCGTATGCAGGGAGCGTGCCGCAGGAAAACTTCAGTGTTCCCGTGTACCCGTTCAAGGGAGTGACGGTGAACGTAACCGATCCTGTGCTGCCGCGTGTGATGGTGAGCGATGGAGGAGCATTGGTGATTGAGAAGTCAGGCGTACCGGTGATGATCACCTGCTTCGCGGAGGAAACGCTCGCGGGGAAAATTCCCGCTGCGGCGTACTGCGCGGTTATGGAATGAGTCCCAACTGCCAGCGTGGAAATCGTGAGCGTTGCTGCTCCACTTCCATTCAGCGTGCCCGTTCCAATCGCGGAGGATCCATCCAGGAAGGTGACTGTGCCCGTTGGCGATCCCACGTTCGAGGTGACCGTGGCGGTCAGCACGACTGACGTTCCTACCGGTGCCGTTGTCACGGAAGAGGTCAGTGCCGTGGATGTGGTCGCTGTCACGATCATTTGTGTCAGCGCCGTGGAGGTGGATCCAGCGAAGACCGTGTCTCCCGCATATTGTGCGGTGATGCTGTGTGTGCCGACGCCGAGCGTGCTGATGGCGATCGTGGCTTGTGCCGAGGCGTTTAGCGTGCCGGTGCCGATGACTGTTGTGCCATCCAGAAATTGCACCGTTCCGCCAGGCTGCGCTCCGCTTGCGCCTCCGGAGATGGTTGCCGTGAAGGTCACCGACGTACCTGGAGTAGCAGTAGCGAGCGATGAACTCAACAGTACCGCTGTTGCCTTTGCCGCGGTAATGGTAAGCGTCTGGTCGGGGGCCGTCAGCGTGAGGAACGCTGCATCCCCCGAGTACGCGGCGTATATGTCATACGTACCTGCCGCGAGCGCCGAGGTGGTGAACGTAGCCGTGCCGGAGGCATCGAGTGTAGCCTGCCCGAGGTTTACGGAGTCGTTGAAGAAAGTGATGGTGCCTGTCGGCACTTTGCCGGAGACCGGCGCCAGTGTCGCCGTGAACGTGACTGGGCGGCCGGTGATTGTCGCGGTCGAAGACAAGGTCAGCGAGATCTGGGAGCGGGCCAACTGCGCCGCGATCGCTGTTCCTTTCAGTGCGATGATCTCGGGGCTGGAAGTGCTGCTGTCCGTGATGGTCAGGGTTCCAGTCTGCGCGCCCATTGCGGTAGGTGCGAAGGAGAGGTTGATCATGCAGCTATCGCCGACTGCGAGGGTGGAGCCACAGTCGTTCGTCTGCGTGAACTGAGCGGAGGTGGAAATGCTTGTGAGTGCCAAGGGGCCCGTGCCGGTGTTGGTTAGGATCAGCGGCGTTGTCGGTCCTGTAGAACCAAGCGGCTGCTCGAAGAACGTCGCGCTTGTGCTAGACAGCGAGAGCGGTGCAGGCGTTGTCGACGCGTACACCAGGGCTTCGGCGGTGTCGAAAATCCGTGTCGCTGCCTGGCTGGCGGCGTTCAAGGTAATGCGATCGCTTGTTCCGTCCGTGGTGCCCAGGGGAACGGTGTAGCTGACCGTGACCACAGCCGAGGCGCCGGGGGCCAGCGTGAGCGTTCCCGGTGAATGCGTTGTGCTGGCCCATCCCAGCGGAGAACCGGCGGTGAGAGTGTAGGAGTCTGCGATCGCGCCGCTGTTCACCACTTTGAAGCGCAGCTTGATGGTGGTTCCGGGCGCAGTTTGTAGAACGCTCGTACCGGAGATCTCTACACGATATGGCGGCAGCACCGTGTTTACCTGGTCAGCCTGGAACTCGGGGATTGCCACTTCCGTGGTGGTTGCGCCGCTACCGCCGACGGAACCGCCGCTGAAGGTGAGCTTGGGCCAGTCGGCAAAGCTGGTGAATACGCCCAGGCCGCCATCGCCGTTGGTGTCAACGCGGACCTTTGGGCTGCCGGCACCGTTGGCGCAGTCCCAGTTAATCGGGCCATCAATGGTAGCGGAGTAGGTGAGGGAACCTGGACCTGTGGCTGCCGGGCAGGACCATTCGGTGCCGTACTTATCGATGGCCGGAAAGGCGGCGCTGGTGCCAGGGAAGACCTTCGGGTCAGCGGCTATTCCAGTAATCTCGTTCAGAGCGCGCTCGTCCATATCGGGCAGAGAGAAGCGGGAATAGTCGTACAGCCCGTTGGAGAAACCCTTGCCGTCATTGTTCACAATGATGCCGCTCATCTGGAAGGCATAGTTCATGATGCTGAGATAGTTTGGCTTCTTGTTCTGGCCGTCCTGACCGCCATGCTGCAGGCCAAGGTTGTGTCCGAGTTCGTGCATCATCGTCCCAGCCTGCTGGAAAGCGGTGCCACGAGGATTTCCCGGAACAGACCCCAGCGTCACAACGAAATCCGAAGCGCCTGTACCTATATCGGCACTGTTCCGCGAGAGACCACTGTAGGTCGGGCCGGTGTCCAGATCATGACCAAAGATGGCGTGATGGAAGACAAGGCCGCGGCCGGTGGCTTTGAAGTCCGCGGAGTTGGTGTCGAAGGAGGTCCAGCTGAACTTGGAAATATCGGCGGAGGATGGATCGAAGAGGGGAATTTCAGGCAGCTTTTCTGCCAGACTCATTGTCCCCCACAGTGCCCCCGTGACGGGGTTCATGATGCAGTCAGGTCCGCCGTCGATGTGGAGGTGGATACCGGTTGTGCCGTCGGGATTCGTAACTGGTGAATCATTGAAAGACTTCTCCACGATAGCCATTGCGGACGCAATTGGCTGATGAGTGTGGGTGCCTTTAGCGGATGGGGCGGATTCCATCCAATCTATATGGACGAAGACGTCCTTATGCATGGGGTCTGCGCCCATGGACGGCAGGTCGATGAAGTGATCGACACCGTTCACGCGCACGTTGACGCCGAAGTTTTCCCAGTCATCGCAGAGCTTGTCTCCGTCCTGGTCCGTGCAGACTCCCTTCGCCAGGCCGTTGCCGGTGATGACAGCTTTCTGCGGCGAACCTGTGTCGGATGTCGTAAATTGCAGGGTCGCCGTCCTGATCCCGGCTGCCGAGGGATGGAACTCCACGGTCACGCTGCAGAAAGCTTGTGCGGCAAGCGTTTTGCCCGCGTTGCAGTTGCTGTCGTGCACTTCGTAGTCGACGATGTTGTCGAGCTTGAACGAGGCGACGGTGAGCGTGCCGGTCCCGGTGTTCTGCAGAAAGACAGTAGTTGGCGTGAGGCTCGCCGTGCCCACCGTGAAGCTGCCAAAACTTGGGGTGTCGGGGCTGACAGTCGCGACAGGGCCAGAGGCGGTACCGGTCAGAGTAATTTTGTGTGGACTGCCGGTGGCGTTGTCGGTGATGGTGACTGCGCCGGTGGCCTGGCCCCCGGAAGTAGGCGTAAAGCTCACGCGTATGGTGCATTTGGCGCCCGCCGCCAAGGTTGCTGGACAGCCGTTGACCTGAGTGAAGCCGGTTCCTGAGGCAACGATGCTGCTGATCGTCAGCGAGCCACCGCCTGTGTTGGTCAGGACCACATCCTGTAAAGCGCTGGTGCTCCCCACCGGTGTATTGAAGGTGAGAGAAGCCGGTGCGAGCGAGGCGGCCGGGGTAGTCGTAATGGTTACAGACGTACCCCCCGAAGTAGAGGTCGAGCCGTTGCTAACGGTCAAAGAGACGGAGAAGATGCCGCCCTGGGCGTAAACGTGGGTCGGACTGACACCGGTGGCGGAGAGCCCGTCGCCGAAGTCCCAGGCATAGGTCAACGGCAGGTGGTTCGGGTCGGTTGAGCCTGAACCGTTGAAGGCGACCGCAACACCTACCGCGCCGGAGTACGGCCCGCCGGGATTCGCGGTCGGCGCCGAGGCCGCCACCGTGATGGTCACGCTATTGCTGGATGACGCTTCGAAGTTGGCATCGCCGGCGTAGCTAGCCTGAAGAGTGTAGGTGCCCGCAGGAAGAGAAACAGAGATGGTTGCACCAGTCCCGAACGCCTGGGTCGTCGTTGCGGATCCAACTTGGGAGGCTGAGGAGCCGTTGGGCGTGGCCGACAGAATGACTTGTCCGGTGGGAACCTTTCCGTTCACCGAGGCAAGAGCGACCGTAGTGCTGAAGGGAGTATTGGGAGCGGGCTGGCCGGTGGGTCCCGTGAGCGCCAAGGATGTGCCAGACTTCACCACGGGCGCAGAGATGACAACCGGCGCGGAAGTGCTGGATCCGTTGGTGGAATCACCACCGTACGTGGCCGTGATGGAGGTGGTGCCTGATGGGATGGTGAACGCGATGGATACGGGAACTGCGAAACCGCCGGTGGGAATCGTGTATGTCGCCAGCACGTTGGAAGTGGCTGCATCCCTAATCGTGAGGGTTCCCGTTGGGGTGTACGTGGAGCCTGAAAGCGTAACCGTTGCAGTACCGGCTGTCGCGGAGCTCGAAGTTGCGACTACAGAGATGCTCGTCGAGTAAAGGGGGGTGCCGACGGCGACGATGACCTTGGGTGAAGTAAAGGCCGGATAGAGGCTGTCACCCGGGAATGAAGCGACCACTGTGTAGGTATCCGCGGTAGGAAAGGTTCCCGAGATGTAGCGTGTCGGGCTTAGGGTGTCGACCGTATTCGGCGAGGCGAAAACGGAACTCGTTCCAGTGCTTTTGGCGGTCGCGGTGATCGTAATCGGAGTGGTGGCGAGGGCCGACTCATAAAGCGGGAAGGTGCTTTCAATCTGCAGCGACGTGGATTGGCCGGGAGTGGCGGCCGAGGTGGGACCGTTGAGATTGATGGTGGCTCGTGGCGTGAGAGTGGAAGGCAGGGTAAGGACATCGACCTTGCCGGAGGTGGAAGCGATGTAGGTTTCTCCGAGCAGGGGATTGGTCGCGATATAGGTTGGATTGAAGCCGGGGTCGGTAAAGGTACTCGCGGGTACAGGCGTAGCTGTGTCGCCCGTTCCGGTGATGTTCACGCTGTACACCGTGTTAGGCGCGGTGGTGAGAATCTGCATCGTTCCTGCGGCGGCGTTCAAAGTGATCAACGGGAGGCTGGTTGGAAACAGTGGGACCGAGGTCACATCTGCCACCACCGTCTCAGCAGGGGCGGTGGGATCTGCGGGATCGTAACGAATTACCTGGCGAAGAAGGTTCGTGGCGCTGCTGCCGCTTCCGGTCAGCAAATAGAGCTTGTTGTCGACTGGATTGAATGCGCTGCCGAAGATGGCATAGTAGGAGAGCGTTGTGTTGAGCTTCGAGACGAATGGAAGCGTTACGCTGGCGGCGGTCGGGTGGCTTTGAAGGAGCAGGCCGAGTTGTCCCATGTCGATGAGTGTGAATGGCGTCGTGACCGGTGGTGGTGCGTCAAGGTTTGAAGTTGTGAGAAGATCCTGGTTTGTGAGCACCAGCAGGCCGCCGGCGACACTCATCGGGTTATGAATGATGAAGGCGTTCACAGCAGGAAGCGCAACACCACCGGGACCAAGAATCTTTACGGTGCGATTGAAGCTGGGATCGTAAATCCACAGCCCGCCTGGACTGCTGTCTGTCCGCAGCTGGGTGATCGCGGTATAACCGACGGTTCCGTCGATGTCCGGAGCGATCGCCGAGTAGGTGCCTCCGGTATCAAGGCTCACCTGGCCATGCTTGGACAGCGATGCAGGGCTGTAGTAATCACCCGAACCGTTGGTGGAAATGCTCGTAATGACATCGGGACTGCCCGGGCCGTTACTGGAAATTACCAGAACCTGCTGATGGCGGTGGTCGACTGCGGAGAGTGAGACAGAGCTGCCGTAGAACGGAAGGACTGGCGTGTTGTTGCATGTCGTTCCGGAAAAATCCGCACCCACGCCAACAATGGCGTTTGTGCCAGTCGGCCCCGTGCCGGTCTCAAACAGGAAGCGCGAGCCATCGTCGAATACAACAGAGGTGGACGAGCTGGGTGTCCCGGAGATGCCTGTGGGGGCGGGGCACGTGAGTGCGAACGTTGAGGTCTGCGTCGTCGCTGAGCCCAGCAGGGTCCGGTCCTGATTGATCGCAAAGAACTGCTGCGATCCTTTGGCGGGAACGAGGGTGACCGGGACCGCGTGATCTGCGAATGTCGTCTGAGCATGAGAGGACAGTGAGACGGCGGCAACGGCTGTCATTGCAGCAAGGCGGAGAACAATACGTGCGGCGCGGCCGAGCGATAGGTATGGCACAGGGTTTCCTCGTGTAGTGCAAGCCAGCGAAACGGCGATCCGGACGTCGCCCTGAACGATGTCATGCCGCGGGCGAAGGGGCGTGCTGTCGTAAGTAGCGGCAGGTGTTGCAATGGCGATGAGTTTCACGGAAATCTCCCGGGGCCGATGGATGTCAGTAAAAATGCGGCTGACAGTAACGCGGCAACGGCGCGAAATGTCTATCACCGAGGCATCGCTGATCCTGCTAACCTGATTCAGCCGGTTAATGCGGGGAAAGGCGGGCCATGGAAGAAGAACTTGCGAAGTCCTTAGCTGGCGTAGACACAGGTAAGAAGCTTTCTCTGGATGCCGTGCTGCCGCAGGTCTACGACGAACTGCACCGGCTGGCCGGGATCTATATGTATCAGGAGCGCGGCGATCACACGCTGCAGCCGACAGCGCTCGTGAATGAGGCCTATCTGCGGCTCGCCAGCCAGCACAGTGTGGATTTCAGCAACCGGGCGCAGGTAATCGGCGTCGCGGCGCAGATGATGCGGCGGATTCTACGGTCTTACGACGACCGGAGAGATGCCGAAAAGCGTGGGGGCAGCGTGACGCTGGTGCGGCTGGATGACTCGCCCGAGCCTTCAGCAGCGCCGCTGGTCATGTTCAATGAAGTAGATGAGGTGTTGAATCGCCTCGCCGAGATGGACGAGCGACAGGCGAAGATTGTCGAACTGCGGATCTTCGGCGGCATGACGGTGGAAGAGACCGCCCAGTTCCTGAACATCTCGGTGGCGACAGTCTATCGCGACTGGCTCTCCGGCAAGCTTTGGTTGACCGCGGAGCTGAAAAGCATGCGGACTACTTCGCGCTAAGCTCAGTCGCCTGTGTGAGAAGCCTCGCCGCCTCCGATTGTGCGGAACGGGCGGCCAGAACGCGAACGAACTGTTCGGCAGCCGCGGTGGCGTTCGCATGCTGGCCGACGAGGTCATGCTTGCTCTGTGCCATGCGGGCCAGCCCGAGATGCGATTTGCCGATTAGCATAGATGCGCTGAGCACTTGCGGATGTCTGGCCGTGTAGCTTGCCGCGATTTCGTTCGTGCGCTGATAGAGATGGCGTCGTGTTGGAGCGTCGAGAACAGATTCTTCGGCAAGGCGAAATGTGTCCCACGCAAGCTCAGAACTGACGCCCGCGTCGGTGGGCGCGCTGGCGTAAAGAGCTTCAAGCGTACGGAGCGCGCGCTCCATCTTTTGCTTCCCGGCTTCTACGCGTCCCGTTTCGAAATCGATGCGAGCGAGTAAAGCGAGTTCATCGGCCTCATCGCCCGTAGGTATGCGGTCCCGGTCTTTCTCGTGAAATTCGGGTGGCATCAGAAAGGGAGCAAGGGCTTCGGCATGACGCACGTCATGGATGGAAAGCAGGTAGCTGACATAGTAGAGACGAATCTGGCGACGCATCTCTTCTTCGTTGAGGTTGTGCTTGGTAAGTGTGGTAACGCGCAGAGCGTCTTCATAGATGGGACCGACCTCGGTAATGCGGCCAAGCTGCGTGAGCGCGGCTGCGCGACTAATGTCAATGCGTTCGAGCAGGGAGGCGACCTGGAGCCTGGATTGAGGATCATTATGCTCTGCCTGATGTCGTGCGGTGATTTCGCGAGCGCGGTCGAGCCACACCATGGCGGTATCCGGATCGGCAAGGTTCCACAAGTCGCCGTTGCCGACGTTGGTCCAGGCAACGTCCCACGCGATGGCAGCGAGGTCAGTGAAGCGAGGAGGCGTGGGGTGGACGAGGCGCAGAGGCTGCCCGATCTCCCAAGTGTCGATCAGCACCCGGTTGGCGCTGACGATGTCGCCTTCGAAGGCGTACATCGTGGCGAGGTGTTGACGCTGGCGGATCAGCAGGCCGCGTTCCGTCACGTCTGCCGGATGCTTATCGACCAGATGCTGCTGGATCACCAAAGCTTTGGCGATGGACTGCTTGGAGGCGACGTGATTGCTGAGGCTGGGCATGGCGAGAGTCTCCTGCACCTCCGCGATCCGGCTATAGCCTTGAGCGGTTTCGCGGGCGAGGTCATCGTCCTCAACGGCCTCATGCGACATGGCTTCGAGATACTTTTGCGCATTTTGCAGAACGAAATCGCGAATGCCGACGCTTCCTGGCAGGTCTTCCAGCCTGGGGTCGAGGTCGAAGACGTAGGAGTGGGCGAGTTCGCGCATGCCCTTCAGTCGGCGTTCCGCAGTCGCCCTTTCGCGCTGCGCGACAACGTCAGAGTGCACAACCGCTGCGCCGCTGATGAGCAAAATGATGGCAGCGGCGGTGCCGGCGATGACGGCAGCACGATTGCGCCGAAGGAACTTACCGGCGCGATAGTTGAAGCTGTCGGCATGGGCGAGTACGGGTTCAGAGGCGAGATAGCGCTGGACATCAGCGGCAAAGGCAGCGACGGTGGGGTAACGGCGTTCGGGTTCTTTGCGCAGAGCTTGCAGAAGGATGGTGTCCAAATCTCCGCGGAGATCGGAGCCGCTGGGCTGGCCTCCAGAGCGGCTGGGAAGCAAGGGCGGCACTTCACGGATGATGCGCGCGGCTTCGAGAGGAGGAACATCTTCGATAGGGTAGGGTAGCTTGCCGGTGAGGAGTTGATAGAGCAGCGTGCCGAGCGAGAAGACGTCGCTGGCGACGCTGAGAGGAGCACCTTCTGCCTGCTCTGGGCTGGCGTAGCGCGGGGTCAGCAGGCGGAGCGTAGTCTCGGTTTGCGCGCTGTCCCCGATGGACTCGTTAAGGATTCTGGCGATGCCGAAATCCAGCAAACGCGGATCGCCTTCCTGTGTGACAAGGATGTTTGCTGGCTTTAGGTCGAGGTGAAGTACAAGCTGCTGATGGGCGGACTGCACAACATCCGCTACGCGCAGAAACAGCCGCAGACGATCCGTGAGGTCAAGCAACTTATCGTCGCAGTAGGCATTGATGGTGCTGCCGTCGATGTACTCGAGAACGAGATACGGACGGCCATCCGGCATGACGCCACCATCGAGCAGGCGCGCGATTCCGGGATGGCGAAGCCGGGCGAGTATCTGGCGTTCTTGTTTGAACCGGTCCGACAGGGCTGCGGTGAAGATATTTTCACGGAGAATCTTAATGGCAACGGTCTGCTGATAAACGCCATCCGCGCGTTCGGCGAGATAGACGGCGCCCATACCTCCGCGGCCAAGTTCACTAAGCAGCCTATAGCTGCCGATCACTGTACCGGCCAGGTTGTCTCCACGCGCCGGGCGCATGGTGGAGCGATGATGCCAGTTTTCGATGCCAAACATCGCGGTGGCTTCACCTTCGCAAGCGAGCAGGCGGAGGGCTTCGGCAACAAGATCGTCATCGTCGGCTTCGTGGCGCAAGAACGCCGGCCGGTCGGCTGGTGGCAACGCGATAGCGCGTTCCAGCAGCATACGCAATTTTGCCCAACGCTCAGCGGTCATGGCTGTTGCATCTTTCGGTTAGAAGAAAGGATGCCGCGACGCGGGCCGGGTGCAGATTGTGGTTCGTTACCATTCCTCTATAACGCCGGAAATGGCAACGATGTCTATCACCGTGTAGTTTTTGCTGTGAAAATGATGCGATAAGGGGTGACGAGGGCATGGATGCGGGGCCTGAACATCCAGATTAGCAGTGAGGGCCGGCACACGGCCGGCAAAATCGGCAGGTGCCGCATGTCGTGGTCGACTCGGAGGGAAGTTGTCGCGTCACGAAGGGCAGTCATTAATGGCTAACGGCGAGAGCTACGCACCACTACTTGGCTCGTGTTGGCTACCGGGTGCTTCCCCAGAAGCTTTGTAGGCCCGACGGGGCTCCTCGCCCAGCACCGGAAGAAGAAACGCCTGTGGTTGGTGTCGGTATGTACTCGGTCCATGCGAAGAACCTGGCGAAGATCCCAGCGCCAACGGTGGTGACATACTCGCCGCCGGAGAAGGTCAGTCCCGTGCGGACGGTCGCAAACGTCCACACTCATCCTGACGCGCCCGGGCCTGCTTGACCACCGGTAATGCCTCCGCCGCCGCCGGCGCCGATCGTCGCGGCAACTATTCGACCCGCCCGGGTGGTCGCGACGCGCACGAAACGTTACAGTTGTTTTGCGACGATCTCCTGCAACACGTGCCGGCTGCTCCGACAGCAGATGCGTATCGCGGGAGGATTCGCTCTTAGGTCGCAATTCACAATTGAACCCCCTGGTGGAATCAGTCTTATGGCTCTCCTGACGGTCCATCAACCCGGGCATCCACCCAGACGAAAGCGCCTGTTCCCCACGGAGTAACGGCCGCGACTCCAAAGCGATGTGCTTTACCGGGAGCGAGTTGATCGAGAGAGATGAATGTTACGTGGCGGCCTTCGAGCGCGATCTCTTTGCGGCCGGTTACGGTTTCGCTGCGGGAGCCGTCATCGACGCGGATGAGATAGGCGATCACGCCTTCACCGTGTTCGGACGGAGCTCCAAAGTGAATGCTCGCACGGGTTCCCTCCACGTGTGCAGAGGCGGATTGCGGAGCAGACGGCAACGGCGGACTCGATAGGGAAGCGGCCACCGGCGAAGACGGAACCGAGTACGCGCTGCTCCCCGCTGCGTTGTTGGCCAACACGCTGAACGTCAGTGACGGAGCACCTGCCTGCACGGCAAGCCGCGCGTAGGAGTAGCGCTCGAAGTCTTCAGCGGAGAGAGTCGCCGAAGTTCCATCACTGGAGTGAACCGTGTAACTCGTAACCGGCGAGCTGCCCTCAAAGACAGGCGGACGCCAGGTGACAAACGCTTCGCTCGACGTTCGAAAGCCGCTCACGGAGATTGGCGACTCCGGTGCGGTCCGCGGCCGTGGGACGTTAAGCAGATCGCGGTAGGGCTGTTCAAGGCCGGCGTCGTGAAGGATGGCGTCGGGCGCCTGCGATAGCGATGTGATCAGGTGATTGCCGCGCTCGATGACCTGCTTCGCGCTGCTGTCGGGGTCGCCTTGCTCCCACCAGTTGTCTTCAATTGCGAGTGGATCATTCTCGCTGCCATGAGCGCCGTCATAGTAGTCCTTGTGGCGTGAGCCCCAGTTGTCAAAGTTTGCGTGGTACATGACGTTGCCCCGTACCGTGATCATCGCGGAGCCGTTATCGGTGTAGATGGCATGGCCGGAGCTGAACTGATCCTGGATTACATTGCTGGCCACAACTTCGCCATCTGCCAGTGAGTTGCCGGTTCTTCCCTGGGTGTAGATGCCTCCGCCGTCGGAGAGCATGAGCATCAAGTGCGCGATGAAGTTCTTCTCGATCACGTTGCCGGTTGATCGATTTGCCACGCCTGGCAGGTCGATCTTGTCCGGCCAACCTCCCCACCCAATCGATATTGCTGCGTAGGGGATATGGTCAATCTGATTGTGGGCGATGTGCGTGAACCTCGCATAGCCGACCACGATCGGGATGCCGCCTCGAAACTCCGCGCCAACATTGCGGAAGAGGTTGTTTTCGATGCGGTTGCGCACCGGGAAATCGGCATCAGTCGCTTCGGGACGATCAATGTTGCCGAGTTCCAGCCCGTTGCCGGAGATATCGGTGAAGATGCAGCCTTCCACTACATCACCTTGCGCGCCGCGCACGATGGACAGGCCGGCCGCGCCAAGATGTTGGAAGACGTCGCGAGAAAATCGCACGCCTTTTGTGTATTCGGCGATGACGTTTCCAGGCTCTGGAGTCCAAGAGGCATAGGGGCACGTGCCGCCGGGAACCAATGTGCAGAGTGCTTGCTTCGTTGCGCCGTCGTTACCAGTCACTCGATAATTCGCTTGAATTTCGGAGAAGCCTTCTTGTGTGCTCGGCTCATTCCATCTGGCATAGGCAAAAGTGATGCCATTGATCGAGATGTCGCGGATCGGCTCTGCGAGAGTGCCACGCATCTCGATGAGGTGCTCAAGCACAGGCACCTCCACGTCTGCTGATCTTAGGTCTTCACCCTGTCGCGGCGTGTAGTAAATAACGTGTGTAGCAGGATCCGCGTAGAACTCGCCGGGACGCCCCAACAACTCGTACGCGTTCTCGACCAGTGAAGGTTCTTTGCCGACGCTGGCTGGCCCAACCAGGTTGGCGGATCGCAATCCACTGGGCAAAAAGATCCGCTGGGTCGAGTTCTTCCAGCAAGGCTCAGTCATGATGATGGTGTCACCGTGGATCGCGGCGACCAGGCAACGAGGCTGCGTCCAGCTTCCGAGGCCGACTGAAGGCTCGCTCCAGATGCCATTGCCGCCGTTGTAGACAAACTCCAGAGCTTCGGGATGACGCCAGTGAGCCATGGTGTTGTCGGACGCTGTGTATCCTTCAGCGTTCATGGTGAGATGGACAGGGAGACGTCCGCTGGCTCGATTGGCCCGCACGCCGTTGATATAGATCTGGCGGGGCATCGTGACGTCCGGCGGAAGCACTGCGGACCAGAGGTTGCGGGAAGCCGTCTCCATGTGCCATCCAATTAGACGGATACCGCCGCTGATCGTGGTGGCCTGATGCGATGACGCGCGCAGTGTGAGGCCGGAATCGGCAGCCGAGAAGGTCAGTGGATGGGAGAGCCGGTAGGACCCGGCAGACAGAAGGACCGTGTGACTGGAATAGTGGCGCGCAAGCGTAACCGCGCGGTCAAGGGATTGCACAGGAGTAGTCGCTGTCCCTTTCGCGGCGTCGTTGCCTTGCGGCGACACATAGACCTGCCCACGGGCAACCATCGCCGCGAGCATCATCCCACTAAGAACCCGAATCGACATGCGCAGCATTCGTATTGCTCCTCCGTCTTTGTCGATCGCAGCTCCACCTGGTGCGATCGTTTGCGTGCAACATCCGCGTTTGGTGATCCGGGCCGCAGTCGGATTCTATGCATCGAAATGTATGTTCGTCAATAAATAACTAATTGCATAGATGAACGAATGGAATCGCCAATGCCCGCGGCCTGTACTGAAAAGCATCAACGCAAACTAGGTGACGTAAGAGCTCCGCAATATACGCAAAAAGACTGTGCCGATGCTAGATACGTGCGCTGAATAGAAGCGGACTCTCGGCGTACTGTGCACCTTAAACTCCGCGTACTTTGCGCTAAAGATGGGAACGCCTATGGTGGCGGGTCCGCAGGTTGAGGGTGGCGACTAGACACCCTCGAGGGATGCTCGAACAGAGAACCGCCTCGATACACAGAGCAACCGTTTACAGGAGGAGGGGCAACCGTTTACACGGAATTTGCCCGTAAATATTATTTGTCACAAAAGAAATTTTGTGGATGAAACGTGATGTTGATCAGTAAAAAATTTCTTGACATCGCATTTTTGCGCGGGATAGGATTCGCCGCGTTACTCAAATACCTTTCCACTCTGGAGTCGCCTATGTCCCTTCGCTCTCGTCTCAGCTTTCTCCGTGGACTGGTCCACGCCGGGCTTATGCTTGCTGCGGTGCTTGCGTTGCCGGTACATCGCCTTGCTGCCCAGAACTCCTCGTCAAGCGTCAACGGTGTTATCACTGACGCGAAGCAAGCCGTAGTGGTGGGCGCCAAAGTTACCCTCACGAACGTGGACACCAACGTCACCCGCATGACGGTTTCGAATGCGTCGGGCGACTATTTTTTTGGCAACGTCCCGCCCGCGCGGTACACGCTCACTATCGTCCAGCCGGGGTTCCAGACCGAGTCCGTATCCGCGTTCGATCTCGCCGTCGCGCAGGCGGCGACTGTGAATGCAACCTTGCAGGTTGGCGCAGTTACGGAGACTGTTACCGTTCAGGCCAGTGGCGTTGAGATCGAAAGTTCGACAGCGCAGCTGGGCACCGTCATAGACGAGAAGCAGGTAAACAACCTGCCGCTCAATGGCCGCAACTTTACGCAGCTGCTCACGCTGACTCCAGGTGTTACTCCCATCAGCACAGGCCAAAACTCGAGCGCCAGCAATACGGACGTGGTTAAGAGTTCTACATATTCATTTCCATCGATCAACGGCTCAGGCAACCGTTCGACCGTCTTTCTCACCGATGGCCTCAACAACAACCAGGCTTGGTACAACACCTACGCCGTGCCACCTATTGTCGATATGGTGCAGGAGTTCAAGATCAATTCCCATAACGACGCTGTATACGGCGGCTCGCTTGGGGGCACGGTGAATGTCATCACGAAGGCCGGTAGCAACTCGTTCCACGGCAGCGCGTGGGAGTTCGTGCGGAACAACAGCTTCGATGCCAATCCCTACTTCAAGGCGGTCGCAAAGACCTCCTATCACCTGAACACGTTCGGCGGACAGGTTGGAGGGCCGGTGCTGATTCCACACCTCTACAATGGCCGCGACAAAACGTTCTTCGAGATTGGATTCGAAGGAACGCATTACTCACAGTCGGGCTCGACCAATATTCTGGAGCCGACGGCGGCGGAGCTTGGCGAAACTACCTGGGGCGGTCCCACCAATTTGCCGTACCTGGACTTCGGTAGCACGCAGACGGGCGCCAAGGGCAAGTGCTTCGCCGGGCAGACCACAGCCGTGGTCGATGCATGCCAGCTCTACGACCCGACCATCGCCAACAATGCCGCGATACCCAGCCGTCCTGCCTACCTTGGCAATCAGATTCCAGTGTCGGAGGTGAACGCGAACGCGCTGGCGTTCGTCAAGGCGGTGTTCACCAAGGCACCTATCGTTCTGCCGGGCATTGCGCCCACCACGTACAACCAGCAGATCACCGATCCCACCCGGCAGACGACGTACAACTACTCCGGCCGCATCGACGAGCACATCGGCGACCACGACTTCATCTTCTTCCGCTACGCCGGCTTCGACAACACGATCCTTGGGCCGAGCACGCTGCCCACTCTCTTCACGACGACGCAGATTCCGTCGCAGCAGTATGGCGTGAGCTGGCTGCACGTGTTCAATGCGCGCACCTCCATGCAGGTGCAGTACGGACGAACGCACGTGGAAGATGACGTGCTCACGCAGTTTGCGGACCATGACCTGGTGAAGAAGTATGGATGCTCCGCGGATATGTGCAGCTCCTTTGTGGGCGGAGCGACGGTGCTGGTGACGCAGACGGTCACGGGCGCGTTCTCCGGTGGCGAAGCCAACAGCCCGACGCCGAATCTTTCCAGTATTCATGAGTGGTCGGGCAGCGTGTCCAGGACGATTGGCAATCATCAACTGCAGGCAGGCGGTGGATGGGATGAGGTGAACTACACGGCTGAGCTGCGCCAGGGAACGGTGACGTTCTCAGGCGCGTCCACAGCCAATTTCGCCAACAACCCCGGCTCTGCCGTTGGAGCTTCACCGTCCGCGCAGCCCGGTTTCGGCCTGGCCGACTTTCTGCTCGATTATCCAAACTCCGAAAACAAGCGGAACGTTCTCCTGACGGAGCGCCCGGGTGGCATTGGCAGCATATACATCCAGGACAGTTGGAAAATGACGCCAAGCCTCACCGTGAACTACGGCGTCCGCTACGATCGCAGCGTGATCCCGGCCTATGGCACGCAGGCTTCCGTCGGTCTGCAGGGAAGCATCGAGACCGGGGACTTCGACTTCACGAACGGCAACTACATCCTGCAGCAGTTGCCGCCGCTGTGCAGCGACCGCGGACACGCGCCCTGCCTGCCCAGCGCGACTCTGCCGGCTCACGTGGTCGTTGCGACCGGAGGAAAAATTCTGCATGGGTCCAAAGCGAACATCGGGCCGCGGGTGGGGTTTGCCTACCGCGTGAACGACGGCATGTCTATTCGCGGCGGTTTTGGCGTCACGTACGACAATTGGGCGGCCATCATCCAGATGACGCAAAACTACCAGGGATCATGGCCGGATACAGGAACGCTACAGATCAATGGAACCAACAGTCCCAATCCGGGCTCGCCCTACACTTCGGCGCAGAATCCGTTTGCGCAAAACGGAGGCAACCTGCCGGCGGCCACTCCCTTCGCCTCCTCAAACGTGAATTACATGGTGAGTCCTTACTGGAAGAACCCATACTCCGAGCAGTACAACCTGGGCATCGAGCAGCAGTTCTCTCACCGCACGTTGCTGGAGTTGAACTATGTAGGATCGTCGTCGCACCGGCTGGACGTGGGTGGTTACTACAACACTGGAACGCCGTGCGGCAATCCGTGCCCGTATAAGTCGTTCAATGAACGGCAGACCGCCAACGCGACGGGTCAACCTTTCCCCTACACCGTGCCTGAAAAGTCGTGGGACCATAACGGCGCGAGCGGATCGTACAACGCCTTGCAGGCCATGTATCGCGGAGCCTTCCCGGGCCTGCAGTATATGATCTCCTACACTTGGAGCAAGACGCTCGTTGAAGGCGGAGATGGATACTTCGGTGTCGAAGGTGGAGTGCCCGAAGATCCGTACAACCCTGCCGGCAGCCGCGGGCCTGCGAGCTTCAATATTCCGCAGATGTTCGTCGCCAACTTCGTCTACGATTTTCCCGTGGGCAAGGGCAAGAGCTTTTCGACGCATCACAAGGCGCTCGATTACGTGCTGGGAAACTGGCAGATGCAAGGCATCTTCGTCTCCCGCTCCGGCCAGAACTTCAACGTGACGTCAGCGGGCGACATTGCGGAAACCGGCAATGCCAGCACTTACGAGCGCGCCAACCTTGTCGGCAACCCGTGGGCCTCCGGTCCAATTGCCGGCAACCCCGGATGCACCCCGCCATCGGGACCAACGCGAAGAGCTACAGAATGGTTCAACCCATGCGCTTTCAGTACGCCGCCGGCCGGCACCCTGGGTAACGCTGGACGCAATATGTTGCAGGACGAGCACTACTGGGACCTCGACGCTTCCGTCCATCGCATCTTTCCGATCACGGAGCACGCCTACCTCAAGGCGGACATCGAAGCTTTCAACGCCTTGAATCATCCTGTACTAGGCACACCTGGCACAGCGACAACGACGTCTGCCACGCTTGGAGTAATTACGTCATCCACCGCCAGCACGGCGCGCACCTTGCAGGGGTCACTCAAATTTGTGTTCTGAATTCCACACGTAGCAATCTCTGAATCCGGTCTCTTTATGATCAGTTCCCAGCAAAGCAATGGGTGCAAAAAGGTAGGCCGCTCCTGCGGAGCGACCTATCAGCAGCCCTACGCCACAGTTGAGTGTCGTTGCTGTGCGCCAGATTCAAACGTAGAGATAGAACGAGATGCCGCTAGCCTGGAAAGCTATCGCGGCGTCTGGCCATGCATGGCTTAAGGGGTGTGAGAAAGGATGCTCATCAGTCCTTTCCAGGGTTAGCAGAATCGCTGACCAATTCCACGCTCGGCAGCTGACAGGAATCGTAGCGAGACGCGCACTGTAGTTAAAATTGCTTGCAAGGTGCCTCCCCAATGTAGGTGGAACCTCAGAGAACTCGAAATTTGTTGGGAATCTGTTTGGGAGCAGGTGGACCTCAGTCCGAATCTGAGCGCCCCGGCCATTTGGATTCAGCTACATCACGAAATTTCGCACCAAGCGAAAAGCTCGACGGGGCCGTTATTGAGGGCGTGCGATTTCCCGCCGTCCTCCCAAACGGGTTGATTCCTGATGTTTACAGCAGCGCTCCCCGCAATCCCGCACGTCTCTGTATTTCCATTTCCGCACCGAAAGGTGGGCTATTTCTCCGACCCGTCCTGCCTCCAGCAGTGTGGCGTTCCTCGATGCCAGTCCCATAACGAGTGGACCGGACGATTTGGCTTCACTAGCTGCGCTGAGACAAGTCCGTCGGCCAATTAAATGAGAATTTTTAAGGCGACGAACAGAATGGGCCTGCGCCGGATGTAATTTGGCGAAGAGCTTGACTTGACGTTCACGATCGTGACGGCGTAACGTCACAGCGTAAATGAATCGATTCATACGGGTCTTGGAACTGTTCGGACCTAGGAGGTTAGGATTCCGCATGCGTGCTAAGGTCTCACAGTTTCTTACCGTCTCATCGTTTGTGGCGTGCTTCTTGATGACTTGCGGTGCGCCTGGCCGGTTGATGGGTCAACAGACGGCCCCTCCGGTCGCGGAGCCCCGGTTTCCGGGCAGGATCGATCGCGATGTTCGCAAGTCCACACCGGCGTGGCCACCAGTCGTGACGGCGCCGAAAGGCGCGCCGAACGTCGTTTTGATCCTGATCGATGATGTGGGGTTCAGCACGACTTCTACATTTGGCGGTCCCGTCCCCACTCCAACATTCGATCGGCTGGCGGCAAGTGGGCTCAAGTACAACGAATTTCACGTGAACGCGATTTGTGCACCGAGCCGCGCTGCTCTGCTTTCGGGACGCAATAACCACGAGATCGGATTTGGCACGATCACCGAGCATGCCCAGGGATATCCGGGGTACAACTCCGTATGGCCGAAGAGTTCTGCGTCGATCGCCAAAGTTCTTCAGAAGAATGGCTACAACACTGCGGCGTTCGGCAAGTGGCACAACACGCCGGTGTGGGAGATCAATGCAGGCGGGCCTTTCGAACGCTGGCCAACGGGCGAAGGGTTCGATTACTTCTACGGATTCCTGAGCGCCTTTGACAGTCAGTACACCCCGCGCCTGTACCGCGACACGACTCCGGTTGAGCCGACGAAGACGGAAGCTCAGGGTTACAACATGGGCGAGGACATGACCGACGATGCCATCACATGGCTGCATCGGCATGATGCGGCCGCTCCGGACAAACCGTTTTTCTTGTACTTCGCGACCCCCGGAACACATACCCCGCACCACGTTCCGCATGACTGGATTGCCAAGTACAAGGGCAGGTTCGATGAGGGATGGGACAAGTTGCGGGAAGAAAACTTTGAGCGCGAGAAAAAGCTCGGAGTGATTCCGCAGGATGCAAAATTGACGCCGCGGCCGGAAGGACTTGCCGCGTGGGATTCGCTCAGCGCCGATGAGAAAAAACTGACAGCGCATCAGGCTGAGGTGTATGCGGCGTTTACGGCATATACCGATTACGAGGTTGGGCGGCTACTGGATGCCATCAAGGCGGAAGGAAAGGCCGACAACACACTGGTGATCGAGATTTTTGGCGATAACGGTGGGAGCGCAGAAGACGGCCCGACCGGCTACGACGCTCGACAGATGAACGGCCAGTTGAAGGGAATCCCGGCACGCGTCCAGGAGGAAGACGAGTTCGGCAGCGAGATGTATATGAACGCAACAGCAGCGCCATGGGCCTGGGCGTTCAGCACTCCGTTTCCTGGAACGAAGGCTGATGCATCGCATTTGGGAGGAACGCGAGACCCGATGGTGATTTCCTGGCCGGCGCGCATCTCGCAAGGGGGCGGATTGCGCAGCCAGTTTGGGCACTTGAACGACATAGCGCCGACCATCTACGAGGCTGCTGGAATCAAGCCTCCGACTGTCATTGATGGCGTGCATCAGACGGCGCTCGAGGGCACGAGCCTGGTCTATACCTTTGCCGATCCAAAGGCTGCAAGCCGACATCATGTGCAGTACTTCGAGACCAATGGAAACAAGGCCATATACAAAGATGGGTGGTGGGCAGGCGATCTGTTGCGCTCTTCGTGGGACCGTATCGGTTCGCCAGGTTATGAACGTGACAAGCTGCTGGCTGGCAACACGCATCCGTGGGAGTTGTACAACCTGAACGAGGACTATAGCCAGTCGACTGACCTTGCGGCGAAGTATCCCAAAAAATTGGCGGAGATGAAAGCGCTGTTTGATGCGGAGGCAAAGCGGAACCAGGTTTATCCGCTGCTGCCGCTGCGCGAGCTGATCAAGCGACCGGAAGATGCCCGCAACAAATTTGTTTTCCGAAGCGGCGTAGATCGTTTGGGCGACACCATGAATGTGCACACGGGTGCCGGGACTGGCTACACAATCCATGCAGAGATCGACAACCCTGATGGCAAGGCGCAGGGTGTTGTGATCGCCCAGGGTGGACGCTATGGCGGGTTCACGCTTTTTGTAAAGGATAGGCATGTTCATTTTGAGATCAACTCGTTTGGGCACGTGTCGGGCGAGATGGTGTCGAAGAAAGAACTGCCGGTAGGGCACTCAGTGATTGAGGTTGAGGTGGTTCCCGATACACCGCGTTCGGCGACTGCGGGGCCGCTGAAGGGGGCGTCGCCGTTCCCCGGAAACGGCATGTTGAAGATAGATGGGACGGAGCAGGCGAAGACGGCGTTCACGAACATACCGGCCAGCGGTGGATATTGGTCACCTGCTGAGACGCTCGACATTGGCAGCGATCTTGGATCTGCGGTCAGCAAGATGTATGTGAGCCCAAACCGCTTTACCGGCATTATCGATTCAGTGACGCTGGAACTGCATGAAACTGAAGGGTCTGACACTGGCGCAAGGAATGATGGACACTCCTAAGCTGATTGCGATCGTCATTGGCTGCTGTCTCGCGGGGTCTTCATCTGCGCGACCCCAGAGCGACGGCTTCCTGCCGACGCTGCCGAATACGACTTCTGCGCCAGCGCAGAAGCCCGGAGGAATGGTGTGGGTGCCGGGTGGAGAGTTCTCGATGGGCAGTGAGGACCCTCGCAGCAAGCCAGGCGGCGGACACGAAGCAATGGCGGATGCACGTCCGATCCATCGCGTCTATGTCGACGGATTCTGGATGGATCACACCGACGTTACGAACGCACAGTTTGCTCGTTTTGTTGCAGCTACGCGCTATGTGACAGTGGCGGAGCGAAAGCCACATGCCCAAGATTTTCCTGGAGCTAAGGTGAGTGACCTGGTGCCGGGATCGATTGTGTTTTCGGCCCCGAAGCATGCTGTCTCGCTCGATGATCCCTACCAGTGGTGGCGCTACGTTGCAGGAGCGAATTGGAGGCATCCTACGGGGCCGGCCAGCACGATCCTTGGGCGAGGGAACTATCCTGTCGTGCAGGTTGCCTATGAAGATGCCGCGGCGTATGCGAAGTGGGCGCACGCGCGGTTGCCAACCGAGGCGGAGTGGGAGTTCGCAGCACGGGGCGGGCTCTCTGGCAAGACATATGCCTGGGGCGATGACATGCGATTCGGGCAGAAGTGGATGGCCAATACGCATCAGGGACATTTTCCGGATAGCGATATCGCCGCTGATGGGTATGCAGGAATTGCTCCGGTGGCGAGTTATCCGCCCAATGGATACGGGCTGTTTGACATGGCTGGCAATGTGTGGCAATGGGTTTCGGATTGGTATCGCGCGGATTATTATGCGACGCTGGCAAAAGTGATCGCACGGAACCCGCGGGGGCCGGCATCCTCGCTTGACCCCGGTGAACCGGGAATGGCGAAGCGGGTCCAAAGAGGCGGCTCGTTTCTCTGCACGGAGGCTTATTGCACCCGTTATATGGTTGGAACTCGCGGTAAAGGCGAAGTGAGCAGCGCGAGCAACCACATCGGATTTCGGTGTGTCCGCGATGCATTGCGGACACCGAAGTACAAATAGGTTGACAGTCTTTGCGGTGTACGTATAAGCTTGCCGCCGTTGAAATGAAACGATTCATTTGGCGCTCCATCGAAGCCGATAGAGATAGCTGAGACTTGCTTTCGGCATCGATGCAGAGCGTGAAGAGATGTGCTGGGTCGAGTCGAACTGCGAATTCCATAAGAGACTGCTGGAGGAACTATGCGCCATCTTGCGTTGGATATGAAGCGTGCTGCCGTCCGTGCGAAGTTAGTTATGTTGGGTGCCTGCTTGCTACTGGCTGTGTCCTCCTTCGGCCAAACCACCAGCGGCTCAATCTACGGCACCGTTACGGATGCTACTGGCGCCGTGGTGCCGAATGCAGAGGTGACAGTCACCAGCGTTAGCACCAACACGGCTAAGACGGCGAAGTCCAGCGAATCCGGCGAATACAATTTCCCGGTGCTGGATCCCGGCGACTACAGAGTCACAGCGCAGCTCGCGGGATTTAAAACGGAGACGCAGCAGGGGATACGCCTCGATGCGAATCAAAATGTCCACGTAAACTTCTCGCTGACGATCGGTGCGATGGAGCAGACCGTCACGGTTGACGCGGGTACAACCCTTGTTGACACTCGCGAATCGCAGATTGGCGCGACCGTGGATCAACGGCGGATTGAAGATCTTCCGTTGAACGGCCGTAACGCATATGACCTGCTGACAATTCTGCCGGGTGTGACGAACTACGCCGCCGACGTTCAGACCGGTTCGCGCCAGGGTACGCAGATTGTCGTCAACGGAGTTGCTGGACAGAGCACAGCCTACTACCTCGACGGCTCCTACGATACGAATGTGTGGCGGTTCGGCGGAAACCTGCTGCCCAACCCGGACGCGCTGCAGGAGTTCCGTGTGCTGACGAGCAACTACGATGCGGAGTTCGGGCGCTCGGCCGGCGGCGTGGTCAATGCGATTACGCGGTCGGGCACCAATCAGTACCACGGCGTGGCGTATGAGTATCTGCGCAACAACATGTTCAATGCTAGAAAGTATTTCGATAGTCCCGCACTCGGGGTGACACCATTGCACCAGCACCAATTCGGAGCGACGGTTGGCGGACCTGTCCCCGTCTTGAAAGATCGCCTATTTTTCTTCCTGTCGTACCAGCGGTTGCAGGTTCACACACCAGCGAACGTCACATCCTCCGCGATTACGGTGCCGACCGCGCTTGAGCGGACGGGTGACTTCCGTCAGACGCCGAGCACAGCTCCTAACGCCTTGCGACCTAATACGAGTTGCAACGGTGTGCAGTACACGGTGTGTATTGACCCCGTGGCGGCAGCCCTGCTGGCGTTCGTTCCCGTCGGCTCTTCTGACACAACAACGGTCGACGGCAACGGCAAGCTTCTGAATTACCGTCATCCTGTACAACAGTCGGCGAACGGAAATCTTCTCTCCGATCAAGGCACGGCACGCATCGACTATCATCTGGGCAAGTCTCATCAGATTTCGGGACTGTACTTTGAGTCCCGCGGAAGTTCGAATGCTCCGACGGCCAGCGGCAACCAGATCATCAGCTATGCCGGCATGACGAACTACGAGGGGCAGTACAACACCGTCATTTCGGATACATGGACCGTCTCCTCGAATAAGGTCAACGATTTGCGTGCGTATTACTCGTTGAATCATTACATCATCTCTAACATCTATGGCGACCAGCATCTGCTGGCTTCGTTGGGCAGCAAGGCAGCGCAGGGTGGCAACTACAACGCCCAGCCGATGTTCAATGTGCAAGGCTTCTTCCAGATGGGCACCAACAATGGGGGGCCAAACAACCTTCCTTCGTCCACTCTAGGCATCTCGGACACCTTTCACTGGGCCCTGGGACGCCATGAACTGAAGCTGGGCGGCGCGTACATGTTCGACAAGTTCACAAGCACCGGCGGCGGCTCGTCGAACGGTCTGTTCACCTTTACAGGTTCCACCGTGGGCGCGACCACGCCCAGCTCGCAGCTCGTAGATTTTCTGCGCGGCAACGCAAACACGTTGGTTCAGAATAATGGCGTTGCCTTCCGCACGCACTCGGCGGATCCGTCGGTGTTTGCGCAGGATAACTGGAAGGTCGCGTCGCGCCTGACGCTGAATCTCGGAATCCGCTGGGAGTATTTCCCGATGTATACGGGCCAGAATAACTCGGGAACCTTCGTGCCAAATGTGCAGTCGACTCGCTTTTCGAATGCGCCGTTGGGCCTGTTGACGGCGGGCGATACAGGCGTCCCGGATGGCATTCTGCATACGCCGTGGAACACCTTCGCACCGCGCTTCGGGTTCGCGTATGACGTATTCGGCAATGGAAGCACATCGCTGCGCGGAGCGTATGGATTGTTCTTCAACGCTGTGCCGCAAGTGGCGGTGTCGAACAACCTGGTGCAGCAGCCGTTCTCCCGGTCGGTCACGGTGAACAAAACCCCGAACCTTGTATGCCCGTTCGGCGGCACCGTGCCGGCTTGCCCCACGGGCACGCCTGCGGGTGTCGATCCGTTCCCTTACACCCCGAGCACGACCAATGCTGTGTTTCTTAGTGGCGCCAATTTGTTTGGGCTTCCACCGAACGAGTATCACATCCCGTCAGTGCAGATGTTCAACTTGGGAATCCAGCAGCAGTTCAGCGCGAGATGGAGTTCGGAGATCAACTACATTGGGAACGTTGGGCGGCACCTGTACATTACAACGGACGTGAACGCACCCATCTATAACCCGGCATG
>JAZKBC010000039.1:0-5236 GCA_040388825.1 Acidobacteriota bacterium | reverse complement strand
CCGCCGATGCGGGCGATCCGGCGGGGACGTATGACGTGGGCTGGGCTTATGAGAAGGGGTATGGCGTGCCGGAGGATGAAGGCATCGCGATGGATTGGGTTGAGAAGGCGGCGAAGATGGGGCTGCCGCGCGGGGAGTGGAAGCTGGGGATGCTGGAGTTTCGGTCGGCGGCGCGGGAGCGGGATAAGGAAGAGGCCGTGGGGTGGTTTCAGAAGTCGGCTGACGCGGGGTTTCCGCCGGGGGAACTGGTGATGGCGTGGTGCTATATCCACGGTGTGGGGGTGGATCAGAACGCAGCAACGGGGATCGCCTGGGACAAAAAGGCGGCGATGCACGGAGAGAGGGCAGCGCAGCAGGACCTGATTGCGCGGTACAGAAGCGGGATTGCCGTGACCAAGGACGAGGTAGAGGCTTCGAAGTGGGCGAAGATGCTGGCGGAATCGGGAAGCCTAACAGCGTATGAGTACCTGGCTGACTTGTACGGCAAGGGGCGAGGAGTGGCGAAGGACGAAGCCGAAGCGTTCCACTGGAATATGGAAGTCGCCAAGCAGGGCGTGGGGTATGGCGAGCGTCAGGTAGGCATGGCGTATTGGAACGGGCGCGGGGTGGCGCAGGACCGGGTTGAGGCCGTGAAGTGGTTCGAGAAGGCTGCGGCACAGCATGAAGGTGGAGCGGAAGGAATTCTTGGGGATCTGTACGACCGAGGGTTGCTGGTGCCCAAGGACTCGGCGAAGGCCAAGGCGCTTTTTTGCGCTGGGGCGATGGACGGCGACCTGACCGCGATGAATCGGTGTGGGTACAAGCTGCTGCAGCCAGACAAGGGTGAGAAACCTGATCCGGTGGAAGGCGTGAAGTGGATGACGCTGCTGGTGGACGTTGCGCCGAGTGGACCCGAACATCAGAACGCGGTTACCAGTTTGAACTGGGCGACGTCGCGTGCGAATGCCCACCAGATTATGGAGGGGACGATGAGAGCGGAACAGCTGAAGGATAAGTGGCTCGCTGCGGCAAACGCGCGGCTGGCGGCGATCCGAGCGGCGGCGCAGGAAAACTAAGACGCTTCCTCTTTGTTTTCAGTAGAGTCTGACGACTAGTGAAAGCTGCGCCTGAATGTGATGTGACTGGGTAGGTACTCGGTGGATTTTGTCGCGGTTTGGGGATTGACCTCGCAGCGGCGGTTGTTGGAGCCGCAGACTTGGGCGTACCGGAGGGGGGAGCGGTCAGCGCGATGCGCGAAGAAATGCTGAAGCGAGCGGCTGCGGCGCGCCAAGCGTCATGGGCGATTGACGGCCGCACTGCCGTACGGTGAGGCGAGATTGGCGGCGATGGGTGTCACGACCGGGGTGCCCGCGCCGATGAGCTGGGTGAGGCTGCCGTTGTAATTGGTGACCCAGACGTCGCCGGAGCCATCGAGCGCGATGTTGACGGGACCATAGATGCCGCTGTTGGCGTTGTAACCGGGCGAGGGAGAGAGAGGGGCGCCGGTATTGGTGAAGACGCTGACGGTATTTCCGTTGAAGTTGGCGGCCCAGGCTCGTCCGGAAGCGTCGAGGGCGATGCTTTCGGGGCTGTTGAGACCGCCGCCCGCGTAGCCGCCGGTGCCGGAGAGCACGGCGCCGATGTCGGAGAACTCGTGAAGGGTGCTGCTGTAGTAGTCGGGGACCCAGACGTTGTTCGAAGCGTCGATCGCGATGGCGTAGGGGTTGTAGAGATAGCCGCCGTAGAAGCCATTTCTTCCGGAGAGAGAGGCGCCGTCGCTGGAGAATTTACTGACGCTGCCGTTGTTATAGTTGGCTGCCCAGACGTTTCCAACGATGTCGATCGCTACGCCGTAGAATGCGTCGTTGCCGCCATCGGTGTAGCCGCTGCTGCCGGAAATGGCGGTTCCGCTGTTTGAGTATTTGCTGAGCGTGCCGGACTGGTTCGCGATCCAGACATTCCCTGTTGCGTCGATGGCAACGCCGAGGGGTTGGCTGATGCCACCCGCCGCTCCGCTGTAGCCGCTGCTGCCAGAGATGGCGGCGCCGGTGTTGGAGAATTCGCTGAGCGAGTTCTGGTAGAGGTTTGGCGCCCAGACGTTGCCGCTCGTATCGACGGCGATGTTCTTGACGGTGTACAGGCCACCACCGGTGTATCCGCTGCTGTTGGAGATGGCGACGCCGTTGCTGCCGAACTTGCACAACCGGGATCCGCTGGTCGACCAGACATTGCCGGAGGCGTCGATGGCGAGTGCGGAGGCCGAACCGTTGGTGAAACCGCCTCCGGTGAAGGTGATGCCGAGGGTGAAGTCGTTGGGCTGGGTGGAGAGGCCCGCGGCGAAGGCCGGGGTTCCCGTGGAGAGACCGTACAAGGCTGTCATGCCCGCAGCGGTGGGGTAGGGATTGTGGGCGAGATTGATGGCGGCCGAGGCGGTGTCTGTGGCGGGCGTGCCGGTGGCCCCGCTGCCTGCGGTGTACTGGAACAGCGTGGAACAGGAACTGTTACCCGATGCGCCGTTGATGCAGGCGGCGAGGATGTCGGCGATGGTGACGATATTGGCGGAGGGAGGAATTCCATTGTGGCCGGCGGTGGTGCTGGGCACCGCGCCCGTGGCTACGTTGGCGAGATTCTGAGAGTTGAGCCCCGCGTTGTGGAGACTCAGGAGAGCGAGAGCGCTGCCGGAACTGGAGATGTGGGTGGCGTCGGTAGCGTATCCGGCCAGAGCGTATGCGGCAGCCACGGTCGTAATCTCGTTCACAACAAGCGTGGACGAAAACTGCGCGTTGCAGGGTCCGAGCGCAGCGAGCAGGCCGATGCTGGAGTTGGCGCCGGCACCCGTTCCGGGATTTCCGCCTGTCACGTAGAGGTACACCTGCTCGTCACCGGGGAGGGTGATGCCTCCGGAGCTGGTGGAGGCTCCCTGGGGATAGGCAGCGGTGCAGCTGTAGTCGCCGGTGATATCGAACGCTCCGCCGGTGGTGCTGGACGTATAGGCGCCGATGGAGTCCACGGCATTACCGGTGAGGGCCCAGGTTAGCAGCGAAAGCGATGCGGCACCGTAGCCACCGGGATTGGCGGCGAGGAGATAAATTCTGGCTCCGGAGACAGGCTGTTGGCCGCCGTGGACCGTACCGGCGATGGCCGGACCGAGGGTGGGAGCGGGGGCCGGAGCCGCAGTAGTCGCGAGGGTGCAACCGGTGAGAGAGAGGCTCATCAGGCATACGGAGAGAAAGGCACTTGCAGAAAGAACCTTAAGACAGGTCATGAGGCATGCTCCCGAGCCGGGTTGCGGTGGAATGGATGAGGCACTGGGTGGATGGTGATGAAATACCTACCTTTGGATAGGCACGGCACGCCCCGGGTTGTAACTGCCACTGCAAACTAGATCACTCGATGGAAGTTCGGGGGTGTTGGGTTTCCGTGCAGAAGCAAAGAATATGCGAAGATAGGCGATGTCCGGGAGGGACCCCGTTTGGCTGTGCACGAGCTTGCAACACACGATCTGGGAGCGCTGCTGCATCGGGTGTTTGGGCACCGGGAGTTTCGGGCGCATCAGCGGGAGGTTTGCGAGGCCGCTACCGCAGGACGGGATGTGCTGCTGGTGATGCCGACGGGGGCTGGAAAGAGCTTGTGCTACCAGCTTCCGGCGTTGGCTCGGGGTGGAGTGGCGCTGGTGATTTCGCCGCTGATTGCGTTGATGGACGACCAGGCGGGGAAGCTGGAGGCGCTGGGGCTGCGGGTGGGGCGGGTGCATTCGGGGATGAGCCGGGATGACTCGCGGCAGGCTTGCAGGGACTATCTCGCCGGGGAGTTGGACTTTCTGTTTATTGCGCCGGAGAGGATGCGGGTTCCGGGGTTTCCGGAGATGCTGGCGAAGAGGAAGCCGGCGCTGGTGGCGATTGACGAGGCGCATTGCATTTCGCAGTGGGGGCACGATTTTCGGCCGGACTATCGGACGCTGGGGCAGTTTCTGCCGGCGCTAAGGCCGGCTCCGATTATTGCGCTGACGGCGACAGCTACGCCGACTGTGCAGAGGGATATTGCGAAGCAGTTGGAGCTGCAGGAGCCGGCGATTTTCATTACGGGATTTCGGCGGACGAATCTTGCGGTTGAAGTGGTGGAACTTTCGAAGCCGCAGCGGGCGGACTTTGCGCTGAAGCTGCTGAAGGAAGATGGAGCGCGGCCGGCGATTGTGTATGCGGCTTCGCGAAAGCAGGCGGAGGAGCTGGCCGATGTTTTCAAGAAGCACTTCCCTGCCGCGGCGTATCACGCTGGGTTGGAAGGTGCGACGAGAGAGCGGGTGCAGAAGGCGTTTCTAGGTGGGAAGCTGGATGTAGTGGTTGCGACGATTGCTTTTGGGATGGGAGTGGATAAGGCCGATGTACGGACCGTGATTCATGTGGCGCTGCCGGGGAGCGTGGAGGCTTACTACCAGGAGATTGGGAGAGCGGGGCGCGATGGGGAGAGGTCGCGGACGGTGCTGCTGCATGGGTTCGCCGATCGGCGGCTGCAGGAGTTCTTTCTGGAAAAGAACTATCCGCCGACGACGGATGTGCAGAAGGTGGCGAGCGCGCTGCAGGAGGAGTTCGAGGATGTCGAGTCGCTGAGGAAGCGGCTGCGGATGGACCAGGAGACGCTGGATCGGGCGATTGAAAAGCTGCTGGGGCAAGGCGTTGCGTTGATGGATGTGAACGGCGATGTGCGCGGGACCGGCGAGACGGAGTGGAAGACGGGGTATGAGGCGCAGGTGGCGGCGAAGCGCGCGCAGATCGATCGCATGATTGCGTATGCCGAAACTACGACGTGCCGGATGGCCGCGCTGGTGCACCACTTTGGCGATACGAGCGACAAGCTGGTGAGCTGCGGGATGTGCGATGTTTGCGCTCCGGGTGGAGGCAATGCGCAGGCGGCACATCAGCCGACGAGTGAAGAGCGCGGGTGGTTGAAGTCGATCCTGGGGGCGCTGGCGGGGCGGAGTACGTCGACGGGAAAGCTGTTTACCGAGCTGGCTTTGATGAAGGACCGGAACGACTTTGACGCGCTGCTGGATGGTCTGGCGCGGGCGGGGTTTGTGTCGCTGGCGAATGACACCTTTCGGACTGAAGATGGGCGGGATATTACGTACAAGAAGGCGTCGCTGACGAGCGATGGGAACGATGTGGATGAGCGGGGGTTGGATACGGTTTGGATTCGCGGGGCGGTGGCGGCTTCGGGCAAGAGCGGATCGAAGGCTGCGGCGAAGAAGAAGAGTGCGGGT
>JAZKBC010000038.1:0-9201 GCA_040388825.1 Acidobacteriota bacterium | reverse complement strand
GAGTTACTCGCCCTACGATAACTTGAAACAGGCAAGTTATCCGGCCATGTTAATCAAGACCAGCCTTCACGACAGCCAGGTCATGTACTGGGAGCCAGCCAAGTACGTAGCCAAAGTGCGAACCCTGAAGACCGACGACCGCCCCTTGCTCCTGGTAACCAACATGAAAGCCGGCCACGGCGGCGCCAGCGGCCGCTACGACTACCTCAAAGAAATCGCCTTCGACGACGCCTTCCTGCTGCGCGAACTAGGGGTCGAAAGGGTCAGACCCTAAGCCCGTTCTATGTCTGTTTGAGTGAAGTCATCGCCCTTATACAAAAGGGGTCCCCTAAGCCGCTTCGCCAACGCATAACTAAAACAATCACCGAGGTTCAACCTGGCTGGATGAAAACCCTTGCCAAAACGCAGATAGGCTTCACGGGCAAGCACGGCATCCATCTCATTGAAATCCACCACCTCAACAAGCAGCGAACGGATTAAGTGGTCGAGTTCAATTGCGCTGTCATGGCCTCGCTTGCGAAGAACTGCGGTCCACGCTTCCACCATCGTGGGCGTCGAAATGAGTACTCGCTCTGCCTTATCTATCTTGGCGGATATTTCCTCAGCATCGTCTTCCTTATAGAAGATCGACAACAGCGCCGACGAGTCGATCACCATTAGTCGAACGTCCCAAATTCGTTGTAGCCAAGCAGCTCATCTTCGCTGCGATCGTCAAGAATCGGCATTTTGGCAACCCGGTCCTGAATCGCGCGAATCGCCGTCCAATCGATCTTGCGCGGTTCAGACTTACGCAGTCGCTCTAGCTTCTCCTCGACAGCGATCCGAACGGAAGCCGCTTTCGGCTGACCCATCGCCGAAGCCAGCTCTTCAATCACTTCTTCGAGTTGGGGATCATCGGTCAGCGTCGCCATAGCCGAATTCTACCCCTGCACGGCCTCCGGGACCACATCCCCTTCGCCCGGCGCCAGGAACAGATTCGTCTCCAACCCATGCTGCCGGTCGTACAGATCGCGATATCGACCGTTCATCGCATACAGCTCATCGTGCGTCCCCCGCTCCACGATGTGTCCACCCTCGACGACAAGAATCTGGTCCGCCCGCCGGATCGTCGACAACCGGTGCGCGATCACAAATGTCGTCCGCCCCTGCATCAGGTAGCTGAGTCCCTGCTGGATCATCGACTCCGACTCCGAGTCCAGCGAGCTCGTCGCCTCATCCAGAATCAGAATCCGCGGATCAGCCAGAATCGCGCGAGCAATCGAAATCCTCTGCCGCTGTCCGCCTGAAAGCTTCACCCCGCGCTCGCCGACAATCGTCTCGTACTTCTCGTCGAACCGCTCCGCGAACTCATCCACACGCGCGATTCTGCAAGCCTCCAAAAACTCTTCCTCGGTCGCGGCCGGCCGCGAGAACAAAACATTCTCGCGAATCGTCCCATCGAACAGGAAAGTCTCCTGCAGCACCACGCCCAACTGCTGCCGATAGGTACTCAGCCGCGCGGTCGCCAGGTCCACATCGTCCACCAGCACCGCTCCTTTTGTTGCGGTATGGAACCCGCAAATCAAACTGATTACCGTCGACTTGCCTGAACCGCTCGAACCCACCAGCGCCGTCACTGTCCCGGGCTTGGACTCGAACGAAATCCCATGCAGCACTTCCTTGCCCGCCTCATACTCAAAGCTCACATCGTCGAACGCCACATCGCCTTCGATCTTCGCCAGCGGAGTCACACGCCGCGGCTCGCTGTCCTCTTCCTGCTCGTTCAAAATCTCCGTCGTGCGATCCAGCCCCGCCAGCGCCTCGGTCAACTGCGTTCCAATCGACACCAGCTGCACGATCGGCGCGATCATGAACGCCAGCAGCATCGTGTACTCCACATAGCCGCCGGTGTTCAACCGCCCCGCCGCCGTCTCATGCGCGCCCAGGTACATGATCAGGCCGCCCACAACGCCCAGCACCAGCGTCGACGACAACGTCATCAGCGACTGCGCCGTCAGCGAGCTGATCACGTTCTGCAGCAGCCGCTCCACGCCGCCCGCGAACACCTTCGCTTCGCTCTCTTCCGCGTGATAGCCCTTCACCACGCGCACGCCACCTAGCGACTCCGTCAGCCTTCCTGTCACTTCAGCATTGATCTTCGCGCGCTCGCGAAAGATCGGCCGGATCGTCTTGAACGCCCTTTGCAGGATCGCTCCAAACACCAGCAGAATTCCCAGCGTCAGCACCGTCATCCGCACGTTGATCGAAATCAGCACCACGAACACGATCACCGCGGTCATCACGCCGCCCACAAAATCCAGCAGGCCCGTGCCCACGAGATTGCGAACGCCTTCAACGTCCGTCATGATCCGGGCCACGAGCGTGCCCGTGCGATTCTCGTCGTAGAACGCCACCGGCAGCCGCCCAATGTGCGCCTGCACCTTCTGCCGCAGCTCCGAGATCAACCGCTGCCCCTCGGTCGAAAGCAACTGCGTCAGCGAGTACGAAGTAATCGCCTGCAGAAACACCGCCGCCGCCACCGCAAAAATGATCTTCGGCAGCTCGGCCATCTTGCCCTGCCGCATCACATCGTTAATGAACGGACGCGACGAGATCGGCAGCACCAGGCTGCACAGCCGGTTCACCACCATCAGCAGAAAGCTGCCCGCGATCAGCCACTTCCGCGGCACGATCAGCTTCCACACCTCGGGCAGCACTTTCTTCAGCGGAGGCTTCGGCCGCGACTTCGTCAGGTCAGCACCCACGGCTCGCCCCGTGCCCCGCGAGGGACGGTCGGCGGCCTTCATCCCGCCGCCCATGCCCCCATGTCCGTGTCCAAAGCCGCCCATGCACGTTCCTCGCTGCGTCGCCGCCTACGCGCACGCCCGCATCTATTTCAGATGCGCCAGTTCGGTCAGCGACTCAAACTCCAGGGCTGCGCCGCGCCTTCACGAACGATCGCGCGCACATGATCACGAAGAACAGGCACACCACCGCCATCACCAGTTCCTCTTTCACGGCATCCGGGTGCGCCAGCGGCAAACCCGTCGACCGCGCCTGCCCCAGCGCCATGCTGGCGCGAATCGCCGGCAGCAACAAACCGAACAGCCCTACAGAGGCCGCAACGTGCATCCACAGCATGCGCTTCTTCGCATCCTCGGTACGAGCCAGCGCTCCGGCCAGCATCATCACAATGCCAAACCACGCCGGAATCAGCGCCGTCGGTGCAACACGCCCGGTTGCCATCCAAACCGTCACGCCCAGGGCTACCAGAACAAACCCAAACACCATCGTCAGCTTCGCCATCGCATCTCCGTCCTCAAATTGAATTCAAAACTCTAAGCTGCAGCCTTGCGGATCACCGCTTCAACATCCGCCGGCGTCCACTCGTTGGTCGGGTAGAACGCCACAACCTTGCCGTCCTTGCCTATCACCGTCGTCGAAAGCGAATGGTTCAGTGTCCCATTCTCTCCCGGCGTCACGCCGACGTCGAAAAATTGCTCCAGCTTCGGCAGCTCCTTTTTCGCGGGAGCCGCAAAGTCCCAGTGCCCAAAATTCGCCTTCGTGTACTGCCCAGTATAGGCCTCCCCATAGCTCTTCAAGACCTTCGGTGTGTCGTAATCGGGGTCGAAGCTCACACTTAGTAAATGGGTCTTCCCCTCCAGCGCCCCGTCCTTTTCAAGGTCCTGGTTCATCTGGGCAAAGTTCCGGCTCATCCGCACACAAAAGTCCGCCAGCGGACAACGCGTGTAGATGAACGTCATCACCACCACCTTGCCGCGAAACTGCTTCAGGCTGATCGTCTTCGCCGACTGGTTCAACATCGCAAAGTCCGGAACCTCGTCTCCCGCCGCAGGCACGTGATACTGCATCGCCGGCTTATAGTCCGGCTTGGCCTGCGCGATGATCACAATCTCCGTCAGCCGAAAGTGATCCGGCCCGTCCGGTGTATCGTCCGCCACCAGCTTCGCCGTAATCATGTCTCCGGGATGCAGTTCGCCCAGCGCCGCTGGATCGGCCACGTTGTAGGGCATCGTCATCGCTTCCATCAGCCCGGCAATCGCCTGGTGATTCAGCGTGATCGAGTTGTGCGGCGCATCCACGCTCACCACCACTCCACGCACCGCATACGTCTTCGTCTTCACCGCCGTCTTGCTCGACGCCCCTCGATGGCAGCCCGCGATCAACACCGCCGCCGCGCTTAACAGCACCAATCCACACATCGCACGCATACGCACTGTTCGCCCTCGCAGCGCGGCAGCAGCCGCGTGCTCCCATGATAGCGGTCGCCTCTCCGCGTGCCGCATCGCGGTCCTCCGTTGTAACCTTCAACTCAATACACCGTGGTAGCCTAACTTTCGGAACTGGTGCTCCAGGAAACAGATTCGACCGGTGCGGCGGCTACTGACTCCTGAGCAATCCCGCTTCATCCGTTCTGCAACGCACCCATCGCCGGCCACCCAGCCGTTTCATCGCGAGGAAGCGAATCAGCATGCGGAAGTCCTCGAGCCCGAACTCCCTCACACTCGCAGACTCGACCCTCGGGCCCACCGTCCCCTGGCTCGCCTCCGGCATTCTTCTCGCCGGCCTCGGAACCGTCCTGCTCGGTCCGCTCCTCCCCTCGCTCGCCCACCATTGGAACCTCACCGACGAGCAATCCGGCGTGCTCCTGCTCGCCAAATTCTTCGGAGCCTTTTGCGGAGGCGTCTCCGTCCCCCGCCGCCTGCGTTACGGCATCCTCAGCGGAACCATCGTCTCCTGTCTCGGCTTCGGCGGCTTCGCACTCAGCACCGGCCTCCTCAGCGGTGCCCTCACGCTGTTCCTCGTCGGCGTCGGCATCGGCCAGATCATCGCCTCCACCAACATCCTCGCCGGCCGCCGCTACCCCGAGCACACCGGCTCCACGCTCGCCTCGCTCAACTTCTTCTTCAGCTTCGGAGCCGTCTCTTCCGGCCTGCTTGTCGCCGCGCTTCTTCCCATCTTCCAGATGCGCACGCCGTTGCTCTACCTTGCCGGGCTCTTTCTCGCCACCGGCCTCGGCGGCCTCATCAACTCTCCACCATCGCCCACCCCAATCACCGCCGAACCCGCCTCCGTCCCCCTCGAACGCTCCGTCTTCCTCCGCTTCGCACTCTTCCTTCTGCTCTACGGTGGCCTCGAAACCTGCCTCACCGGCTGGCTCACAACCTTCACTCTCCGCTTCTCAGACATGCACCTCCTCGGCGGCCAATCCCCCTTGGTGCTGCTCTGGTCCGCACTCACCGCAGGCCGCCTGATCGCTTCCGCTGCTCTCCGCTTTGTCCGTGAATCCACCGTCCAGCGCCTTGGCCTCGCGCTCTCCGCCGCGCTCATCGGCGGCCTCGCTGTCGCCCATCACGCCGCCACCATCTCCCTCATCTGCATCCTCCTCGGACTCGCCCTCGCTCCCTTCTTCCCTGTCACCTTCGCTCTGCTCATTCACCACAAACCCTCCGCCCGCACCGCCGGCTTCATCCTCGCAGTCTCGGGATTAGGCGCCGCCTTCTTCCCCTGGCTCATGGGCCTCATCTCCACCCACAGCGGAAGCCTCCGCACGGCCATGGCGGTGCCTCTGCTGCTCGCCGTCGTCATGCTGATCCTCAGCTTCCTCACCCGCGATCCCCACCTCAGCCCAACACCCTCGCAGCCAGCCAGCCCGGCTTAGTTCGTAGCTGCCGTTGGTCCCATCAGCCGTTCTTCCCCAACATCTTCCACCGTCCCATACCACCGCAAAATCTCACCGCCGGCGCCCAGCCGCGCCGTTCCCCGCGACCGCATCCATCGCCACACATCATCCACGCAAACGCGATACTGTATGTCGATCGGCTTGCCCGTCCGCAGCGCCTCCTTCATCGTGCGCAGCGTCGGCGCAAGATCGTCGCCGTGCAACGCCTCCAGCCACCCCAGGTTACGCGGCTTCCCTTTATGCACTCCCGCCTCCTGCACCCAGTGCGAACTCACCTGCAGGCTGTTGCCTTCCGCATCCATCACCCACGGAACCTGCTTCGTCTGCTCCTCCATCTGCTGGCGATGATCTTCACTCACCAGCAACGCCGCTTCCGTCCGCTTGTGCTGCGTAATGTCCACCACCGACACCGAAATCCCAATCACCTCGTCAGCCTCATCCCACGCCGGCTGATACGAAACCAGGGTCACCACGCCCTGTTCTCCCGCAACCTTTGCTGGACGAATTACCTCGAATCCTTCAATCGCCAGACCCTGCAGCGCCTGCAAAAGGTGCGGCTCAAACATCGCATACATCTCCGGCACCATCTCCTGCACTCTCCTGCCCAGGTGTGCGGAGACCGTCGTTCCGTTCATCTCCGCCAGCTTCTTGTTCAGGCTCACATAGCGCAGATCGCGATCCAGAAAACACAGCCCCACGGGCGCGCCGTCATAGATCGCCTGCAACTGCGCCAGCCGCTGCGTCGGCAGAGCCTCCAGACTGCTCACCGCCCATCCATCTCCCGGAGACGTCAGCACAAACGGACTCACCCACGCCGCCTCCGACACCATTCCCGCCAACTGTTCCTGCCCCACCGGCTTCCCATAAAGCCATCCCTGCCCCAGCTCGCAGCCCAGGCACAGCAGCATGTCAGCCTGCTCTTCGGTCTCCACCCCTTCGGCCACCGTCACCAGCCCCAGCGACGTCGCCAGCCCCACAATCGCCGCCACCACCTTCCGGCTGTTGCGCGAGTCCGTCATCGCTCCCACAAAGCTGCGGTCCACCTTCAGCTCATCGAACGACAGCGCCAGCAAATGGCTCAAATTCGAGTAACCCGTGCCAAAGTCGTCCAGCGCCAGCCGGCAGCCCATCGCCTTCAGCTCCGCGGCAATCGTCTTCGCCTGCTCCACGTTGTTGAAGAACGCGCTCTCCGTGATCTCCAGGATCAGCCGGTCCAGCGGAAACCCGGCCTCATCCGCCAGCGCGCGAATCTGCCCCGGCAGACTCAGATAGTGCATCTGCACCGGCGATATGTTCACCGAAAGCGACAGAGGAGCCGGCACCGCCGCAGCCGCCGCAAACGCTTTTCCGAATACCTGCCGCGTCAGCGCACCGATCAAACCATTCTGTTCAGCCAGGGTCACAAAGTTCGACGGCAACCGCGGCCCACCTGCCGGATCGTCCCATCGCGCCAGCACTTCAAAGCCCGTCAGCTTCCCCGTGCGAAGCGCCACGAGGGGTTGGAAATAGGGAACAACTTGATCGTTCTCGAGTGCAGCGTGCAGGTCCACAAGCTCGGCAACCATGTGCCGATCCTATGCCCCCATTCCCTCCGTGTATGTAACCAAATCGCTCTGTAACCCAGCGAGCAACTACCCTCCATCACCCGGCCGCTCTTCCCTCGCCCGAAACCAGGCCGGCAGCCCTTTCCCACAGGCGAAGCAACGGTGAACCCCGGCGTATAAAAGACGTACGCCATGCCCGCCGCCGGTCCCAACAAAATCCAGCTCGACGAACTGCTCAACCTCCTCGCTGGCGGCCAGCTCGCCCTCGTCCCGCATCACCGCGCCGCGCAGTCCCTCCGCCTCGCCTACGACCGCCGCCAGCGCACCCTCGGCCTCTCCGCCTGGAACCCTCCGCCCATCCTCGCCTGGACCCAGTGGACCACCTCGCTCTTCGTCGACCTCATCCTCTCCGGCCACGAGCCCCGTCTCCTCCTCAACGAAGCCCAGGAGCACCACCTCTGGCGCGACATCGTCGCCGCCGATCCCGAAGCCTCCTCCCTCGGCTCCCCCGACTCCCTCGCCGACCTCGCCCGCTCCGCTTTCAACCTCGCCGCCACCTACAACGCCCACACCCAGCTCCGCCGCACCGCAACCAACCGCGACACCCGCCTCTTCGCCGACTGGGCCAACACCTTCCTCGACCGCTGCAAGCATCAGCAATACCTCTCGCTCTCCCTCCTCAACGAAGCCCTCACCACCCACCTCCGCAACCAAACTCTAGCCGCGCCACCGTCCCTCCACCTCCTCGGCTTCCTCGACCTCACCCCTTCCCAGCAAAACCTCCTCGAAGCCCTCGGCAATACCCAACTCCATCACCATCAACTCATCGCATCAACTCCACGCGAAGCCCTCTCCACCATCACCCTCAACGAGCGCGACGAACTCACACTCGCCGCCCGCTTCCTCCGCCAGCACCTCGAACAACACCCCGAGCACACCGTCGCCGTCCTCCTCCCCAACCCCTCTGAAGACCGCACCAATCTCGAAGCCACCTTCCGCGAAATCCTCTCCCCCGAGCTCGAAAACATCGCCGCCGATCTCTCCTCCACACCCTGGGAGTTCGCCTCTGGCCCTCCGCTCCCCACGCTCACCCTCATCGCCGACGCCCTCGACCTCGCCCGCTGGGCCACTGCTCCACTCCCACTCTCCCGCATCAGCTCCCTCCTCCTCTCGCCCTATCTCGGCAACGCAGAAGACCGCAACGCCGCAGCAATCTTCGACGCCCGACTCCTCCGCCGCGCCACTCTCCTCCGCCCCGAGCTCACCCTCGCCAGCCTCCTCACCCTCGCCTCTCGCCGCAACACCACCGCCCCCTCCTGGCTAACCTCGCTCCATCAACTCCTCGCCACCACCGACCTCACCCGCCCCCGCACCTTCGCCGAATGGACTGAACTCCTCCGACAAATCCTTGCCGCAGCGGGCTGGCCCGGCGACCGCTCCCTCACCCCGCTCGAGTTCGAAGCCACCCGCGCCTTCGACAGCCTCCTCGACCTCCTCGCCACCCTCGACTTCGCCGGCCGCCGCGTCCCCTTCGCCACCGCCCTCACCACGCTCGAACGCCAGGCCGCCGCCACCAGCTTCCAGCCGCCCTCCACGCACGCTCCCATCCAGATCCTCTCTCCGCAGGAAGCCTCCGGCACCCTCTTCGACGCCACCCTCTTCCTCCGCTGCACCGACGCCAACTTCCCCGCCGTCGCCCGCCCCAACCCACTCCTCTCCTGGCCGCTCCAGCAGTCCCTCCGCATGCCCGGCACCGACCCCGCCATCACCTCCGCCGCCGCGCTCGCTCTCACCGAATCCCTCATCGCCGCCACCTCGACCCTCCTCTTCACCTCCGCCGCCGAAGACGCCGACGGTCAGCTCCGCCCCTCACCGCTTCTCGCCCAACTCAACATCCAGCAGCACCCACCCCACGACCTCATCCCCACCCCACCCGTCGAACAACCCATCGCCGTCGAAGTCACCGAAGACCTC
>JAZKBC010000037.1:7719-26037 GCA_040388825.1 Acidobacteriota bacterium | reverse complement strand
GGCCTCGGCTTTGGAGATGTGGTCGTTGGCGAGGATGTCTGACGTCGTCTGGCCGTTGGAGAACTGGCCCTTGGCGAGGTTGGAGTTCTGGCCGGAGATGACGGCCTGAACCTGCGGGATTCCTATGCCGTAACTGGCGAGCTGGGTGGGGTTGAGTTCGACGCGAACGGCTGGGAGGGATGCGCCGATGGCCTGCACCTGACCGACACCGTCTATCTGCGAGATGCGTTGCGCGATCACGGTGGAGGCTTCGTCGTAGAGCGTAGGAACGTCGTAGACGTCTGACTGCAGGCCGAGGATGAGGATGGGTGAGTCGGCCGCGTTGACCTTGCGGTAGGTGGGGTTGGATGGAAGATTGGCGGGGAGATAAGTGCGTGCGGCGTTGATGCCGGCCTGGACGTCGCGCGCGGCGCCATCGATGTCGCGGCTTAGCTCGAACTGGAGCGAGACGCTGGTAGTTCCGATTGAGCTGCTGGAGGTCATCTCGGTGACGCCGGCGATGTGTCCGAACTGTCTCTCAAGAGGAGTAGCAACGGCCGAGGCCATGATGTCCGGGCTGGCGCCGGGCAGGCCCGCCCCAACGGTGATGGTGGGGAAATCGACCTGCGGGAGAGGCGAAACCGGGAGGACGGTGAATGCAATGATGCCGGCGATGGCCACGGCGATGGTGAGCAGCGTGGTGGCTACGGGTCGCTCGATGAAGACGCGCGAGGGATTCATGCGTGCTCCACTGCCTGGACTTCGGCGACATTGCTGTGGCTGGGACGGCGGCGCATGAAGCGGGTGCCGAGATTGTCAAAGAAGATGTAGATGACCGGCGTGGTGTAGAGCGTGAGGACCTGCGAGAAGAGCAGACCGCCGACCATGGAGACGCCGAGCGGTTTGCGGAGTTCTGAGCCGATGCCCGAACCGAAGGCCAGCGGAATGCCCGAGAGCAGAGCCGCCATGGTGGTCATCAGGATGGGGCGAAAGCGGAGCAGGGAAGCCTGGTAGATGGCTTCGGTGGCATTCATGCCTTCCTTGCGCTCGGCTTCAAGGGCGAAGTCGACCATCATGATGCCGTTCTTTTTAACGATACCGATGAGCAGGATGATGCCAATGATGGCAACAATGTCGAGGTCGAGATGGAAGAGCTCAAGCGCGAGTAGAGCGCCAACGCCGGCCGAAGGCAGCGTGGAGAGAATCGTAATGGGATGGACGAAGCTCTCGTACAGCACGCCGAGGACGATGTAGACGACGACTAGGGCGGCGAGGATGAGCAGGCCCTCGTTGGAGAGCGAGTTCTCGAAGGCGGCGGCGGTGCCCTGATAATTCTGCACGACGCTGTCTGGGATGTCCGCCTTCTCGATGGTTTTGTTGATGGCTTCGAGTGCTTCGCCAAGCGAGTAGCCGCTGGCGAGATTGAAGGAGATGGTGACGGCAGGGAACTGCCCCTGGTGATTGATCGAGAGCGGTTCGCTGGTGGTGACGAAGCGCGTGAAGGCGCTCAGAGGAACTGGATTGGCAAGCGTGGTGCCGCTGGTTGCGCCTCCACCGCCGCCACCGCCGCCACCGCCGCTGGTTCCAGTGGAGCCCTGGATGGGCGTGGTACCGGAGCCGGAGCGCGTGGTGCTGCTGGTTGCGGTGTTGGCGCTGGTGGTGGTTCCGGTGGCGGTCAGGACGGACGTGTTGCTGCGGGCATTGGAGCTTTGCGAGAGCGCTGAGCCGGAGTTGACCGATGAGGTTGCGGATGAGGCGACAAGGTTCCCGCTGGCGAGCGCGGAGGTGCCAGAGGCGGACGCGGAGACGCCGAGAGTGGCGCTGGGAGCAAGCAGAGAGTTTCCGGTTGTCCGGGCTCCTCCACCTCCACCTCCGCCTCCACCGGAGCTGGACGCGGCGTTGGTGGTGCCCTGGACATAAATCTCGCTCAACTTGTTAGGGTCCTGCTGGAACTGCGGCTCGGTTTCCAGGATGACGTGGTACTGGTTGAGCTGCGTGTACATGGTGTTGATCTGGCGCTGGCCGAAGGCGTCATAGAGCGTGCTGTCGATGGTCGTTGGTGTGACGCCGAAGCGTGACGCGGTGGCGCGATCAATCTCGAGCTTTTCAGCGATGCCGCCGAGCTGCTGGTCCGTGACGACATCGGCGAGCTGGGGCAGCTTCTTGAGCCTGTCGGTGAGCTTCTGGACGACGCTGTCAAGTTCGGCCTGGTTGGGGTCTTCGAGGGTGTACTGGTACTCGGTGCGTGAGACCCGGTCGTCGACGGTGAGGTCCTGCACGGGCTGCATGTAGAGCTTGATGCCTTCGACCTTCTCCAGCTTGGGGGCGAGGCGATTGATGACGTCCGTAGCGGAGACGCCGCGAACGTCCAGGTCTTTGAGGGTGATCTGGATGCGGCCGCTGTTGAGGGTGTTGTTCGTGCCGTCGGCTCCGATGAAGGAAGAGATGCCGGCGACGGCGGGGTCTTTGAGGATCTCCTGGCCGAGGGCGAGCTGCTTGGCCTTCATGGCGTCAAACGAGATGGATGCCGGGGCCTGTGAGATGCCCTGGATGATGCCCGTGTCCTGGGTGGGGAAGAAGCCCTTGGGGATGGTGATGTAGAGGACGACGGTGAGGACCAGGGTGGCTACGGCGACCAGCAGCGTGATGGTCTGGTAGCGGAGCACGAAGCGAAGAGTGCGTCCATAGAAGGCGATGATGTCTTCAAATATCTGCTCGGAGAAGTGATAAAAGCGGGTCTGTTCATTGTGGGGTTTGTGCTTGAGCAGACGAGCCGACATCATTGGGGTAAGCGTGAGAGAGACGAAGGCCGAAAGGATGATGGTGACGGCCAGCGTGACGGCGAACTGGCGGAAAAGCCGACCGGCGACGTCTCCCATGAAGAGCAACGGGATGAGCACCGCGATCAGGGAGACCGTGAGCGAGAGGATGGTGAAGCCGATCTGCTCGGCGCCCTTGAGGGCGGCAGCCATGGGCTTTTCGCCTTCTTCGATGTAGCGGGAGATGTTCTCAATCATCACGATGGCATCGTCGACGACGAAACCCGTGGAGATGGTGAGCGCCATCATCGTGAGATTGTTCAGGCTGTAGCCCAGAAGATACATGACGCTCAACGTGCCCACCAGCGAGAGCGGGACCGCGATGCCGGGAATGATGGTGGCCGCAAAGCTGCGCAGGAACAGAAATATGACCATTACGACGAGCACGATGACCAGCAACAGCTCGAAGAAAACGTCCTTTACTGAAGCACGGATGCTTGTGGTCCGATCGACGATGGTCTGCACGTGGACGTTGGCCGGGAGGTTGGAGACGAGCTGCGGCAGCAGTGCCTGGATGCTGTCGACGACCTGGATAGTATTGGCGCTGGGTTGGCGCTGGATGTTGACAATGACCGCGGGGGTTTTATTGCCGTCTGTGGATTGGCCGACCCAAGCGGCAAGTTCGGTGTTCTCGATGCCGTCGACGATTTTGGCGACGTCGGTGAGCATGACCGGAGCGCCGTTGCGATAGGCGACGACTACGCCTTTGTAGTCCTTGCTGGTCTGGAGCTGGTCGTTGGCATTGATGGTGTAGTCCTGCGAGGGACCGTCGAAGTTGCCCTTTGCGGCATTGGTGCTGTTGGTGGTGAGAGCGGTGCGGAGGTCTTCGAGGTTAATGCCGTAAGAGGCAAGCGCAGTGGGATTAGCCTGAATGCGAACCGCGGGCTTCTGGCCGCCGGAGATCGAGACGAGGCCAACGCCGGCAACCTGCGAAATCTTGGGGGCGAGGCGGGTGTCGGCGAGGTCTTCAACCTGTGAGAGCGAGGTTTCGTTCGACGTGAGTGCGAGGGTAAGGACGGGAGCGTCGGCAGGGTTGGACTTGGAGTAGATCGGCGGCGCGGGGAGACCGGCGGGCAGGTAGCTCTGCGCACCATTAATCGCGGCCTGGACTTCCTGCTCGGCGACGTCAATATCCAGCGAGAGCTGAAACTGCATGACGATGACCGAGGCGCCTCCGGAGCTGGAGGAGGTCATCTGGCTGAGGCCGGCAACCTGGCCGAACTGGCGCTCGAGCGGAGCGGTGACGGCCGAGGCGACGACATCCGGGCTCGCGCCGGGGTAGAACGTCTGGACCTCGATGGTGGGGTAGTCGACCTCCGGCAGCGCCGAGACAGGGAGCTGGAAGTAGGCTACGGCGCCGGCGAGAAACATTGCCACCATCAGCAGCGATGTGGCAACCGGGCGCAGAATAAATGGCCGTGAAGGACTCATTTAGCTTTATTTCCACTGGCGCTGGTTCCAGAGCTGTTGGTGCTTTGTGCGGCGCTGGGTGGATGGCCGGCTGGGGACTGCCCACCCTGACCGGCGGCTCCCTTGCGGCCATGTTGTCCGCCGCCCGGACCGCCGCCGGGAGTCTGGATGTTGACCTGAGCTCCGCCTTCGAGACGGTCAAAGCCGCTGGTGGCGAGCTGCTCGCCGGGATGGACTCCGGTGACTGCGGCCACATTTTCGTCACTGGTAATCACGGTGACAGGCTGAACGTTGACGACCGGCACCATCGGGCTGGTGTCGTCCTTCATGTTCTTGTGGGCCTGTCCGATGACGTACACGAAGGCGTTCGTTCCGTTGTACTGCACGGCACCGGAGGGAACAAGGGTGGCGTTGGTGAGGGTCTTGACCTTCAAGCGGGCGTTAACGAACTGGTTGGGGAACAGCTCCATCTTGTTGTTGGGGAAGGTGGCGCGGAATTTCAGTGTTCCGGTGGTGGTGTCGATCTGGTTGTCGAGCGAAGTGAGCTTGCCGGAGCCGACGACGTCCTGGTCGCCGCGATCGAAAGCGTCGACACCGAGCGCGTGTCCGGAGCCGAGCTGCTGCTGGACCTGCGGCAGATCGTCTTCGCTCACGTTGAAGACCACGGTGATGGGCTGGAGCTGGGTGATGACCAGCAACGTTGAACCGGTACCGGAGAAGACGGTGTTGCCGGGATCGACGAGGCGCAGGCCGACGCGGCCGGTAATTGGCGCGACGATGTGGCAGTAGGCGAGTTGCACCTTGTCGTAGGCGAGGGTGCCTTCGTCTGTCGTGACGGTGCCGTGGTCCTGCTCGACGATTTTTTCCTGGTCCTCGACCTGTTGGCGGGCTATAGCGTTTTTGGCAAGCGCGTCTTGATAGCGCTTGAGGTCCATTTCGGCCTGGGCGAGGACGCCCTGGTCGCGGCGAAGGGTGCCCTGGGCCTGGGTTAGGGTAGCAATGTAAGGTTCGGGGTCGATATCGATCAGCGGCTGGCCCTTGTGGACAAGCTGGCCTTCCTTGTAGTGGACGGCGAGGACCTTGCCGGTGATCTGGCTGTAAATGGTTGCGGTGTTGAGGGGCGTGACGGTGCCGAGGGCCTTGATGTAGATGTTGATGTCGCCGGTGGTGGATTTGCCCACCGTGATGGAGGCGGGGCCGGACTGGCCATGGCGGCCGCCGCGGCCGACGGGTTCGGTCGCAGTGCCCGGAGCACCGGGCTTTGGCCGGGTGGAGATGTAGACGATCAGCGCAATGACAACCGCGAGCGTCAGCAGACCGATCCAGATCCACATGCGGCGACCGCGATGTTTCTCTTTTTCCCACTCTTCGCGCGAGGAGTTACGCTCCTCGAACGACGTGCCGAGTTCGCCGCCATAGGATGGCGAGCTTTGAGCTTGAAAGTTGTCGCCCAGCGCGTGATTGCTTAGCTGGGTGGGTTGGCGCTCTTCGTGGAGCATTCCTCGTCCTTTTTTCTCTGCCGCCCGAGCAGGGTCGATCTATAGGTTGAATACGAACCGGGTAGTTGAATACGAACCGGGGTTGATCAGGGCTTGCGGTGGAACACTGTAGCTATGGATGGTTTTGCCTCGCAAAAAGTTTCCATAGGGACCGCGCCCCTTGGTAGATGCCGAAAATAAACGCAACGAATACGCCGCAGTGTGAACTTTATTGAATTTGCAGCATCGAGTGTCTCACAGGCAAGGCCTTGCATAACAGGGGGTTGGAGGTGGTTTGGGGCTCGTAATCCGGTATCCGGAAGTAGTGAAGACTAGTGAGCGCCCCGGGTAAGGCTGTAGACGAGGACGGCGAGCACGAACAGGCTAATTCCCACGTAGAGGCGGTCGCGCTGGCGGGCAAAGCCGACGACGCAGAAGACCACTCGGGCTACCGGCGTGGCGATGAGCAGCAGCAGGCCGAGCTGGATGATGCTGCGGGCCCGGAGGTGAATGGCACCGGCAAACACTCCCTTGAGGGTGCGAAGTGAGGAGTCGCCGGGTCGGAAGTGCGCATAGTTGGGGACGGGGGCGTTGGGGTGGAGGAGCAGAAGGACGCCTCCGGTGGCGACAACAAGCGCGGAAAGGACGATGCCGAAGCGGAGCATGGCGGCGACCGAGAGGTCGACATCCTGGTCAGTGGGCCGGTGCTGGTCGCTGCTCGGTGCCAAGGCTAGATCCTCCCTGTGATGCCGCTGTAGATCATCTCGCAGGCGAGAACAGCGATGACGACGCTGAAGAACGCTTTGAGTGTGGAAGGGTGAGTCTTGACGAGGAGTTTGGTTCCGATGAACGAGCCGGCGAGAACGCCCAGCATGACCGGCATGGCGATGGCGGGATCAATGTATCCGCGCGCAAAGTAGATGCCAGCGCTGGCGGCGGCGGTGACGCCGATCATGAAATTACTGGTGGTGGTGGAGACCTTGAATGGAAGTTTCATCGTCTGGTCCATGGCGAGAACCTTGACGGCTCCAGAGCCGATGCCGAGCAGGCCGGAGAGGGTTCCGGCGGCGAACATGATGCCGAAACCCGCAGGGATGTTGCGGGCGGTGTAGCTCACGGGGCCGGTGGGAGTGGGGTAGCTGCCGTAGAGTTCGAGCTTCGTAGCGAGGGGGTTGGGTTCTGACGATGGATGGGGTTCGTGTTTGCGGCGGAAGGAGGAGTAAGCGGGGTAGAGCAGCACGACTCCGAAGACGATCGCGATGGCGTGGCTCGTGATTTTGGCGGTGAGATACGCGCCAAGCAAAGCGCCGAGGGTGGTGGCGACTTCGAGGAACATCCCGATGCGGACGTTGGAGAGGCCTTCCTTGACGTAGGCGACGGCGGCTCCGGAAGAGGTGGCAATGACGGACACGAGCGAGGCGCCGATGGCGTAGCGGATGTCGACCTTGAAGATCAGAGCGAGGACCGGGACGATGACGACACCGCCGCCGAGTCCGGTGAGTGCACCGAGCAGGCCGGCGAGGACCGCGGTTGCGAAGAGCAGGCTACAGAAGACGATCTCGGTCATGCAGCAATCCGCCGGGCGAGGTGGAGCGGTGAGCGTCGACAGCGCCGGCGAAGTGAGCGGGGACTGCGGTGGTTTCGGTACATGGTCTTATTCTGCATTGACATTGCCTTTGCGGGTTGGCTAAAGTCAGCGTTTCGTTCACTGACCGGTGGATCGCGACGCGGCTACGGCTGGAGTTGTGGCGGATCGATCGATCCAGAAAGACATTATGTTCATTCCCTCGACGTTTGTTTCCGCCCTTCTCCTGACGATCCTGTGTACATGCTGCTGGGGATCGTTCGCCAATACGTTCAAACTGACGAAGAATTATCGCTTTGAACTGTACTACTGGGATTATGGGCTGGGGATCTTTGTAATTTCGGTGGTGTATGCGCTGACGCTGGGCTCGACTACGGGCGACATGTTCAGCTTCGTGCCGAATCTGCACCAGGCGACGTCCAGCGCCCTTTGGTATGCGGCGGTGGGTGGCTTTGTTTTCAATATCGCGAATGTGCTGCTGATCGCAGGCATTGACATGGTCGGCCTCGCGATTGCGTTTCCGCTTTCGATCGGCATCGCGCTGGTCGAGGGAACGCTGATGAGCTACATGATCAAGCCGTCAGGAAACGCTCCGCTGCTGTTTGCGGGTGTGGGCATGGCGCTGCTGGCGGTGATCCTGATTGGGTTGGCCTATGCCGCGCGAGGAACCGGCGGCGTGGTGGCGACGAAGAAGGGGATCATCGTATGCCTGGTGTCGGGCGTGCTGATGGGATCATGGGCGCCGTTTTTGCAGAAATCGCTGATCGGGACAGGCGTGGGTGATGGACAGGTTCCAATTGGCGCACTGAGCCCGTACTCGGCAGCTGTTTTCATGACGCTGGGCGCATTTGCCTGCTGCTTCGTGTTCAACCCGTTCCTGATGGCGAAGCCGCTGGTGGGAGCGCCGGTTTCGATCAAGGGATACTTCGCCGCGCCGATGAGCTATCACTTCTGGGGGTTGCTGGGAGGGTTCATCTGGGGTACAGGAACTGTGTTGAACCTGGTGGCGGGAGGCAAGGTGGGGCTGCCGATCTCGTATGCGATCGGGCAGGCTTCACCGATGATTGCTACGCTCTGGGGCGTGTTTGTGTGGCACGAGTTCCGTGGAGCGAAGCCGAAGTCGAAGGTGTATCTGGCGGGAATGATTGCGTCGTACCTGGCAGCGCTAGGATTGATCGCGATGGCTTACAAGGCTGGTTAGTCTTTCAAGGAGAAGAGAAGCAAGATGGCTGAGAAGTGGGTTACGGTAATGGGCAGTTTTGTGGCGGACCTGGCGTTCCGGATGGAGCGGCTGCCGGCGTGGGGCGAGACGTTGATGGGGCCGTCGTTCGTGATGGGGCCGGGCGGCAAGGGGTCGAACCAGGCGGTGGCGGCGGCACGGGCCGGCGGCAAGGTCAGCTTTATTTCGAAGCTGGGGCCGGACCCGTTTGGCGAGATGGCGCGGAAACTCTATGCGACTGAGGGGATCGATACGCAGTTCCTGTTTTCGACCGAGGAGCCAACGGGAGCGGCGGCGATTTTGATCGACGCGGTGAAGGGCGAGAACGCCATCATCGTGGTTCCGGGAGCGTGCTTTGGGGTAACTCCCGCGGAGGTTGACCAGGCGCGGGAGTTGATTGCGGCGTCGAGCGTGTTTGTGGCGCAGTTGGAGCTTTCGCTGCCGGTGGTGATGCATGGGTTGAAGCTGGCGCACTCGCTGGGCGTGCCGACGATTTTGAATCCGGCGCCGGCGATGTCGCTGCCCGAGAGCATTTATGCGGATGTGGACTACATCACGCCGAATGAGACCGAGACCGCCGCGCTGACGGGTGTGGTCGTCAACGGGGTGGAAGATGCGGAGAAGGCTGCCGACGCGTTCCTGGCGCGCGGTGTGCGTAACGCGATCATCACGCTGGGAGCGCAGGGAGCGTTTGTTAAGAACGCTCACGTGAAGGCGCATGTTCCGGCGGTGAGTGCGGGCAATGTCCTAGAGACGACAGGGGCGGGTGACGCCTTCAACGGAGGGTTTGCTGTCGCACTTTCAGAAGGTATGGACCTGGTAGAGGCGGTGCGGTTTGGCTGCGCGACAGCGGGAATTTCGGTGACGCGCGCCGGGACTGCGCCGTCAATGCCAACCCGGGCGGAGATCGATGCGCTGCTGATGTAACGGTGTTACTGATTCGTACAGCCATGCATTGTGCGATTTGCGGTACGATGGGCGTGCACGATCTTGAAGGAGCGCAGACTCGGATTATGGTGAAGACGCATCGCAGATACCAGGAGGTAGCCGCACGAATTTCACGCTATGTGGCGGAGCATGGGCTGGAGCCCGGTGCGCGTCTGCCGGGTGAGATTGACCTTGCGAAAGTGTGCGGCGTGAGCCGTCCGACGATCCGTGAAGCGATGGTGGCGCTGGAGATTGCGGGTGAGCTGGAGATTCGTTCGGGATCGGGCGCGTATGTGCGTGAGAGCGTGAACCCGATGTCGCTGGTTCTGGACTCAGGCCCGGGGCCGTTCGAGCTGCTGCGGGCGCGGACGCTGATTGAAGGCGAAATTGCGGCTGACGCGGCGCTGTATGCGTCGGCGGGCGACCTGGCGAAGATTGAGAAGACGCTGCAGCAGATGCGGCGGCTGGTGCAGGCCAAAACCAATGCTCAGGTCAGCGACCGGCAGTTCCATGTGGCAATCGGCGAGGCAGCGAAGAACAGCGTGCTGGCTTCGATCGTGGACGGACTGTGGGCGGGAATGTTTGCGCCGATGTATCATCGGCTGAGCCAGAGGGCGGGCCTGGATCAGCACCAGGCAGCGGCGCTGGAGGATCATGAAGCGATCTTCGCGGCGATCGCTGAGCGGAATCCGAACGAGGCCCGGCGTGCGATGCGGCGGCATCTGTATCACGTGGAAGAGCACCTGACGAGCGATGAAGCTGGGGTGCGGGAGCCTGCGGTTCCGATTGCTAAAGCGGCTCGCGCGAAGAAGGCTGTGGCTGAGGATGAGGCCGAGACTACGGCTTAGAAGCAGTGATTCTCGGTAAATGAACGAGTGGCGGCACGGCGACCTTGAGGGTCGCCGTTGCTATTTGGCGAAGAGCTGGCTGAGATCGGCGAAGGCTTTGAACTCGAGCGCGTTGCCGGAGGGGTCGAGGAAGAACATGGTGGACTGTTCTCCGACCTCTCCTTTGAAGCGCGTGTAGGGCTCAATCACAAACGAGATGCCGGCGGCTTTGACACGCACGGCGAGAGCTTCCCAGTCCTTCTGCTCGAGGATGACGCCGAAGTGGGGGACGGGGACGGCGTGGCCGTCGACGGGATTGTGGTGGACGCTCGCGGTTTCGGCGGGTGCTTTGTAGTGGGCGACGATCTGGTGGCCGAAGAGATCGAAGTCAATCCATTGGTCGGAGCTGCGGCCTTCCGGGCAGCCGAGGATGGTTCCGTAGAAGTGGCGCGCGGCGGCGAGGTCGCTGACGGGGAAGGCGATGTGGAAGGGGCGCAGGTTGGGCATTCGGCGTTCTCCGACGGGGGTTGTGCAGGTTGAGGCTGAGGAAATCTGTGCGCGGATGTTCCAGCCTGTATCGATCATAATGAAGCTGGAGCGGCTGCAGCGGCCGTGAATGTTTTTGAAGCGGACATGAGGTGCGGCTGGCGCTTCCAACCTTAGTTGTATGTCCTTCGACTTTGGGTTGCTGTCTGATGGTTGGATACCGAACCGGAAGCCGTGTGAGCTGAATGCTCAGGAGCACTGGATTCGCAGCCTGGAGGGTTCGTGGCGCTTCAAATAATTCTGGCTGATAACCAGGTGATCTTTCGCACCGGGACCGCCCGCGTGCTGGCACTGGAACAGGATCTGGAGATCGCGGAGCAATGCGGTGACGTGGAGCGGCTGAAGGATGCCGTGGGACGCTTGCGGCGCTCGATCGTGATCTTTCCTTCGAGCATTGCGAAGAATCTTCATGAACTGCTGGATTGGGTTGAGCAGGCGCAGAGCCGTTCGGTGGTCATCCTGGAGCATGGTGGAACTCTGGAAGACAGCGTGAAGGAACGCGTGGACGGCATTGTGCTGCGCTCAGTGGCGGGACCGCAGTTGGTTGAGGCTCTGCATCGTGTCGCGGCCGGGGAACGTTTTGTGCAGCGCGCGAATGTGAAGACGATGCCTTCGCCTGATCGCGTGGGCGCGAATGTTCTGGAGCGTCTGACGCCCAAGGAACTGCAGATTGTGGCGCTGGTGGCTGAAGGTGGAAAGAATAAGAGCATCGCCGCGCAGCTTGGGACGAAAGAGCAGGTGGTGAAGAACTATCTGCGCAGCATCTACGACAAGACTGGCGTGAGCGACCGGCTGGAGCTGGCGCTGTTTACGATTCATCATCGCGCGCTGGCTGAGGCGGCGGAGCAGGTTCGCGCGGCGATGGTAAGAACAGCCTAGGAATAGGGATTGGCAAAACGAACGGCGAGCTTGCGCTCGCCGTTTTTGTTTGTGCTGGTGGCCAAGTTAGAGACCCATGCGGTTTTCCTGTTGCTCGGTGGCTTCGGAAACCACGCCTACTTTTTCGGCGATGGACTTGGCCTGGGTGAAGAGCAGGAGGTAGTCGGGGCCTCCGGCTTTGGAGTCGGTGCCGCTCATGTTGAAGCCGCCGAAGGGATGCGCACCGACCATTGCACCGGTGCACTTGCGATTGAAGTAGAGGTTGCCGACCTGGAAGAAGGCGGCTGCGCGGTCAAGCTTTTCGCGGGAGCTGGAGTAGAGCGCGCCGGTGAGGCCGTACTCGGTGTTGTTGGCGATCTGGAGAGCGTGGTCGAAGTTGTCGCTCTTGATGACGGCGAGCAGGGGGCCGAAGATTTCTTCCTGTGCGAGGCGGGCGGTGGGGGCTACGTCGGCAAAGACGGTGGGGGCGATGTAGTAGCCGCCTTCCTTGTCGATGGCGGTGCCGCCGGTAAGGAGGCGGCCTTCGCGCTTGCCGATCTCGATGTAGTCGAGCAGGCGTTTCTGAGCGATGGGATTGATGACGGGGCCGGCGTAGAAGTTCTCGGCGGGGTCGCCGGATTGGATGGCTTCGACGCGCTCGCGGAGGCGGTCGCAGAAGATGTCATAGACGGAGGCTTCGACGATCACGCGGGAACAGGCGGAGCATTTCTGGCCGTTGAAACCAAACGCAGACGCTGCTACGCCTTCGACGGCGGAGTCGAGGTCTGCGTCGGCTTCGACGATGATGGAGTCCTTGCCGCCAAGCTCGAGGATGGTGCGTTTGAGGAAGTGCTGGCCGGGCTGCGTGACGGCGGCGCGCTCGTGGATTTCGAGGCCGACTTTTTTCGAGCCGGTGAAAGCGATGAAGCGGATCTGGGGGTGTTCGGTGAGGGCGCGTCCGGGTTCCGGGCCGCCCTGGATGAGATTGACTACGCCGGCGGGGAGGCCGGCGTCCTCGAGGACGGTTAGGAAGCGGGCGGCTATGGTGGGGGCGTCGGGGCTGGGCTTGAGGACGACCGTGTTGCCGGTGACGATGGCGGCGGCGGTCATGCCGGCCATGATGGCGAAGGGGAAGTTCCAGGGCGGGATCACAGCGCCGACGCCGAGCGGGATGTAGCGGAGCTGGTTGCGCTCGCCGGGGAACTGGATGGGGGTGCTGGCAGAGGCGAGCTTGAGGGCTTCGCGGGCGTAGAACTCGAGGAAGTCGATGCACTCGCCTACGTCGGCGTCGGCTTCGGCCCAGTTCTTGCCGACCTCGAGGGTAAGCCAGGCGCAGAAGTCGAAGTGGCGGCGGCGGATGTCGGCGGCGGCGCGGAGGAGGAGGGTGGCACGGTCTTCGGCGGAGGTGGTGCGCCAGGCGGCGAAGGCGGCTTGGGCGGCGGCGACGGCGGCGTTTGCTTCGACCACCGAAGCGGCGTAGTGAGTGCCGATGATTTGCGCGGGGCGCGCGGGGTTTACAGAGGTGATCTGGTGGGCGGTCTGGAGGCGCTGGCCGCCGATGACGAGGTCGTAGGTCCAGCCGAGTTCGGCGGTGGCGCGATGGAGCGCGGCCTGCATCTCGCGCTGATTTTCCTGGGTGGTGAAGTCGGTGAAGGGTTCGTTGACGAAGGGGGTTAGATTCAAGGGCATGAAGATCGTTCTCCGTTCAGTTCGCACATCTATGGTAGCGGTTTGGATGCGGAGGATGGCGGGCGGACTCGGGACAGGGCCCCCTCCCACCCCCTATTTCGGGGCAAAATCCTGATAGCAGGTGGGTTAGGTCCAATTTTACGAGGGTGGAATAAGCTAAACTATTGATTCCATTAGCGCGAAGGCTGCAAAGTCTTGAAAAATAAGAGCTCGTAAACACAATCAAGCTCAGGGTCGCGATTGGGACCGATGGGACGTTTTGTTTTGAGCAACTTGCGCCGGCGCTACAGGGTGGCGGGTTCGGGCTGATGGCTGTGATGGCGGAAAACGGGATGGTGGTGGTGGGCGCGGACGACGTAGTGGCCGATGAGCCAGCCGGCGGCGGAACCGATCAGGACGTCCGTCGGGAAGTGCTGCTCGGCAAGGACTCGGTTGACGCTGACGGAACCAGCGGCCGTGTAGATGATGGCCTGTTGCCAGGGTTTGGGGTAATAGGCGGCGAGGACGGCGGCGGAGGACCAGGAGACCATGGCATGGCCGGAGATGAAGGACGAGTCGATTCCGGCAGAGGTTCGGTAGAAATCTCCGGCGCCGTTATCGACGTTGGGACGTTCACGGAATGTGGAGAGCTTGACGAGCTGGTCGAAGATCGAGGCGTCGACTATGGCTTCGCCTCCGAGGAGGCCGGCTTCGCGGGCGTGGTCGTTGTGAGTGAACTGGCCGACGCCTATGAGGGCTATGGGGGCAGCGATGAAGGAGTCACGAACGTCGTTGGAGATGGTGCCCGCGGTGTTGTTGAAGTCGACGTTGTGACTGACGACGTCGCGGGCGACGTGCGTGTCCTGCGAGAAGCTGACGGCGCTCGCCGCCGTGAGTGGAAGGATCCAATAGAGATCGCGGGTACGGATGTAGATGGGGGCGGTGACGATGCGGTAGGTATCTCCGACGATGTTCAGCGGCAGATGAGCGATGGTGACCGGAGGATGTGGGACGTCTTCCAGCGGAACCTGGCCTTGACCGTGGGGCTTGCCGGTGACGATGGAGGAGGGAGCGTTGGGGAGATTGGATTGGGCGGCAGGGTTTGACTGGGGCTGAGGAGCTTCCTGTGCGGAGGTAGCGAGGGCGAGCGAGAGAAAGCTAATGGGGAGAAGAAGTTTCATTCTGTGGGTTCGGATGCCTAACTTGTAGGTGGCGTTGGAAAAATGAAGTGAACGTCATGCTGGGTGGGTGGGTGAAGCAGGTCCTCTCCGAGGATGATAGCCAGAAAGGCAAGGGCAACTGCAGGAGCAAAGATGTTGATTAACAGCTGCGAGCTACGAGCTGCCAGCTACGAGTTAAGGCAAGTGCAAGTGCAACTGCAACTGCAACGGCAACGACAACGACAACAGCAACGACCAATACAGGGATCCTTCGCTGCGCACAGGACGAAGGGGTGTTGAGGGCGGTGGAGTTGGTGGTTAGATTTTGCCGAAGAGGTACAGCGTGGACATGGTGGGGGTTTTGGTGCCGCCGTCGTCCTCTACGGTGACCCCGAAGGCTGCCACGGGTGTGTTCCTGGGGATGTCAGGCATGACGACGCTGGCGCTGCCTGTGGCGTCGGGTTTGAAGATGCCTGCGGGGATGGGGTCGCGCTGTCCAGGCGGGATGACCCAGAGCTCGTATGTCTTGTAGGCCGGTAGCGTGGCGAGATGGTTGGCGATGAAGACCAGAGCGCCCTTCGTCGGCATGTAGGCGGCGTGGCCGTCGGGCTTGGGAGGGATGGGAAGGGCGTTGGGGGCGGGCGGAATCTGGAGGGAGACCTGCAGCGCACCGGAGTCGGTGAGGGTCTGCATGGCGTCGGTGGCCCTGGCGGCGTCGGCGGCGGCCTGCTCGATTTTTGCCTTCTGCTGCGTGAGAGCTAACTGGACGTGCTGGCGCTGGCGATACTGCATGCCGGCGACGATGGAGGCACCGATGGCGAGGATCCAGCCGGCGGCTGCGAGCCAGCCGAGGCCGCGGCGAGGGCGGTGGTCTTCGATGTTTTCGACCGGGAACAGGAGACTGTTGTTGCGCTGGGCGAGGACCGGCTCGACGGGGTTGTCGCGGTCGATGGGGACGGGCTTCTTTTCCTTTGCGACGCGGCGGAGGAGACGTTCACGGGCGGCTGCGGGAGGCGTGTGCATCTCGGCTGCGCCGATGGCGGCTCTCAGCTCGTGCTCGGCCCGGACTCCGTACCGTGCGGCGAGATCGCCCTGGTACTGGGCAACGTCGTTGCGACAGGACTCGCAGTGCTCCATGTGCTCGATGGCATCCTTGAGGTCGTCTTCAGGGAGGAACCCGAGGGCGAAGAGCGCAAGGTCTTCCGGCGTGAGGTGATCGGCGGTGTTCATGCCTGGAAAGCCTTTCTCAGCGTGAGGAGCGCGCTGCGGATTCGGGTCTTGACGGTGCCGAGAGGATCTCCGGTCATCTCGGCGATTTCAGAGCCATCGAAGAAGGCCATCTCGAGGGTCTTGCGCTGCTCGGCGGGGAGCAGAAGGATGGTGGCGCGAGCCTTCTCCATCATGAGATTGCGTTCGGATTCGTCAGCGAGGTTGCAGCTGGAGGGGAGGATCGCGTCTTCAACCTGCTCGGTCGGCTTTTTGCGGCGGAGGTTATCGATGGAGCGATTGCGCGCAACGACAGCGAGCCATCCGCCGAGAGAGCCTCGGGTGGCGATGAAGCTGTCGGGATTGCGCCAGACCTGCATGAAAATCTCCTGCAAAATGTCTTCCGCGGCTGCGGCATCGCGCAGCACACGCAGAGCTACCGAGTAGACGACTTTGGAGTAACGGTCGAATATCGCGGCCATGGCCTGGTCATCGCCACGACGCACGCGTGCGAGGAGGTGAGCGTCCTCGTGCGAAGCGTCGGTCGATGTTGCCGGCCCTTGAAACACCCTGTCCATAGAACGCACCTGTGGCGTGACTGGATTGCTGTTGTTGCCCGACGCTCAGTGTAGCAAGGACAGGGAGTAGGGAGTAGGGAATAGGGAGGAGATGGGTGAGTGTTCGGTATGCTGGGCGTTGGAGTGTGTGGCAATGAAGGTTCGGTTGGATAAGTTGCTGGTGGAGCGGGGGCTGGTGGCTTCGCGGGAACGGGCGCAGGCGATGGTGATTGCCGGGCGCGTGCTGGTGGATGAGCAGAGGGTGGATAAGCCGGGGACTTCGGTGGCGGATGATGCGGTGGTGCGGATGCTGGGGGATGACCTGCGCTATGTGAGTCGCGGTGGATTGAAGCTGGAAGGGGCGCTGAAGACCTGGGGGATTGATGTGACGGGGTGGGTGTGCGCGGATATTGGAGCGTCGACGGGTGGGTTTACGGATTGCATGCTGCAGCACGGAGCGGTGAAGGTTATAGCTGTCGACACGGGGTTTGGTCAGATGGCGCACAAGCTGCGGATGGATGAGCGGGTGGTGCTGGTGGAGAGAACGAATGCTCGACTGCTGGAGCCGGGGACGCTGGCGGCGTTGGTGCCGGAGGAAGTGAAGTTCTTTGCGATGGATGTGAGTTTTATTTCGGCGACTCTCGTGCTGCCGGCAGTGGTGGGTGCGCTAGGTCGAGTGGGAGAGAAGTGGGTGGGTGAGGCGGTGATGCTGGTGAAGCCGCAGTTTGAGGCGGGACGAGAGTATGTGGGGAAGGGTGGGATTGTAAGGGATGCCGAAGGGCATCGGATTGCGATTGAACGTGTGCGGCAGGCGGTGGTGGAGCTGGGTGGGGAGGTGCTGGCGGTGATCGATTCGCCGATTACGGGGATGGAGGGGAACAAGGAGTTTTTGCTGAGAGCGAAATTCAGTGAGCGGTAAGCAGTGAGCAGGAAGCAGCGAGACATTTACACTGCTTGGTATGCCCAAGGCAGCGATTATTACGAAGCCGCAGAAGCCTGAGTTGCAAGGCGTGTTGACGGAGCTGATCGAATGGCTGGTCGAGCGCGGATTTGAGTACGTGCTGGATGGAGAGAGCGCGTCTTATCTGGAGCGGGTGGAAGACGCCGTGGATCGCGCGGACCTGCCGGCGACGGCTCCGGATATTGTGATCGCGCTGGGTGGGGATGGGACGCTGCTGTCGGCGGCGCGGGCGTTTGCGCAGGTGGATGTTCCGATCCTGGGTGTGAACCTGGGGTCACTGGGATTTTTGACCGAGGTTCCGCTGCATGAGATTTACCTGACGCTCGAAGCGTGGATGCATGGCAAGGCCGTGGAAGATGTGCGGTCGATGATGTGCGCCGAGTTGCTGCGGAATGGGCGGCCGTACAGGCGGTGGGATGCGCTGAATGACGTGGTGATCGCGAAGGGCGCGATTGCGCGGATGGGAGAGTTTACCGTTGAGCTGGATGGGCAGTTCGTGGCGCGGTTTCGCGCGGATGGCGTGATTGTGGCGACGCCGACGGGGTCGACTGCGTATACGCTGGCGGCGGATGGGCCGATCCTGATGCCGAGCGTGGATGCGATGGTGGTGACGGCGATCTGTCCGCACCTGCTGACGATTCGTCCGATTGTGGTTCCGGGGGCGGCGGAGATTGCGGTGGCGGTGGATGTGGTTCCGCATGAGACGTACCTGACGGTGGATGGGCAGGAGGCGGTGGAGCTTGCGCTGGGGGATAGCGTGGTTTGCCGGAGGTCGGAGCGGAGCGTGCGGCTGCTGAGGCTGCGGCCGAATGGTTTGTTCAATGTATTGCGGTCGAAGTTGAGCTGGGGTGAGAGGTAAGGGGCCGGTGGAGCCAGGCAACCTTTGGGTGGGGCCTTAATTAGATGGAATTGAACTGATTCATTCGGCGTGACCGCGTCCAACGATCGGCATGGCGGCATCCAACGGTATTAGCTCCACCTGGATCCCAGAACTTTGTGGTTCGGCACGCGACAGCCTTGCTGTCGGGAAACGAGAACCACATCATGCGCAGCGCACTGGGCCCCAAGGGCCTTTTTTTCGCCTTCCTTCTTCCAATTCTTGGCATCGCCGGTTGCAG
>JAZKBC010000037.1:984-7709 GCA_040388825.1 Acidobacteriota bacterium | reverse complement strand
CCCTTCCTTGCATCCCCGGCGGTGAACACGCCGGGTGCAGCTATCGAGGGCAATATCCATGGCGGACAGCAACCCGTTGTGGGCGCCCAGATTCAGCTCTACGCGGCTGGCGCGCCGACGACGGGCGGAGGTTACGGGCTAGGATCGAGTCCGCTCATTACGGGGATTCTTCCTGTTTCCGATCTCAACGGAAACTTCAGCATCACGGGCAAATTTACGCTTCCTCCCGGAGCGAATCATTTCTATATCGTCGCTACCGGTGGTAGCGGGGGATCGGGGATTAATAACAACATTGCACTGATGGCTGTGCTGCAAGGCTGTACTGCCGAAAGTGCGCTTTCGCCTGCGGCGTTTATCAACATCAATGAGGTGACGACTGCAGCGGCTGTGATGGCGTTGTCTCCTTTTATGGCGGCTCCGGCAGCGGGCAACACGGGCGCTCCGGCAATCGGGGCTCCGGCGACGGCCTACTCATCGCTGCAAAATGCATTCGCGACGGCCAGAAATCTTGCCAGCGTTTCCAGCGGCGGAGCGCTGAACCACGCACAGAATTACGCTACCAGCGATAACAATGCGCTTACTTTGAACTCGCTGGGCAACACCCTGGCGTACTGCGTGAACTCCGACCTGGTGAGCGGCAATTGCTCCACGCTGGGTACGGATGCGACTCCCTCGGGGGCGAGCTTCGTGGCTACGGACACGATCCAGGCTGCGTGGTATATCGCTCAAAACCCTTCCAACAATGTGGCGGCTTTGTTCAATCTCGCAACTCCTTCTGCTCCGTTCGTTGGGTTGACCGCAGCTCCGAGTACTTTCGCAGTGCCGGTAACGACGTCCGCTTCGGCGTGCCAGTCACCTGTGCAGCTGGGTTCGGCGGGAGATTATGCGGTCCTGGCTGGTTCCGCGGTTACCAACTCGAGCACGGCTTCGGACAAGACGGTGATCACTGGCGGCCTCGTCGGTGTAAGCCCTGGAACGTCAACGACGGGGTTTGTTACTGGCACTTATACAGCGACGATCGACAATACCGGTGCGGCGGCTGCTGAAGGCGCGCTGACGGCGGCCTACAACAGTGCAGCGGCTCAGCTTTCGCCGGCAGTGCTCCCGGCTGATATGGGCGGTGTGACGTTCACGCCGGGTTTGTACAGCACGGGCAGTGCGGTCACTTTGAATGCCGGGTCGGTCACGCTGGATGGACAGGGCGATCCGAACGCGGTGTTCATTTTCCAGATCGGAACGACGTTCACGGCGGGCGGAGGAACGCAGGTGCTTCTGATCAATGGAGCGTCTGCGAAGAATGTGTTCTGGCAGGTTGGCAGCTCGGCGACCATCAACGGTTCGGCGGCGTGGCAGGGGAACATCCTCGCTTACACGGCGATCTCGTTTGGCACGGATGCAACCCTGGTGGGACGTGCGATGGCGAGCAATGGCGCTGTGACGATGCTGAGCAACAAGATCACCGTACCGTAGACAGAAATCAGGCAATACAGAAGCGCCGGGATCCTTTATGGATGTCGGCGCTTTTGCTTGCGGCTGTGGGTGGTGGATCTAGAAGAGGTGGGTGATGACTATGTTCGTGAGCAGCGCGGCGGTGTAGGCGACTACGGTCATGTAGCTGAACTGGAGGATGGGCCACTTCCAGCTGTTGGTTTCGCGGCGGACTACGGCGAGGGTGCTGGTGCACTGCATGGCGAAGGCGAAGAAGACGACGAGCGCGATGGCGCCGCCGAGGGTCATGTCGTGGCGGAGAGCTGTTTGCAGGCCTTCGGAGTGGGTGGCGGGGTCGACGCCGTACAGGGTGCCTAGCGTGCCGACGATGACTTCGCGGGCGACGATGGAGCTGAGCAGGCCGATGCCGATCTTCCAGTTGAAGCCGAGGGGGCGGATGACCGGCTCGATGAAGTGGCCGAGATGGCCGACGGCAGAGTTGCCGAGGTCGGAGAAGGTGACGACGGAGGTGGTGGTGGTCGCGGCGGTGGTGGCTGTGGCGGCGACTTGCTGGTGCGTGACGTGGACGGGCACGACGCTGAGGACCCAGACGATGAGGGTGCAGGCGAGAATGATGGTGCCGGCCTTCTTGAGGAAGAGCTTGCCGCGGTCGTAGAGGCGGAGGCCGAGGGATTGCACGGTGGGCCAGCGGTACTGGGGGAGCTCGAGGATGAAGGGGGCGTTGGCGGCTTTCATGACGCGCGAGTTGAGCAGGCGCGCGGTGACCAGGGCGGCCATGAATCCGATGAAGTAGAGGCCGAGCATGACCATGGCGCGTAGGCCGATGAGGTGGCCGAGAAACATGCGGTTGGGGATGAAGGCCGCGATGATGAGCGTGTAAATGGGCAGGCGCGCGGAGCATGTCATGAACGGAGCGATGAGGATGGTGGCGAGGCGCTCGCGCTTGTTTTCGATGGTGCGCGTGGCCATGATGGCCGGGACGGCGCAGGCGTAGGCGGAGAGCAGAGGGATGAAGGCTTTGCCGTTGAGGCCGATGGCGCGCATGACGCGGTCGGCGATGAGGGCGGCGCGGGCGAGGTAGCCGGAGTCTTCGAGGATTCCGATGAAGAGGAAGAGCAGAAGGATCTGCGGGAGGAAGACGAGGACGGACTGGACGCCGTTCCAGAGGCCGTCGCGGAGGAGCGCGCGGAGCCAGTTGTCGGGGAGTAGATTGGCGACGTGGGCGCCTAGGTTGGTGAGGACGTCGCCGAGGCCCTCGGAGAGCGGCTGGCCGATGGTGAAGACGACCTGGAACACCGCGAAAACGACCGCGAGGAAGATGAGCGGGCCGATGACTCGATGGAGGAGGACGGAATCTAGGCGGCGGCTCCAGAGGGAGGCCTGGGGGGACTGGTAGTTGGTGCGGGAGGTGACCTGCGTGGCCCAGGAGCGGCAGGACGCGGCGGACTGGAGGATGGGAAGCTGGACGGGGCGGAGACCGTCGTCGAGCCTGGCGCCGGCGCGGTAGAGGAAGTCGGGGATGACGTCGAGGCCCTTGCCGTGGGCGGCGGAGATGAGGGCGACGGGGTGGCCGAGTTCCTTGGCGAGGGCGAGGGTGTCGATCTTGCCGCCGTGCGAGTCGAGCTGGTCGCTCATGTTGAGCAGGACGAGCGTGGGCAGGCCGATGGAGAAGACCGGAGCGGCGAGCATGAGCTGGCGGTTGAGGTGGGTGGAGTCGAGAACGAGGAGGACGCAGTCGGGCTTGGGGACTCCGGGCATTTTGCCGGTGAGGACGTCGACGGCGACGCGGGCGTCTTCGGAGTAGGTGGAGAGGGAGTAGATACCGGGGAGGTCGATGAGGGTGAGGTCGTTGCGGCCGATGGCCTTCATGCGGCCGGAGTGGTGGTCGACCGTGACGCCGGGGTAGTTGGCGGTCTTCTGGCGGAGGCCGGTGAGGCGGTTGAAGAGGGTGGATTTGCCGCAGTTGGGCGGGCCGATGAGGGCTACGGTGCGGAGCTTAGGAGCCGTGCCAGGGGGGACCGGGGTGAGGTCAACCTCGGGGGGATCGAGGACGGCGGTAGCTTCGTGGCAGCTCATGCGGCGGCTTTCTTGTCGGAGGAGACGAAGATGTGGCGGGCGGTTTCGTTGCGGAGGCCAACTTCAACGCCGTCAATACGATAGACCCGGGGGTCGCCGGCGGGGGCGTGGCGGAGGACTTCGAAACGGATGCCGGGGAGGAACCCGAGGTGGGCGAGGTAGTGGCTGATCTCCTCGGGGAGGTCGATGGAGTCGACCGTGCCCGTGGTGCCGATCTTCGCGTCGCTGAGTGCCGTGGCTTGCATAGTTATATGCGACTCATTCAGTCTTCATTAGTGTACGACAAGATTGGTCCGAATGGGTGTGAGGGTGGTCACAGGGGTTGTGACACGGGGTGGTGCAGGCAGGGGTGCCGCTGCCGGGGTCCCTCGCTGCGCTCAGGATGAAGGCGGAAATTGGATTGTGGGGGGAGTATGGTGCGCCCGGAAGGATTCGAACCTCCGACCTACTGGTTCGTAGCCAGGCGCTCTATCCAGCTGAGCTACGGGCGCACATTGCAGAGATGCAACTGGTTAAGAATAACCGATGTGAGGGCTGGTCGCAAGGTGCGTTGGTGTGGGGTAGTGCCTCAATTTGAAATTGCAATCACGTTAGTGAGAGACAGGTCGTTTCTCAGCAATCTTCTGACGTAGATACCAAAATATTAGCCAGACGATGTAACCGTTTGTCGCCAACATTATCCACCCCTTCGAATTGAGATGGTGACGGGTAAATAGCGCGTACACGATGCCGATCGTGATTGCGCTGAATACGGCGAGGGCAAATGTAAGTCCTACAATCCACAAGACGCGAGCCATGGCAGCCATGCTAGCGCATTCCTTCTGGCACGGCTTGTCTGTCCGCGGTTCTTCGCGACAGTCTCCGGCATGAGGAAAACCGGCTCATCTGCCGGGCAAACGTACCCAGCCAAACCAGCTTCCGTTGCGGGAGTGACGCGGAGCGGCTTGTGGATGCGCAGAAGTGGGCGCGGAATTGTGGACGCGATTTGCATGGGCGGTTGGGATAATCTGGGAAGCTCTGATGAGTGAAACGGCATCCATGACGAGTGCGCAGGAGACGGCGGCTGACGCGCGGGCGCGGGCTGCGGTGGAGGCTGCGCAGACTCCGGTGATGCGGCAGTACTTTGCGGCGAAGGAAGCGCATCCTGACACGCTGATGTTCTGCCGGATTGGGGACTTCTACGAGCTGTTTTATGAGGACGCGATTGTGGCTTCGCGGGAGCTGCAGTTGACTTTGACGGCGCGGGACAAAACCAAGCAGCAGCCGATGTGCGGGGTGCCGTATCACTCGGCGGGGAACTATATTCAGCGGCTGCTGCGCAAGGGGTATCGGGTTGCTCTGTGTGAGCAGATGGAGGATCCGAAGTCGGTGAAGGGGATTGTGCGGCGTGAGGTGACTCGGGTGCTGACGCCGGGGACGGCGCTGGATGCGGCGCTGGATGCGAGTGAGAGTCAGTGGCTGGCTAGCGTAGCGGCGGTGGGGACGGGCGCGACGGCTTGTGTGGGGGTGGCGTCGATGGATTTGTCGACGGGGGATTTTCGGGCTACGGAGTTTTCGGGAACGCAGGCGTGGGCGCTGGCGATGGATGAGCTGGGGAGGATGCGGCCGGCGGAGGTGATCTTTGCCAGGGGATCTGCCTTTGGCGGTGTCGGCGCGGGGAAGCAGGGGATGCTGCGGGAGGCATCGCAACCCACTCATGACGATGATGCCGTCATGAATGGGGCACCCGATCTTGGGGCCAGGACGGAAGTGGAGGAGTGGGCGTTTGCGGAGGAGTATGCGGTTCCGTTACTAAGGCAGCAGTTGAAGGTGCACTCGCTGGATGGGATGGGGTTGGCGGGGCATGCGGCGGCGGCTACGGCGGCGGGGGCGATTGTGCATTATCTGCGGTCGACCAAGCAGGGGGCGCTGGAGCATCTGGATACGCTGCGGTATACCGAGAAGCGGGATTGCCTGGAGCTGGACGCGGTGAGTGTGCGGAATCTGGAGCTGGTGGATCCGCTGTTTGCGGCTGAAGGTTCGCATACGACGTTGTACTGGACGATGGAGAGTTGCTGCACGCCGATGGGGAAGCGGGCGCTGCGGGCGCAGTTGCTGCGGCCGTTGCAGGATTTGTCTGCGATTAACGCTCGGCTGGATGCGGTGGGGGAGGCTACGGCGGATCTGCGGAAGCGGGAGGCGCTGCGGCGCTCGATGGAGGGGGTGCTGGACCTGGAGAGATTGCTGGGGAGGGTCGCGCTGGATTCGGCGGGGCCGCGGGAGGTCGTGGCGTTGGGGGCTACGGTTGCGCGGCTGCCGGGTGTTCGTGAGGCTGTGCGTGAGTTTGCGAGTGAGAGATGGAAGTGGCTGGCGGGGGCGCTGGATACCCTGGATGATTTGCAGGAGATGATTGCGCGGGCGCTGGTGGAGGAGCCGCCGGTTTCGTTGAACGATGGCGGAGCGGTGCGGGCGGGGGTGGATGCGGAGTTGGATGAGCTGCGGGAGCTGTCGACGAATGGACGGCAGAAGCTGGCGGCGATTGAGGAACGGGAACGGGTGCGGACGGGGATTGGGTCGCTGAAGGTTCGGTTCAACTCGGTGTTTGGGTACTACCTGGAGGTGACGAAGGCGAATGCGAAGGCCGTGCCTGCGGACTACGAACGGAAGCAGACGCTGGTGAATGCAGAGCGGTTTACGACTCCGGAGCTGAAGGAGCTGGAGACGAAGATTCTGACCGCGCAGGAGCGGTGTGGGGAGATTGAGAAGCGGATTTTTGCGGAGCTGCGAAGGCAGTTGCTGGTGGGGGCGGGGAGGGTTCGTGAGAGTGCGAGGAGGGTTGCTGAGATTGATCTGCTGAGCTGCTTTGCGCACGTGGCGGCGATGCGTGGATGGGTGCGGCCGCAGGTGGATGCGAGTGGGGTGCTGGAGTTTGTGGGGGGAAGGCATCCGGTGGTGGAGAAGAGGTTGGAGGAGAGTGGGGGCGGGCGGTTTGTGCCGAACTCACTTTCGTTGTGCTCCTCGTTGGCATCGCATCCCACTCATGACGATGAGACTGTCATGAATGGGCCACCCAGTCTTTTGCTGATTACGGGGCCGAATATGGGGGGCAAGAGTACGTATCTGCGGCAGGCGGCGCTGCTGGTGGTGATGGCGCACTGCGGGAGTTTTGTGCCGGCGGAGCAGATGCGGGTGGGGCTGGTGGATCGGATTTATACGCGCAT
>JAZKBC010000037.1:0-974 GCA_040388825.1 Acidobacteriota bacterium | reverse complement strand
GATGATTTGGCGCGAGGGCAATCGACGTTCATGGTGGAGATGACGGAGACGGCGGCGATTTTGAATACGGCGACGGAGCGGTCGCTGGTGCTGCTGGATGAGATGGGGCGGGGTACGGCGACGTACGATGGGCTGTCGCTGGCGTGGGCTACCGTTGAACATTTGCACGATACGGTTGGGGCGCGGACGCTGTTTGCGACGCACTATCATGAGCTGACGCTGCTGGCCGAGAGGTTGGCACGGTTGAAGAATGTGCGCGTGACGGTAAGGGAGAGTGGCGGGGGAATTGTGTTTCTGCACACGGTGGAGGCGGGTGCGGCGAACAAGAGCTATGGGATTGAGGTGGCGCGGCTGGCGGGGTTGCCGGGGGCGGTGATTGAGCGGGCGCGGGCGGTGTTGAAGGTGCATGAGAAGGCGGAGACGCAGCAGGTGAGGGAGGCGGCTCCGGCGGCGAAGGGAACGGGGTCGATGCAGATGACGATGTTTACGCCGCTGTCGCAGAGGATTGTGGACCGAATTGAAGAGGTGGATGTGGATGGGCTGACGCCGCGGGAGGCGTTGGTGTTGCTGGCGGAGCTGCAGCGGGAACTCAAGGGTGGCGCATGATGGTTGCGAAGGCGATGGTTGTTGCTGGGGTGATGAGTGGGACTTCGGCGGATGGGGTTGATGTGGCGTTTTGTCGCGTGTCGCCGGGGCTGGATGGAGGGTCGCCGCGGGTGAAGGTGCTGGGGCATCGGGCGTTTGGGTATGCGAAGAAGCTGCGGGCTGAGGTGTTGAAGGTTGCGGGGGCGCGGGAGGCGGAGGTACTGTCGACTGCGGAGATGGCGCGGCTGAACTGGCGGCTGGGTGAGGTGTATGCGTCGTGCGTGGAGCGCGCGGGGGAAGAGCTGGGGTTGAAGGCGGAACTGGTGGCCTGTCACGGGCAGACGGTGTATCACCAGTCGATGGGCGCGAAATATTTAGGCAGCGATGTC
>JAZKBC010000036.1:0-9040 GCA_040388825.1 Acidobacteriota bacterium | reverse complement strand
CCAACTCCGTGGCCTTCAGCGAGTTCTGCGCATTCCGCTTGGCCATCGCGTTCACTTCTTCCGCTGAAGCCGACGTCTCCTCAATCATCGCAGCCTGTTCCGACGACTCCCGCGCCAGCGATTGACTCGCATCCGACACTTCGCTCGCCGCGCTCGACACCTGCTGCGCTCCATCGCGTAAACCCTCTGTCACTGATCGCAGGCTGGTGTTGATCTGCCTCACCATCAACCACGCAATCACGATGCAGAGAATCAGCCCCGCCAGGCAAATCAACCCATTGCGCCACAGACTCGCGCGTACGCTCTCGGCCGTCGTCCTGATTGAGGTGCGACTCAGCTGCGCGCACTGGTTCTCGACCTTCCCTGCATCCGCCACCAGCGCCGCGCCCTTGGCGGCCCATTCCTTCACCTGCGCGTCGTAGCCGCTGCCTTTCAGCTCGCCGCGCCCAACCATCTCCAGCGTGGCTGTCAAAGCGGTGCGATACGCCGCCAGATCCGCATCCACTTGCGCCACTGCCGGTCTCAGCTCAGTTAGTTCAGGTTGAGCGTTAGCAAAGTCCACCAACTTCTTCTGTTGCTGCTCCGCATTCCGATAGCGCTCCCAGCCCTTGTCCAGCGCGCCCGGCTTCTGAATCGTGACCTGGTAAATAAAGAAGATCCGCGCGTTCAGAATTTCGCGCTCGAAGTTCGTCGCCATCTCCAGCGACGGATCGTAGGCATCCACCTGCGCTCGCTCATTGTTCAGCACCGACAGCATCGTCAACATCGACAGCCCCGCCAGCAATGCCATGCAGCAGAGCAGGATACCGAAGCCAAGAGAAATTCTGCGCGAAATAGCCCAACCGTTCACACTGATACCATCGGCAGCCCACCCGCTTTCGTTCACAACCTCGTCCTAAATTGCTACGCACGCCACCGCAGAACGGCGGGAGCCCACCCGCTCCCGCCGTTCTGCCGTTCCACTCCGCACGCTACTTCAGAAACCCTTCCAGCGCCGCATCCAGCTTCGCCGGCTGGTCATACATGATGAAGTGCCGCGACTCATCCACCCGCACCAACTTCACGTTCGGCATCGTCTTGTACGCTCCCTGGTAGATAGCATCCACCTTCGCCGGATCTGCTCCCTGCGACGTCGCGTCATACGGATACAGCATCAGCGCGGGCGTCTGCATCTTCGCCACATCCGCGCGCAGGTCGGTTAGAAGATCCTCATACATCGCCTCCGCGAACACCTTGCGGTCGCTCTGCATCGACGCCGCGATCACCAGCTTCCGGGCGTCGGGATCCTTCACCAGCTGCCCCATCACCTGCTCCTGCATCGGCCCAAACTGCGCATCGGTCTGCGCCCCAATCTGTGCCCGCATCCCTTCCGCCATCGGCTTCACCGCATCCACCGTCGCCGCCGGATTGAACAGCACAGCATAGTAGGGAAGCGAGTCCACAATCACCAGCTTCCGCACATCCGCCGGATACTTGTCCGCCAGCATCAGCGTCAGCAGCCCGCCCAGCGAGTGCCCCACCACCACCGGCTGCATCTTCGCCGCCGCAATATACGAGTGCAGCTCCTCCACGATTCCCGGCAGCATCCCGTCCGCGGCGTTCACTCCCGCCGGCGCTCCCGCAAACCCATCCACCTGCACCAGGTGCACGCGGTAGTTCGGCGCCAGCAGCTTGGCCTCCGTATCCCAAACTGCCCGTGAGCTCGAAAGCCCCGGAATCAACACCACATCCGGCTTACCCACCGTGCCCGCGTCGACAACCGTAAACCGCGTCGGCGCAAACGCCTTCACCTCACCCGGCTTCTGCGCCGCAGCTCTTGACGGCGCACACAACAACGCAATCCCTGCCAGCACAAACGCAACCGCAACCAACATCCGAACAATTCTCATCACCGTCTCCCATTCCTGTTTGCTATAAATCTGTCCTGCGATCAACTTCTTCATCATGCCCGGCCCACTTGTGCTTCCCCAGTGGGCGTTGTCAGCGAACTTATATGACACCTGTCACGTGGCAACTCGAGTCTCAAAAGCACCGCGGGCTCTTACCCCGTTTGGTCGCCACAACGGCAGCAACCACGGCCGCCGCAATCATCACGCCGCCCGAAAGCGCCCACGTCCGCGCTGTTCCGTGATTGAAAAAGCTCATTGACGCCAGGATGGCGATGTAGAACCCCAGGTGCTGCCCAAACGTCTTCGGCTGCGAACAAAATTTCATCGTCGTACCTCTCATTTCCAGTTGAACTGCCCTATGTTGCCGAAACCCCTACTCGCTTCCTGAGGTGTCACACGTTGTCTTCGAAAATCTCCTCGATCTTCCGCTCGAACAGCCGTGCAAGCTTGAACGCCAGTGGCAGCGACGGATCGTACTTCCCCGTCTCAATCGCGTTCACACTCTGCCGCGAAACCTCCAGCTTGTCCGCCAGGTCCGCCTGCGACCATCCCTTCTCCGCCCTCAACACCCGCAGTCGGTTATTCATCGGTGGGCACCTTGTTCTGGGCGTTGTAGGTCAACTTGGCCGCCATCATGAAAACGAAGAACGCCCAGAACGCTGTGAACGGTGGAAACTCGCCCTTCCATCCATAAATCCGCAGATAGCTTTCGAGCATCGTCACCGCCACACATCCAGCCGTCCCCCACAGCAGGCAGCGCATCGTCAGGTCACGCTTGTACTCGTCGCGCTCATCGCGCAAATACCGCCCGAACAGAACAATCACGCCCAGGATCGGAACCACCGGCAGCGTCGCCAGCACCCACAGCAGCGCGCCCGTCGGCTGCAGCCGGTAGTTCGCATAAAAGCTCGCTCCAAAGATCACGAAGTACGCGGCCACCGTCGTCAGGCCCGACTTCCTCAATTTCCGTGTCGCTATGGTCATCATTTCGTTTCTCCTCCTCGATTCCTTCGCCTACTCGCCCTTGTCCGCGCTGTACATCACCGACTGCACACCCTGCACGACGCCGAACAGCACCCAGAACACGACAAACTCCGTGAACGGAGGCAGCGCTCCGATTGCGTTGTAGCTGCGCAAAAAGTCCACGAAGGCGGACATAGCCATCACGCCCGCAATCGCACCCAGCAGCGACCGCACAAACCACGTCACCACCAGCACACAAACCACATACACCGACATCACCGCCAGAATCCGCTGCGTATACCGCCGGCTCGCCTTCGATCTCGGTCCACAAATCCAATCCATTGCCATGTCATGCTTCCTTTCCTAAGTGACAAGCAAACTTTACGACAAGCTTCCTTGTCATGTCAAGCTGCCTTGTCATAAAATTTCCACGGGGGTGTCGCATTTTCGCGAAGACCTAAGTCTGGCCTGGGGGGAGCGAAGGCTCAAAATATCCTTGTCAAGGCCCCAACACCCTCCAAAACCCCGTAACCTATACATTCCAAAGTCAAAACTCCCCCAAAATAAATGGCCCACTTGGTCTGTTCGACTAGCTACAATAAAGGTAGGGATATATCTCGTGTGTCTCCTCTGCGGGATCGAGCAGACCAAAACAGGCGGCGCAGACCGCTAACCCTAATGTTTTCCGATACTTGACACCTAAGTCCTTTAGATCAATAGCTTTACGGCAGATCCCCGCCTGTAGGCTACACAATCCAAACCACTTAGCCCCGGGCAACAGATTGTAGGGGAGGGGGTACCCCCTCGGAGCCAGCACCGATGAACGTCAACTTCGCCGAGCGCGCCCACAACCACAACTGGAAGCTCGACCCCATCGTGCGCTCGCTGCTCGACACCGACTTCTACAAGCTGCTCATGCTCCAGTTCATCTGGAAGAACTTCCCTCGGACCCACGTCACCAGCGAGGTCCACAACCGCACCGTCCGCGTCCGCCTCGCCGACCGCGTCTCCGCCGCCGCCCTCCGCGACCAGATGGACCACGTCCGCGGTCTCCGCTTCCGCAAATCCGAGATCATCTGGCTCGCTGGCAACACCTTCTACGGCGTCAAGCAGATCTTCGAGTCCGAGTTCCTCGCCTGGCTCGAAACCGACTTCCGCCTCTCCGACTACGAGGTCCACGAGGAAGACGGGCAGCTCATCATCCGCTTCTCCGGCCTTTGGACCGAGGTCACGATGTGGGAGGTCTACTCGCTCGCCATCGTCAGCGAGTTGAAGACCCGCTACGCTCTCGCCGGCCTCTCCGAGCTGGAGCTCGACGTCCTCTACGCTCGCGCCAAGACCCGCCTCTGGGACAAGATCGAAACGCTCCGCCCCGTCGAAGGCCTCCGCCTCTCCGACTTCGGCACCCGCCGCCGCCACAGCTTCCTCTGGCAGGAATATGCGGTCGAAGCGCTGGCTTCCGCGCTCGGCAGCCGCTTCAGCGGCTCCTCCAACACCGCGCTCGCCTACAAGCACAACCTCGAAGCCATCGGTACCAACGCCCACGAGCTTCCCATGGCCATGGCCGCCATGGCCTCGCTTGGCACCGACGAAGACCTTCGCAACTCGCAGTACAAGGTGCTCGAGCTCTGGCAGAAGAGCTACTACGGCGAGCTCCTCATCCTCCTCCCCGACACCTTCGGCACCACCCAGTTTCTCCAGGGCGCACCCGACTGGGTCGCAAAGTGGACCGGCGAACGCATCGACTCCAAAGACCCTTTCGAAGCCGGTGACGAATACATCGCCTGGCTCCTCAGCCGCGGCCAGGACCCTCGCCTCAAGCGCCTCATCGCCTCCGACGGCCTCGACGCCAGCACCATCGTCCGCCTGCACAACTACTTCAACGGCCGCATCCGTTTCTCCGCCGGCTGGGGCACGCTGCTCACCAACGACTTCCGCGACTGCCACCCGCGCGGCGAAGACACCTTCGACCCCATCTCCCTGGTCTGCAAGCTGACCTCAGCCGACGGAATCCCAACCGTAAAGCTCTCCGACAACCCCAGCAAAGCCACCGGCCCCGCCGACCAGATCGACCGCTACCGCCGCGTCTTCGGCAGTCCGGTTCTCGCGGAAATCCCCGTGCTCGTCTAGGATCGGCAATCGCGATGATTTAGGCTAACCGGACGAAGTGCGAGGAAAAGCTATGCGCGTGAAAGCCGGGGCAGGGCTGACGATGTTGTACGTTGTGGCGGCCTTGGTCGCTGGCGCGCAGGAACCGAAGTTTGTGGGGTCGGCGAAGTGCAAAACCTGCCATGAGGCCGCATACGCGGGTTGGGAGAAGACCCGCATGGCCCATGTGGTGAGCGATCCAAAAGTGGCCCCGGAAGCCGTGCTGGGAGACTTCACCACGAACGATCCAGTGCGGAGCTTTGGGCTCGCAGACGTGGCGTTTGTGTATGGGAGCCGGTTCAAGCAGAGGTACTTTACCAGGCGCGGCGACGACTACTTTCCACTACCAGCGCAATGGGATATCGCAAAAAAGAAGTGGCTGCCGTATCACGTGGAGTCGGGTACAGACTGGTGGGTTCCGTTCTACGGACCGAGCAACTTTGATCGGCCGACAGGACCAACGTGCGATGGCTGCCACTCGGTGAACTATGACATCGTGACCAAGACCGTCACGGAATGGAACGTTGGTTGCGAGAAATGCCACGGGCCGGGGAGTCTGCATGTGGCGCATCCGACGAAGGCAAACATTGTGAATCCGAAGAAGCTGGATTGGGTGCGAGGGAACGATACCTGCATTCAGTGCCATAGCCAGGGACAGCCATTGACCCAGCCCGCGGACGGGAAGCACTATGACTGGCCGTTGGGCTACAAGCCGGGGATGCGGCTCGCGGACTATTGGAAGCTCGAAGAGCTAAAACCAGGCGTGACGAACTTCCTGCAGTTTGCGGAGATGACCGCGCACAAGAATCGCATGCAGGGCAACGATTTTGTGCAGAGCACGATGTATCACCGCGAGCTGCGGTGCTTCGACTGCCACGACGTGCACAGCAACAAGAACGTATCGAATCTAAAGCTGCCGGGGAACGCACTTTGCCTATCATGCCATGCAGAGAGTGAAGGGAATCCGGCGGGGCTGAAGGGGACTGTAGCGACGCATACGCATCATGCCGAAGGCAGCAAGGGAAGCGAGTGCGTGGCGTGCCACATGCCGAGGATCGAGCAGACGATCAAGGATAATTATGTACATGCGCATACCTTCCGGTTTATCACTCCGGGGTTGACGGAGAGCTCGGGTGTTCCGAACCCGTGCACGAGCTGCCACGCAGGGAAGACGAACGCATGGGCGACGAAGGAGTTGCAGTCGTGGCAGACGGCTTCGCCCTGGAGAGTGCAGTAGGTCGTGATGGTTACTTGCGGAAGGCAGCGATCTGCTTGAGTTCCTGCCGAGCGTAGGCGAGGGCCTGATCGCCGCCGACCGAGGAGTCGTCTTCGGCAACGTGGAGGAGCGATGGGCAGGAGTTGGCGAGCGAGGCCGCGGCCATGAGGACGGCGGTGAACTCGTCGAAGTTGCCGCCCCACACGAAGCTGACTACGGAGTCGAAGGCGGCAGCAGGTGCCGCCAGGTAAGTGCCAGTCGGCGCGACATCTTCCTTCGAAGAGAAGTAGTATTCAAAGCCGGTGCTGCGGTGAGCCAGGTTGCAGGGCAGGAATCCGATGAAGGTAAACTGGTCGAAGTCGTGATCGAGTTGAAGATCGAAACCGTTGCTGTCGATCGCCTGCTGCCACTGTTCGGGCGAAAGCATGTGGGCCCGGTTGAGAAAGACGTACAGTTCCATCGACATGGCGGAAGAGTAGCACGGAGAGAAATCGCGTTATGAGTCTTTTTTTCGCAGCAGGATCGCCCGAGACGGAACTGACGCCTGCGGAGTATCGCGCGGGATTGTATGAAGCTCTGACCGCCCTTGGCGCGAAGAAGAAAGTGCTGGCGGTGCCGCCCGACTTTACACGGTTCCACTCGAAGGCCGGCGAGCTGACCGAGATGGCGTGGGACTTCTATGGCGACGCGATGACTGACGTGCTGCCCGCGCTGGGAACGCACAAGGCGATGACCGATGAGGAGATCGCAACGATGTATGGAGCGACTCCGCGTGGGTTGTTCAGAGTGCATAACTGGCGCGACGACATTGTGACGCTGGGTGAGGTTCCGGGTGAGTTCATCTACGAGGTGAGCGAGGGGAAGGTTGACTATACATGGCCGGCACAGGTGAACAAACTGCTGCGCGATGGTGGGCATGATCTGATCCTGTCGATCGGGCAGGTGGTGCCGCATGAAGTTGTGGGCATGGCGAACGGATCGAAGAATATTTTCGTCGGCACGGGCGGCGTAATGGGGATCCACCGCTCGCACTTCCTGGGTGCGGTGTATGGGATGGAACGCATGATGGGGCGTGCGGATACTCCGGTTCGGCGGGTGCTGAATTATGCGAGCGAGCACTTTGCGCAGGGGCTGCCAATTGTTTATGTGCAGACCGTGGTAAACAAGAACGCGAAGGGTGAGCTGGTGATGCGCGGACTCTACATCGGGAACGATGGAGAGTGTTTTGAGAAGGCCGCTGAACTGAGTTTGAAGTGCAATTTTCTGATGATGGATCGCGAGATCAAGAAGGCTGTTGTGTTTCTGGATCCGCATGAGTTCCGGTCGACGTGGCTGGGGAACAAGCATGGCGCTGGCAGATGGCGCGGAGCTGATTGTGCTGGCTCCGGCGGTCCACGAGTTTGGCGAAGACCCGGCGATCGATACATTGATACGGAAGTACGGGTATTGCGGGACTCCGGCGACGCTGCAGTACGTGAAGGAAGATCCGGCGCTGGCTGCGAAGTTGAGTGCGGCGGCGCACTTGATTCATGGATCGAGCGAGGGACGGTTTACGATTCGGTATTGCCCGGGCCATCTGACGCGCGAAGAGATTGAGAGCGTGCACTTTGAGTGGGGTGACCTGGCGGAGTATTCGGCGAAGTATGATCCGGCGAAGCTATCGGATGGATGGAATGTTGTGGATGGCGAAGAAATTTTCTTCATCTCGAATCCGGGGCTCGGGCTTTGGGCGTATCGGGGGCGGTTCGAACAGTAGATGCGGGCGATGAAGGCAGCTGCGATGGTGGGCGTGCTCGGCGTGGCGATGCTAGCGGGGTGTGGGCGGTCGCGTGAGATTTCGGCTGCAGGGCTGACGATGCGTGTGCCCGACCGGTGGAACGTTGTGGACCAGAAAGAAGCCAAGCCGGGTCAGTTGGGGATTCTGGTCCTGGCGGTGCGGCGGCAGTTTTCGTCGGCGACGGGGATGGTGACGCTGCAGGAGAACATGCACGGCGCGGTTTCGGTGGAGGATGCGCGGAAGTGGCAGCGGGAGCTTCCGGATTTCGGAACGGCGGACGGTGGTGGGGATGCGGGCGTAGAGCGATTTGAGGTAGAGTCGCCGAAGTACCGTTCGGTGTGTATCGATGGGCGTGTGGTGGGCGGGCAGCGCTATATGCTGTGCGAAATTACGGGCACGGCGATGCAGTTGAACTATAGCGGCGCCGCAGGCTTTGAGGGCGCGGCGCGGGAGATGCTGGCGACGCTCCATTAAGAATCGCGGGGCGAAGGTTTTCTGTCAGACGCATTATTTGCGCGGTCTGACTGCATGTGCGTATGCTGGAGAGCGTTGGCTAGCGGACGGCGGATCTCGAGCGCCGGCCAGAGACTGTTTTGGAGCGGAGAGGGAGTATGGCTGAAGCGTTGAAGTTAGCGAAGTTCTCTGTGGGCGTAGGTGATCGTTTTGCGCATCAGGCGGAAGCGCAGTTGGCGGCTTGTGTGAAGGCGGCTGAGGCAGGCATCGTGGTGGTTCCGGTGTGGAACAAATCGAACCGCGAGCACACGATTATCGGCACGGACCCGAACCAGACTCGGAAGGCTGCGGACGCCGCGGTGAAGAAGCTGGGATGGACGAATCCTTACTTTCTGGATGCGGACCACATCAATTTGAAGACCGTGGACCGGTTTGTGGCGCCATGTGATTTCTTTACGCTGGATGTGGCCGACGAGATTGGCAAGGCCGCTGCCGCAGAGGATGTGGCAGCGTTTGTGGGACGTCATCCTGAGTTGGTTGGCGAGGTGACGATTCCACGGATTGCTGAGCCGTTCAAGACGGATGAGGCGTTTG
>JAZKBC010000035.1:8454-23875 GCA_040388825.1 Acidobacteriota bacterium | reverse complement strand
CAAAAGCCGCCATGCAGCAGACTCGCAGGTGGAACAACCTCTTGACCGTCTACAGCCACCCGGCAGTTGGCGATTAGGCTCCTACCGCCAAATTGCTTCCACGGGAGTCTTCGCCGTATCCTCGCCGTAGATGGACTTTGCGAATCAGAAGAAATTTGACCTGAACCAGGCGGGGCGGAAGAGTGCGGACGCGGAGCGGCTGGTTTCGGCGGGGCGCTTGGATGACGATGACGCCGTTGAGCTGAAGCTGCGGCCAAAATGGCTCGCTGAGTTCATTGGGCAGACCAAGGCCAAGGAGCAACTGGCGATTGCGCTGGAGGCGGCGAAGTCGCGTGGGGAAGCGCTGGATCATGTGCTGCTGTTTGGGCCGCCGGGGTTGGGGAAGACGACGCTGGCGACGATTATTGCCAATGAGCTGGGTGTGGGGTATCAGCAGACGAGTGGGCCGGCGTTGCAGATTCAGGGAGACCTGACGGCGATCCTGACGAACCTGAAAGAGAAGCAGGTGCTGTTCCTGGATGAGATTCATCGGTTGCAGCCGGTGCTCGAGGAGAAGCTGTATACGGCGCTCGAGGACTACCAGATGGACATCATCATCGGGAGCGGGCCGGGGGCGCGGACGCATACGCTGGAGATCAAGCCGTTTACGTTTGTGGCGGCGACTACTCGGCCGGGGCTGCTGAGTTCTCCGCTGCGAAGCCGTTTTGGGATTCTGTTGCGGCTGGAGTTTTATTCGGACGATGAGCTGCGATTCGTTGTCGAACGCTCGGCGGAGGTGCTGGGGGTTCCGATCGATCGCGATGGGGCGGCTGAGATTGCGATGCGGTCGCGGGGGACACCGCGCATTGCCAATCGCTTGCTGCGGCGCGTGCGGGATTATGCGGAGGTGCGGGCCGCGGGGAAGATCGATCGCGAGACGGCTTGTGCGGCGCTGCAGATGCTGGAGGTGGACGCGCATGGGTTCGATGAGCTGGACCGGCGGCTGCTGCGGACGATTATTGAGAAGTACGATGGCGGGCCGGTGGGGCTGAATACGCTGGCGGCGGCGCTGGCGGAGGAGCAGGATGCGCTGGAGGAAGTGTATGAGCCGTTCCTGATCCAGATTGGGTTTCTGGACCGGACGCCGCGCGGACGGGTGGCGACGCGGCTGGCGTATGAGCACTTAGGGATTGAAATGCCTCGACGCGGGACGGCAACGCCTTCACTTTTCCCCTAACTGCAACGACGGTTTCGGGTGGGTGGTTACTGGTGGGGGATAGGCGGGTGTCCACCTTTGTGGCAGCATCGTTCACAAGCCTTCCTTAGGGATGGATTTCGAGCGATGCGTGAATTGTGAACGCCCGCGCGCTCCCTGTTCGCCTGCCGTCCCTTCTGTTGCTGGCTTCCGCACTCTGGGCCTTTTCTGTCACTTTTGTGAGGACAGCGGAACGCAATGATTGATTCCCGAATGCTGGAGTTGGCCGGAATAGTGTCGCAGGCAACGACTGCGCTGACGCTGGGTTTGCTGGCGTGGAGTGATCGCCGGTCGCGCGGCATGATCTGGCTGGCTGCGGCGTGTGGGCTGGACCTGATGGGTTCGTCGCTCCGGCCGCTGTGGCTTTTGCCGGGGGATCGCGCGTCGTATGCGGCGGGCGATTGCCTTTTGGTGCTGCAATTTTTCTTTGTGTACATGGGACTGCGGTGGTTCGTGTTGCGGCGGCGGAAGATCGCGCTGGCGGGACCGCTGGCGGTGAGCCTGGCGATGGTGCTGGTGCTGGCGGTGAATCCGTTCAGCACAGGGCTGGCGCTGGCGGTGGCGCGGATGGCGGCGATTGCGATCATGGGCCGCACGGTGATGATGCTGGTGCAGACGCGCTTCCGGGCACTGCGGCAGGCGGCCTGGGGTTCGGCGGGGCTGATGAGCGGGTTGATGGTGCTGATGGCGTTGAGGGTTCCGCTGGATGTGATCGGAGTCGGCCGCTACGTGGAGCTGGCGCACGTGTTGCGTGCGGGGACGCTGGTGGGAATGACGCTGCTGGCGCTGTCGTTCATTGCGCTGTTTGTGGCGGAGACGCAGAGGCGGCTGCATGATGAGACGCGCAAAGATCCGCTGACGGGTTTGAGGAACCGGCGGGCGATGGAAGAGATCGCGACGCAGGAGCTGCAGGTGGCGCGGCGGACGGGAAGTCCGCTGATGCTGCTGATGATGGACATTGATCACTTCAAAAAGCTGAACGACACGTGGGGACATGCGCTCGGCGATCGCGCGCTGCGGGCGATTGGCGGTGTGCTGCTGACCGTGACCGGAGCCGATGAGCGCGTGACGCGGATGGGCGGCGAGGAGTTTGCGGTGCTGCTGCCTGGATGCGATATCGAGGGCGCCTGCAGATTCGCCGAGCGGTTGCGGGCTACGGTGGAGGGGCTGCGGCTGACGGAGAAGGGCGAGGTGGCGTCGTGCACCGTGAGCATTGGGATTGGGGAGTGGGAGCAGGGCGACGAAGGTTGGGCAGATATGCTGCGGCGGGCCGATGAGGCGCTGTATCGGGCCAAGCGCGAGGGACGGAATCGGGTGGTGGTAGGAGCGGTAGAGACGGATGAGGAGCTGGCGACGCGGCGTGGAGTGGTGGTGGCGAGGGAGGGTGGGCTGCGGTTGAGGGCTTAGAAGAGCAGGGAGTAGGGAGTAGGGAGTAGCTAAGTTGAAACGCCCGGGCTGGGTGCCCGGGCGTTGTTGTGTTGCGTGACCTTTGCGGTGGGGGTTATTTCGGGTCGGGGCCGCGGGTTACCTGGATTAGGTTGGCGTTGTTGATGTGGCGGGCGAAGGCTGCTTTGACCTGCTCGGCGGTTAGCGCGACGTAGGTCTTGGCGGCGGTGACGGGCTCGTCGAGCGGGAGACCCATCTGGGCGCGGGCTAGCATGCCGCCGGCGACGGCTTCTTCGCTGGCTTCGCTCAGAGGGATGTGACGGAGGAGGAGCGCCTTGGCCTGGTGGAGCTCGGCGGGCGAGACGTTCTCGGTGGCCATCTGCTTGAGGTCGCGTTCGATGAGAGCGCGGGCCTTGGAGACGTTCTCGGGCTGGCAGCCGTATTCGACTTCGTAGGCGGCGCGGGTCTTGCCGGCGCTGAGGGAGACGTCGACGTTGTAGACGTATCCGGCGACCTGGCGGAGGTCGTGGTAGAGGCGGGTGGCGTAGAAGCCGCCGCCGAGGACGTGGGTGCCGAGCTGGAGGGGGTAGTAGTCGGGGGAGAAGCGGTTGATGTCGACCTGCTCGGCGAGGACGACGGTGTCCTGCACGGCCTGGGCGTCGGCTACGGTGGCGGCGGAGGGCTTATTGAGGGGGACGGCGGCGAGATCGGTGACCGGCTTGGGGCCGGTGGCTTTCCAGTCGCCGAACCATTTGGTGATGACGGCCTTCGCGTCTTCGGGAGTGACGTCGCCGATGACGACGATGGTGGTGAGGTCAGGTCGCACGGTGGTGGCGTGGTACTGCTTGACGTCGGCGAGGGTGATCTTCGCGAGGGTGTCGGGAGTGACTTCGCGGAGGTCAGGGTCGCCGGCGGGGAGCAGAGCGATGTCGATGGCGCGGGTGGTGCGGTAGCCCGGGCTCTGGAGATTGCCGGCGACGAACTGGACGTTCTGCTGCTTGACGACGTTGAACGCCTGCTCGGGAAGAGCGGGGTGGAGTTCGTTGTCCGCGAGGAGCTGGACGCCGCGGGAGAAGCTGTCCTTGAGAACGGAGAGGGAGAAGTGGTAACCGGCGTTCTCGCTGGCGGCGATGTCGTCGAGGGCTTTCTGGAAGGCGATGCGGTCGAGCGAGGTGGTGCCGTAGGAGTAGAGGCCGTCGAGGAGCGAAGCGAGGCCTTCGTGGCCGGCGGGGGTCTGGAGGTCGGGCTCGTGCTTGACGGAGCCGATGACGGTGACAGTAGGGCTGGTGCGGTCGGTGCGGACGATGAGGCGGATGCCGTTGGGGAGGGTGGTGTCGGTGGCCTGGAGAGCGGACTCGGGGACCTTCAGCTTTTCGAGCGAGGCGGCGGCCCACTCGGGGAGCGCTACGGGCTTGGTAGGAGCGGCAGTGAGGGACTCGGCGCCGCCGAAGCCTTTCTGAGAGACGGGTGCGCCGGTGGGCTTGGGCGTGAGGATGGACGTGATGGCGTTGGCGGTGAGGTACTGTTTGGCGACGCGGTTGACGTCCGCGACGGTGACCTTGCGGATGGCTTCGATGTCTTCGTCGGGAGAGTTGCGGCCTTCGGCAGCGAGGGCGTTGGACCAGACGTTGGCGAGGCCGGGGATGGAGTTGCGCTGGAACGCAGCCCCGGCGAGCTCGCTGCGCTTGGCAGCAGCGACGAGGTCTTCGGGCACGCCGTTGGCGGCGTAGTTGGCGAGGATCTTGCGCATCTCGTCGAGTGCGGGCGCGGGGTCTACGCCGGCGGGCTGGGCGATGAGGCCGAAGCCGACGCTGGCCTTGGGATAGGTTTCGACCATGCCGAACTCGGAGGCGAGAGCCTTGCCGGCGGGAACCATGGCGTAGAGATCGCCGCGCTGCGAGGAGAGGACGTCGCCGAGGATCTGCGTGGCGGCGAAGTCGGGGCTTTCGGTGCCGGGAAGGCGGTAGGAGATGAAACCGAGGACGTAGGGGAGGTTGGAGTCCAGCGTGAAGCTCTCGGCCTTGATGGGCTGCAGCGTGATGGGCTTGCGGGTAGGGAGAGCGTGGCTGGGGATGGCGTCGTAGAGCTCGTGGATCTTGGCCAGCGTTGTGGTGGGGTTGATGTCGCCGACGATGACGAGGATGGAGTTGGCGGGGGTGTACCACTGCTTGTAAAAGTCCTGCAGCATGACGGCGGTGGTGGCGTCGAAGGACTCCTTGGTGCCGAGCGGATCGTGGGCGTAGGGCGTGCCGGCGAACATGTCCTGGTTGAGGCGATCGATGAACTTGTAGGTGGGGTTGGAGAGATCGCGGGCGACTTCCTGCTCGATGGCTCCGCGCTCGTGGTCCCACTCGGCTTGCGCGTTGTCGACGCCTGTGAGGCAGTGGGCTTCGGCCTGGAGAGCGACGTCGATGTCGGTGGAGGGGACGGTGGCGTAGTACTGGGTGATGACCTGCTGGGTGTCGGCGTTGTTGTCGCCGCCGAGTTGAGCGTAGATGGCGGCGGTCTGGTCGGCGGTCATGCCGGTGCAGCCGCGGAAGGCCATGTGCTCTTCGGCGTGGGCCATGCCGGGGAAGCCCGCGGGGGTCTCGTTGCCGCCGACGACGAAGTTGGCTTCGACGGTGACGACGGGGGCGAGGGTGTTGCGGACGAGGACGACGCGCATGCCGTTCTTGAGGGTGGCGCGGGTGACGTTCTGCTCAGAGGACTGGGCGCGGAGAGCGAAGGGAGCGGAGAGGAGAACGGCGAGGGCGAGAAGAGACTTGGGGTTCACGGGTGGAAAACTCCTTGAGGTCGGCGCGGCAAGATGCGGCTGCTTCCAGTTTGACATGGCGGGGCGAACCGCATGCTGAGTGTGACGGATGGCGGGGTGAATCGGTTTAGGGAATCTGGCGGGCTAGTGCGCAGCGGCGGGCTCGTCGCCCCAATGGAAAATGATGGGGGCTTCGACGTCGGGGTGGAGGCTTTTGTGCACGGGGCAGGTGTGGGCGGCGCGCTCGAGCTTGATGCGGTTTTCGGCGGCGATGCCAGCGGGCATGTGCAGCGTGACGGCGAGGCGGCCGATGCGGCGCGTGGGCGTGGTGACCATCTCCTTGGTGGTGGAGGCGGTGGCGCCGGTCATGTCGATGTTGAGCGTGCGGGCGAGGATGCCCATGGTGGTGAGGATGCAGGTGCCGAGCGCGGTGGCGACGAGGTCGGTGGGCGAGAAGGATTCGCCGCGGCCCTGGTTGTCTTTGGGGGCGTCGGTGTCGAGCTTCGTGCCGGAGGGGCCATGCACGGCTTCGCAGTGCAGGTCTCCGAGGTACTTCATTTCGATGGCAACCATTGGTTCTCCGGGGTTGGGTGTTGCGGGTGATTGTTTCAGGCGAGGCCGATGTTCATCTGCTTCGCGGTGGTGGTGAGGATGTCGAGGGCGCGGTCGATTTGCTCGCGGGTGTGCTCGCTGGTCATGATGCAGCGGATGCGGGCTTTGCCTTCGGGGACCGTGGGGAAGGCGATGCCGGTGGCCATGAGGCCGCGGTCGAAGAGGGCGCGGGAGAAATCCATGGTGGCGCGGCCGTCGCCGAGGATGATGGGGGTGATGGGGGTCTCGGAGGCGGGGGTGGTGACGCCGCCGATGTTGAAGCCGGCGGTGGCGAGTTGGGACTGGAAGTATTTGGTGTTGGCCCAGAGGCGGTCGATGCGTTCGGGCTCGGCTTCGAGGATGTCGAAGGCGGCGATGCAGGCGGCGGCTACGGCGGGTGGGTGGGACGTTGAGAACAAGAACGGTCTTGCGCGGTGGTAGAGGAAGTCGATGAGGTCCTTGGATCCGCAGACGTAGCCGCCGAGGACTCCGATGGCTTTGGAGAGGGTGCCGACCTGCACATCGACGCGCTGCGTGCAGTGGAAGTGGTCAACGGAGCCGCGGCCGTTGCGGCCGAGGACGCCTGAGGCGTGGGCGTCGTCGACCATCATGATGGCGCCGTACTTTTCGCAGAGATCGGCGAGGGCAGCGACGGGACCGATGTCGCCGTCCATGGAGAAGACGCCGTCGGTGATGACGAGCTTGCGGCCGGGTTCGTTGGCGACTTCCTTGAGGAGCTCTTCGCAGTGGGCGACGTCTTTGTGGCGGAAGACTTTGATTTTGGCGCGGGAGAGGCGTGCGCCGTCGATGATGCTGGCGTGGTTGAGCTCGTCGGAGAGGATGAAGTCTTCTTTGCCGAGGATGGCGGAGACAGTTCCGGCGTTGGCGGCGAAGCCGGACTGGAAGACGACGCAGGCTTCGACACCCTTGAAGGCAGCGATCTTTTCTTCGAGCTCCATGTGGATGCGCATGGTTCCGGCGATGGTGCGGACGGCGCCGGAGCCCATGCCGTACTTGTTGATGGCCGCGTGGGCGGCTTCTTCCAGCCTGGGATCGTTGCAGAGGCCGAGGTAGTTGTTGCTGGCGAGGTTGATGACTTCGCGGCCGTCGTAGTGGCAGACGGGAGCTTGCTGATCGTCGAGTACGCGAAGGCGGAAGTGGGTGCCGCGGGCGCGGAGGTCGTCGAGCTGAGCGGTGAGATGGGCGAGTTGTGGGCGCTTCGACGCAGATGGGGCGGAGATGGTTGTCGCGGAACTCATAGTGATTTTGATGCTAATCCTTTTCGTGGGGCAGGCAGTAATGCGGCCCAGAAGGGCATCCGACTAAGGGCAGCCGAGATGTGTTTCATGCAGTAACCACGGGCCTTTGTAAGCCACGGACGAACCGTGGAAGGGAGAAATTGAAATGATGATAACCAATAGGATTTGTGCGACAGCAGGCGCGGGCATGATGGCCCTGGCGCTGCTGGCAGGATGCAAGAGTGCGCAGGAGACAGCGGTTGACCAGGCGAAGACGCAGGCCGCGGCGACGAATACTCCGCAGCAGGTGCAGTATGTGGATGGCAACGGACAGACTGTGACGACGACAGTTCAGCCGCCCGCGGCAGCAGGACAGCCGGAGCAGATTGCTACGACGATTACGCCTCCGCCTCCGGGAACGAAGCCCGCGGCTACGGCGCCCGTGGTGCGGCCTTATGCACCGCCTCCGGCTGATTTGATTGGGCCTTCGCAGGGCGGCGATGGTTCGGTGCAGACGGCTTCGACGGCTCCGGGAACAACGTACACGACTGCTCCGGCACCGGTGCAGGGACAGCCCACAGCTCCGGCTGCTCCGCTGCAGCTTACGGTGCCGGCTGGAACAGAGATCGCGATTCGCATCAACGAATCGATCAACGTGAAGCATGCGGTTGCGGGACAGCATTTCTCCGGCGAAGTGGCGGAAGGCATCCGGCGCGATGGCGTTGTCGTGATTCCGCGCGGCGCTCGGGTGCATGGACGTATCGATGCAGCGCATCGGCGCGGACACTTCAAGGGACGTTCGATTCTCGAGCTGCGGCTGACGTCGATCGATCTGAATGGCAACGAGTACGCCCTGGATACGCATGACAACGTGCGTACCAAGAAGGGCAAAGGCAAGCGGACGGCAGGCTTCATCGGCGGCATGACCGGCGTAGGCATGCTGATCGGCGGAGTTGCTTCCGGCGGAGTCGGCCTGGCGATTGGCGGAGCGGCTGGTGCAGGAGCGGGAACGCTGCTGGCAGGAACGACGGGGAATCGGGATATCGATATTCCGGCGGAGTCGATTGTGCACTTCCGGCTGGCGGATGATCTGGTTGTGCAGAACTGAAGGAGCAGAGTGTAGAGCGGAGAGTTTAGAGCGTAGAAAAAGCCAAGGCCCGCCTCGTTGAGGTGGGCCTTGATGTTTGTCGGGCTGGATAACGATGGCGCAGCGTGAGGTAGTGCGCCCAGGGCCTGAAGGCCGGGTTCTTTCGGTTGTCCTTTTACCACGCCTGAAGGCGTGGCCTACCGCTCGGTGGCTCCACGGTATCTGTTGGCGGCTTCGGCGATGGCTGAAGCCGCGGCCTGTAGTTTTGTGGTGCGCGCGTTATTTGTTGGCGGCTTCGAGCAGCGAGTATGCCGATGCTTTGCAGTGGAAGCGGGGTTGGGCTTCGGTGTATTTGGGGTCGTGGGTGTGGGCGGCGGCGCGGAGGAGCGCGGGGCAGAGGGAGTCTTCTTTGCCGGCGGTGATCTCTTCGTGGGGCCACTTGTGGTTTTCGTCGTAGGGGAGGAGAGCGTCGATGCCGGTGAGCAGGCCGGGGGCGTTGGGTTTTGCGGGTTTGAAGAGGTCGATGCCGGTGGGAGTGACGATGGCGTTGAGCTCGGTGAGGGCTTCGAGATTGAAGGCGGAGTAGGAGAAGGAGTTGGTGCGGACGAGCTCGTACTTCTGCAGGCCTTTGGAATCGAACTGCGAGGGGATGCGCTGGTCGCGGACGCCTTCTGCGATTTTCTTCGCGTCGTCCTGCTTGTTGAGGAACATGGCGACGGAGGCGGTTTGGGCAGCGTACCAGGAGCCGTGGTTGTTGGGCGTGGCCTTTTCCTTGAGCGCGTTGGTGTTGGTGGTGAGCCAGTGGTAGTAGCGGGTGAACCAGGCGGTCATGGCGGTGCTGTCGGCGGCGGTCCAGGACTTGGAGGTGGCGAGCAGGCCGATGGCGTCAACGAGCATGGCGATGGAGCGGCCGTCGAGAACGCCGGAGTCGCGGCCGGTGTTCAGGCCGGGAACGTACTGGGCGAAGTCGAGGTTGGGGTTCATGCCGGTTTTGGGGTCGAGGTAGAACGTGCGGAGGAGCTGGGCGGCGTGCTCGGCGTAGGCTTCGTTGCCGGTGAGGTAGAAGCCGAGAGCCAGGGCGCGGGCGCTTTCGTTGGTGGTGTTGAGCAGCTCGTGGTCGGGGATGTTGTTGATCTCGGGGTTGACCTTGCCATCGTGACGGACGTAGGGGAGGTGGTTGGGGGTGTCGGGATTGGGCCACCAGTAGCGGGCGAGGGACATGTAGTCGCGCTTGTCGCCGGTTGGTGGGGTGAGGGGCTTGGTGGTGACAGTGACCGGGGCGACCTTGAGGGCGAGATCCGCTGAGTGGGTGGCCAGCTTGAGGATGGCGGGATCGGGGTGGGCCTTCTGGGCGGCGAGCGTGGCGGGGTCGAGGAGGAAGACGCGCGGTGCGGGGGACTGGGCGTGGAGTGAGGAGAGGAGCGCGGCGAGAGTGATAACGCTAACAGGGACTTTCATGGATAGCAGCATATCGCGTTCGACGGATGAGGGGGCGAGAAAGCCGCTGGCGAGAGCGGGGAAGTTCAGTCGAGAGCATCGAGGCAGCCGTACCAGCAGACGATGCGGCCTTCAGGAGTGAGGCGAGGGCTGCCTCGCGAGCGCATGCGCTTCCAGGGGCTGGTGGAGCTCTGGCGGACGCGGTACACGATGTCGATGGAAGCGGCGGTGGCGAAGGCATCGAGCATGGCGTCCCAGGTGGGTTGGCGGTCGTCGGGGTGGAGAGCGTCCATCCAGCCGTATCCACGCCACTGATCGCCGGTCATGCCGGTGAGTTCGAGCCAGCGCTCGCTGACGTCGATGGCGCGGCCCTGAGCGTCGATGACCCAGGGGATGGGAGGCAGCAGCTCCATCATGTAGCGGAGATTTTCTTCGCTTTCACGGACGGCTTTCTCAAAGCGCTTGATGGGGGTGAGGTCGACGATGGCGACGGAGACGCCGACGACTTCACCGGCTTCGTCGCGCGCGGGCTCGTAGGAGACCATGATGCTGGAAGCGCCGCGGCTGGCGGGAGGTTTGGTGATTTCGATGCCGGAGATGGCTTCTCCGTTGAGGGCGCGGCGGATGAAGGGTTCGACGATGGGAAAGAGGTCGGGGATCATTTCGGCGACGGTGCGGCCAAGATGCTCCTCGATGGCTTGACCGTTCATGCGCGCGAGGCGGCGGTTGAGGTTCATGTAGCGGAGGTTGCGGTCGATAAAGGCGAGGCCGACGGGAGCGCCGTCATAGACGGCCTGGAGCTGGGAGAAGCGCTGGGAGGGGAGGGCTTCGAGACTGGCGAGGGAGACGCGACCGGCGACCTCCGGTGGGGGGCTGGTGGAGACGTTGCGAGCGAGCCTGTCGATGAGGGCGGGAAGATCGGCGGCGGGAGCGGGACGTCCGTAATGCCATCCCTGGGCCAGTTCGCAGCCGAGCCAGAGGAGCATCTCCGCCTGGTCGGCGGTGGCGACACCCTCGGCGACGGTGGTGAGGCCGAGGCTCTGGCCGAGGCCGACTACAGCAGCGACGATCTTGCGGCTGTCGCGCTGCTCGATCATGGTGCCGACAAAGCTGCGATCGACTTTGAGCTCGTCGAAGGGAAGCGACTGGAGGTGCGAGAGGCTGGAGTATCCAGTGCCGAAGTCGTCGAGTGCGAGCTTGCAGCCCATGTCCTTGAAGGCGTGGGCGATGGTGCGGGCGCTCTCCAGATCGTGAGTGAGCGCGCTTTCGGTGACTTCGAGGATGAGATGGTCGAGGGGGAAGCCAGCGTCTTCGGCGAGATGGCGGACGACGGAAGGGAGGGTGAGGTCGTGGAGCTGGACGGGGGAGATGTTGATGGCGAGCATGGGCTCGCCGGGAAGAGCAGCGAGGGTGCGGAAGCCTTCGCGCAGGAGCTCGCGGGTGAGGGCACCGATCCAGCCGTGGGTTTCCGCGATGGGGATGAACTCGTCGGGAGAGACCAGGCCGCGCTGGGGATGGTTCCAGCGAGCGAGGAGCTCGAAGCCCTGCAGGGCTCCGGTACGCAGATGGACGAGCGGCTGGAAGTGCGGCACGAACTCGCCACACTTGAGGCCCGCATCCACTTCAGGATTGTCGATCACCATTACAGGCCACCGGTCTCGTCGGTGGCGAAATTATACCTCTGCCGATGGGGCGAACGAGCGAAGCGAGGATGAGGCCGGCGAGCGATTATGCTGAGACTGTGATCTCTCTGCAGCGATTTTCTGGATGTGCGACGTGGCCGCGGCGGCGGATGTGTGCGATGGGGCTGGCTGGATGGGTGGTTGCGTTGGCGATTGCGGCCAATGCGCAGCAAGAGCTGGCCGTGGTGGATGCGAGTGTACTGGGGCAGGCGGCGCAGGATGCAGCGGTGCTGAGCGGGTCCGTGACGGATGCGACCGGAGCTACGGTGAAGGGTGCACAGGTGACAGTGACGGCAGGCAGCGTGAAGCTGCAGGTGGCTACCGACGATGCGGGGAAGTTTGCGTTCACCCTGCCGCCGGTTTCGCAGCAGGTTACGGTGACGGTGGTGGCGCAGGGTTTTGCGGCTAGCTCGGTCACGGTGGCGATGGTGGGGGACGAGCGGAAGGAGCTGCCTGCGATTGTGTTGCGTGTGGGAGCGGATCAGACGGTGGAGGCAATCTCGCAGGTGCAGCAGGCGGACATTGAGATTCACCAGGAGGAGACGCAGCGCCTGTTTGGAGCGATTCCGAATTACTTTGTGAGCTATACGTGGAACGCGCAGCCGCTGACGGTGAAGCAGAAGTATTCGTTGACTTGGAAGACGGTGATCGATCCGGTGAGCTGGGGAATCAATGCAGGCGTCGCGGGGATTCAGCAGGCGAACAATTCACTGCCGGGGTATGGGCCGGGGTGGAGTGGATATGGGAAGCGGTTTGGAGCGGTGAGCGGCGACTTTCTGATTGGGACGTATATGGGCGGAGCGGTGTTTCCGGCGCTGCTGCACCAGGACCCGAGGTACTTCTACAAGGGGACGGGGAGCATCAAGTCGCGTTTCTTTTATGCGCTCTCGACGGCGGTGATCAGCCGGGGCGATAACGGGAAGTGGCAGCCGGCGTATGCCAGTGTGCTCGGGGATGTGTCGGCCGGTGTGGCGGCGAATTTGTATGCGCCAAAGTCGGATCGGGATGGATGGTCGCTGGTGCTGGAGAACGGGTTGCTGGCGGCGGGGTTTGATGGTGTGGGGAATGTGATCCAGGAGTTTGTGTTCAAGCGGGTGACTCCAGCTTCGAAGAAGAGCAAGCAGCAGCCTTAATGTTGGGTTCGCAGTGAGACGGTAGACTGTGGCTATGGGATCGATGAAGCGGTGGCTTCCGGTTTTTGGGATGGTGCTGGTGTCGCGGGCGCTGCTGTCGCAGGATGCTGGATCGGCTCCGGCGGGAGATGAGCAGACGGCGACGATCAGCGTGCAGTCGTCGCTGGTGTGGGTTCCGGCGCTGGTGAAGACCAAGGCTGGAGCGCTGGTGTACACGCTGAAGGCCGACGACTTCAAGCTGACCGACAACGGAGTAGATCAGAAGCTGCGGCTGGAGGAAGATACAGGCGGCGAACCGCTGGCGCTGGTGATTCTGGTGGAGACCGGAAGCGATGGAGCAGCGAAGCTCGATCTGTACTCGCAACTGGGGCCGATGCTGGATGCGGTGGTGGGCGCGGTGCCGCACAAGGTGGCTGTGGTGAGCTTCGACAGTGCGCCGGCGGTGGAGGTTCCGTTTACGACGAAGATGGACCTGGTGAACCAGACGCTCGGGGGGCTGCAGGCCGGCGACCGGAAGGATGCGATCTTCGATGGGATTACGTTTGCCGTGGATATGTTGCGCAAGCAGCCAGTGGTGTACCGGCGGGCGATTTTGATGTTTAGCGAGACGATTGATCATGGCAGCCATGTGAAGCTGGTGGACGCGCTGCGGGCGATTGGCGATACGAATACGACGATCTATAGCGTGGCGTTTTCGTCGTCGCGGGCGGAGCTGGGGCATGAGGCTTCGAAGATCAGCTCGAATGAGCCGGGCCCGCAGCATGGATGCTTCAGCCGCGACAAGAACGCCGACCCGAACACAACGCCGAGCCGTGCTTCGCAGGATTATGATTGCGCGGCGCAGCTGCTGCCTCCGCTGATCCTGGCGAAGATGGCGGCGGCGGTGGTGATCAACAGCTTCAAACGGAATGCTCCGGAGACGGTGTCGCGGCTGACTGGAGGGGAGTACTTCCACTTCAAGAATGAGAAGACGCTGGAAGGGGACCTGCTGACGATTTCCAATCATCTGCCGAACCGGTACGTGCTGAGCTTTCATCCGCAGTCGCCGGTGGCGGGATTTCACTCGATCCAGTTGAGCTTGCCGGAGCATATCGACCTGAAGGTGGAGGCTCGGAATGGGTACTGGGTGGAGGATGGCGAGGCACCGGTGGTTTCGGCGGGGCATTGAGAGTGCTGTGACAAGCTGCTGACGAAGTTCGCACAAGGTAGTGACATACGGTGTAGGCCAATCCACTAGCGTTGGATCGAGGGTAGACCGATTCCGACGATGTCTTTCAGCCGTTCGTGGTGGCCGCTACCCGCTGCGTGGTGGGATTGCGTGGAGTGGGTGCTGCTGCTGGTTTGCGCGGGAGTGTTTGCGTTCCAGACCCTGCCTACGGCGTTCGCTACGCTGCAGACGGACTTTCCGAACTACTACCTGACGGCGAAGCTGGCGACCGAGCGTGTGGATACAGCGCACGTTTATGAGTGGCGTTGGATCGCGCGACAGAAGGATCACCACGAGATCGATCGCTCGGTGATTGGGCTGGTGCCGATCACAACATTTTCAACGCTGGCGATTACGCCGCTGACGAAGTTCAATCCGCTGACCGCCAAGCGGATATGGCTGGTGCTGCAGGTGGCGCTGCTGTTCTGGATGGTGTTTCTGCTGCGTGGGATTTCGGGGCAGTCGCTGCGGAGGATTGCGATTCTGTTTCTGGCGTATCCGCCGATGCATCGCAACCTGATATACGGGCAGTTCTATGTGCTGCTGGCGGCGCTGCTGGTGGGGGCATGCTGGGCACATCAGCGTGGACGCAGAGGGTTGGCTGGGACGCTGGTCGGACTGGCGACAGCCATCAAATTGTTTCCGTTTATCTTCTGCCTGTATTTTGTGCGCAAGAGGCAGTGGCGGGCGTTGGCTGCTGCAGTGGTGACATTGGCCGCGTGCGCTGCGGTGTCCGTGGCAGTTTTTGGATGGGAGGTGCACCGGACGTATTTGCTGCAGGTGCTGCCGTGGACGCTGCGTGGTGAGGGGCTGCCTCCGTTTGCACTGGGGAGTGGATCGCTCTCGACGCTGCTGCATTGCTTGTTTTTGTACGAGCCGCAGTGGAACCCACATCCGCTGTTTGCGTCGCCGGTGGTGTTGCGGTGCTGCAGGCGCTGCTGCCAATGTTGATTGTGGCGCCGGCGTTGTTGCTGTGCGATGAGCACGATGGATCGCCGCGGCGAGTGGCGCTGGAGTGGTCGGCGCTGACGGTGGCGACGCTCGCCGTGTCGCCGATTCCGGCGTCTTACAACTTCACTTTGCTGATACTGCCGGTGACGGTGCTGGTGGCAATGCTGCTGGCGAAGCAGTCGCAGATGGTGTGGCTGCTGGTGGCACTGTATGTGGGCATTGGGTGCCCGAGCGGGTGGCACGTGGGGTCGGCTTCAGGGTGGGGTGTGCTGCTACAGGTGCCAAGGCTGTATATGCTGATTGCCTTTGCGGCGATTGCCTATGCGGTGATGGGTTTGGTTGCGTTGCACAGCGAGGGGCGGCGGAGGATCACGCTGGCAGTGGCAGGGGTGCTGGCTGGCGTTGTGGTGTTGCAGGCGGTTGCGGGAGTGCGGCATCAGCGGGGGTTGGCTGAGGACTTTGCTTATCGCGTGCCGGATTCCAGTGGAGCGTACCTGGTTGCCGCGCCTGAATGGAGTAATGGGGACATTGCGCGGATTGCGATGGAGCCTGTGGGGTATCGGCTGCTGAAGGAGATGAAGGCTCCGCCGCAGAATGTGCCGTTTTCGGAGAGCTCGACCGGGGCGGATGAGATTGCGTTTGCGGCTGGAGGTGGGAGAGTGCTGGTGGAGGAGGCGGGGGGGCACTCGGTTATCCGCTCTCGCAGCGGTGCGGGGTTGGCGG
>JAZKBC010000035.1:4116-8444 GCA_040388825.1 Acidobacteriota bacterium | reverse complement strand
ATTGTGGATGCGGAGTCGCCGGTGCTTTCCGCGGATGGGCAGAGGCTGGCGTATCTGCGGGTGAATCGTGGACGAGGCATGCTGTTTACGCGGTCGCTTGGGGAGCCGATCGCGGTGGAGCAGGCCCAAACGCCAGCGTGGCTGGATGTGGAGCAGGCAAGCTTTCTGCAGGACGGTTCGTTGATTGTGGCGGGGCTGGCGCGGGGGACCAGTGGATCGCGGCTTTATCACGTGACCACGGGAGAGCAGCCGGAGTTGATGCGGCTGGGCGAGGCGCGGTATCCGGCGGTGTCTCCGGATGGGCGGTGGATGGCGTACAGCCGGATGGTGCGCGGGAACTGGAACCTGTCGCTGATGGATCTGCAGAGTGGCGTGGTTCGCGAACTTGCGAACGCGGAGTGCAATACGATCGAGCCGGCGTGGGAGCCGGATTCGAAGACAATTGTTTACAGCAGCGATTGTGGGCGGGCGTTGTGGTTTACGGCGGTTTCGCGGCGGCGAGTGGGTCCGTGAGAGCTAGGGCACGGTAAGGTGGGTGCGAGTTAGAGAGAGGGCCTGTTGCTGGGTCGCGGGGTCGTCGCCAAAGGCGGGAAGCCAGTGGATGGTGGGGTCGCGGCGGAACCAGGTTAGCTGGCGCTTGGCGTAGTTGCGGTGGCCTTGCTGGGCCCGGGTGATGGCTTCTTCGAGAGGGATTTCGTTGCGGAGGACGGCGAGGGCTTGCGCGTAGCCTAGCGTGGTGAGGGTGCGGGTGTCGTCGCCGTATTGGTGGCGGATGGCGGCGGTTTCTTCGAGGATGCCGCGTGTGAACATTGCAGCGGCTCGTTGGTTGATGCGGGCATAGAGTTCGGCGCGCGGTGGGTTGAGGCCTAGCTGGAGAGTGCTGTAGCCGGTGAGCGGGTCGCGGCCTGCTTGCCACTGTTGCGTTTGCGGTTCGCTCGCTAAAAGCGAGACTTCGAGCGAGCGGATGAGCTTGGGAGTGTCGTTGGGGTGGATGAGGGCGGCTGCCGCAGGGTCGAGCTGCTGGAGCTTGTCGTGGAGAGCGTTGGGAGTGGAGGCTTCGGCGCGGAGAGATTGGCGGAGGGCTTCGTCGCGCGGTGGAGCTGGGGCGAGGCCTTCGAGGAAGGCGCGGAGGTAGAGGCCGGTGCCGCCAGCGACGATGGAGAGGCGGTTGCGGGAGCGGATGTCGGCGAGGGCGGCACGGGCGGCGCGGGCGTAGTCGCCGGCGGTGCAGGGCTGGTTGGGGTCGAAGAGATCGAGGCAGTGATGGCGGACGCGGGCTTGCTCGGCGGCGGAGGGCTTGGCGCTGCCGATGTCCATGCCGCGGTAGACGGCTACGGAGTCGCAGGAGATGATTTCGCAGTTGAGGGCTTCGGCGAGTGCGAGGGCGAGGGCGGTCTTGCCGCTGGCGGTGGGGCCGGCGATGACGAGGAGGGGATAGCCGGCGGAGGTCACCATTGACGCCACCATCCGGGGACGAAGGCTCGGTGGATGCCGGCGCGGAGAATGGCGAAGGTGAGGGCGGCGGCGGCGAACAGGAGGAGGCCGCGGAGAAGGCTGGAGTGCTCGAGGTGGGCGCGGCGGAGGAGAGACTGCTGGCGTTGAGATTCGGCCGCGGCGCGGTCTCGCTGGATGGAGGCGTGACGGACTACGCGGACGGGCGGCTGGTTAGGACCGGCGGCCGGCATGGGGCTAATCCTCGCCCGGGTGCTTGATCTCGAAGTCGATGCGCAGCTCGAGGTTGGGCTGGTGGTAGTTGTGGGGCAGGGGTTCGAACTGGCCGACGCCGACGATGGAGCCCCAGGCGGCGCGGTTGATGGCGTCGTCGTGGGTGGAGCCGTCAAGCCAGATGCCGCCGATTTTGCCGTCGGGCATGATGCGGAAGCGGATGAGCGTGCTTCCGGTCTTGGAGAGCGGGGGCTGGACCTCTTCGGGGATCAGGGGGATCCACTGATCGTAGACCTGGCGGATGAGGCGGCGGAGGTAGGGGTCGAAGTCGACGTTGTCGGGGTTGGGGGAGAGGATCTCGACGCCGGTGCCGAGCGGAGCGCCACGGCCGCGGCCACGGATGGCCATGGGCAGGCTCTCGTGAACGGTGGGTGCGAGGCCGGTGTTGTTGGGCTGGGTGGCGGAGAACGTGCCGCGGTTGGCGGAGGGTTGGGGTGTGGGGGCGTCGATGATGGGCGCGGGAGCGACGGAGGGGCGGGTGGGCGGAGCTACGGTGGGCGCGGGCGTGGAGGCGATGGGCGCGGGGGATGGTTCGGGGGTAGAAGGCGTGGGGGCTACGGGCGCTGGTGCGGGGGCGGGCTCCATGGAGCGGAGGTGCTCGAGGGTGCGGCGGTCGACGGGCGGCGGAGCTACGGGACGCGGATGCGGGATGACCGGAGCGTTGAGGATGGTGAGCTCGCGCTCCTTGAACATGTCGACGGGACTCTTGAGCACGGGAGCGTGCCAGAGGTAGTGCGGGCCCCAGATGATGAGGGCCGCGAGGACCATCCAGACGAAGGTGGCGATGTAGAGGGACTCGCGGAAACGGCTGCGGGCACGCTCGTCTTCGATGGAGTCGAGCAGGTGGATGAGCTCGTGCTCGCTGAGCTCGCCGTAACGGCCGGTGCGGATAAGGACGGGCTGGTTGTTGGCGGTGCCGTCGGTGTTGTGGGGGATGAAGGAGAGAGGGGCGTTGCGGGCGCGCGTGGGTTCGGCCGTATTAAGCGGTGCCTGCGCCTGGTCCAGCTGCGCCTGCTCGGGTTCTATTTGAGGCTGGTCGGGATCGAGAGGCGTGGTTGGAGGCATCGGGTCGTATGTCTGGGACGGTTGAGGCACAGCGAAGGTTGCGAGGTTGGCTGGAAATCGTTGCTGAGCCGAGTTCGCGGGTCGCTCGGGGACTTAGACACCGGGGACCGATGCTGGTTGTTTCATTTTCTCATTTTCGTGGAATTTGTGCGGGAGGTATGCTTCTGGGATGAGCTTGAATGCCACCCTGGCTGGCCGAACGGCGATTGTGCTGACGGCGAGCGACCGCTGCTTTGCCGGCACGCAGGAAGACCGTTCGGGGCCGCTGGTGGCGCGGCTGTTGCGCGAGGGTGGGGCGGAGGTGCTGGCGGTGATGGTGGTGCCGGATGAAGCGGAGCGGATTGCCGCGGCGCTGGTGGCGGCGGCGAAGCGAGCGGCGCTGATTGTGACGACTGGAGGGACCGGGCTGGCGGCGCGGGATGTGACTCCGGAGGCGACGATTGAGGTTTGTGAGCGCATGGTGCCCGGGCTGGCGGAGAAGATTCGGCGGGAGGGTGAAGCGGAGACTCCTTTGGCGGCGCTGGGGCGTGGGGTTTGTGGGGTGCGGGCGACGACGCTGATTTTGACTGTGCCGGGGAGCCCGGCGGGAGCGGAGCAGGCGCTGAAGGCGGTGATGGCGTTGCTGCCGCATGCGCTGGAGTTGCTGGCCGGAGAGACGGGGCATGGGGTCGACAGGCTAAAATAGGGGTTCAGTGAAAATTCATCCTGTCGTCTTGTTTCATAAGTTTTCGGCTGTCGTTTTTGCGGTGCTCAAGCCGCTCGGAGTGTGGGGAATCGGCGGCCTGGCGCTGCTGGATGCCGCCCTGATTCCTATACCGGGATCGATGGATGGCATCATCAGCGGCTACAGCTATGCGCAGCCGAAGAAGTTTCTGCTGTACTGCCTGATGGCGGCGGCGGCTTCGACGGTGGGGTCGATGGTGCCGTTCTTTGTGGGGCGCGCGGGTGGGGAGTTGTTCCTGCTGAAGCGGATCAACCGCGAGCGCTATGAGCGGCTGCGGGACCGCTTCGAGCGGCAGGAGTTCTTTGCGATTCTGATTCCGTCGATGGGGCCTCCGCCGACGCCACTGAAGCTGTTTCAGTTTGGCGCGGGGGTGTTCGAGATGAAGCTGGCGCCGTTCCTGGTGGCTACCTTCTGCGGCAAGTTTGCGCAGTACCTGGTGTTTGCCGTGGCGACGATCTGGCTGGGGCCGACGATCTTTCGCGACGCGGTGATTGCCATGCACCGGCACTCGAACCTGATGCTGACGCTGGGCGGCGTGGCGCTGCTGGCGGTTGGCTTCTACGTGGTGCGGAAGGTGTTCGACCGGAAGCGGGCGATCGAGCTGCCGATTGACGATGAGGAGTAGGGTACCCTCCCCCCCATACCTTTGGTCCTAAGATCTTCGAAGGAAAGACTTTAGGTCTGGTTGTGGCCGGAGCTATGCAGTTCTTTCAAAGTTCAAGGGTAGTTACAGTTTAGCTGGTTGGGAGTATCAAGTGGGCCAAGTGTATCTCTTTGCTGGTGAGTGAGATACGGGTGGTGGGGGCTTGACAGG
>JAZKBC010000035.1:0-4106 GCA_040388825.1 Acidobacteriota bacterium | reverse complement strand
TCACGGCTGGTGTCGTCCGCGGGTTGCGGGGAAGAGCTAGAGCAACAGCAAGTGCAACAGCAGGTCCTCTCCGAGGATGACAAGCAAGAAAAGCAAGTACAACAGCAACTGCAACTGCAGTGCAACAGCAACAGCAACAGCAACAGCAAGTGCAACAGCAAGTGCAACAGCAAGTGCAACAGCAGGTCCTCTCCGAGAATGACAAGCAAGAAAAGCAAGAGCAACTGCAGATCCCTACGGGATGACAAAAGAGGGGATGACAAAAGAGGGGATGACGAAAGAGGGGATGACAAAAGAAATTGATGCAGACACGAAGACGCCTCCTTGCGGAGGCGTCTTGTTTGTTGCTTGAGTTGACCGGTTTGGCTTAGCGGTTTTCTTCTTCTTCCGCTTCGGCGCGCTTCCAGTTGATGAGGTCGCCCAGAGTGGTGGTGGAGGAGGAACCGGAGCTGGTCTTGCCGCCCTGGTTGCCGCCCTTGCCCTTGGCCGACTCCTTGTAGTTCTCGACCTCGGCGCGGCTGGCTTCTTCGCCAACTGCCTTGATCGAGAGACCGACCTTCTTTTCTTCCTGGCTCATCTTGACGATCTTGAACTCGTGCTCGTCGCCAACATTCAACGTGACCTGCTTGCCGGTCTCGTCGACTGCCTCGGAGACGTGGCAGAGGCCTTCGACACCCTCGGCGATCTCGATGAAGGCGCCGAACTGCGCGGTGCGCAGAACCTTGCCCTTGATGACGTCGCCGACGCGGTGCTGCGCGAAGAAGGTGTCCCAGACGTCCGGCTGAAGCTGCTTGACGCCGAGAGAGAGGCGGCGGTTTTCCGGCTCGACGCCGAGAACAACTGCCTTGACCTTCTCACCCTTCTTGAGAACTTCGGAAGGATGCTTGATGCGCTTGGTCCAGGAGAGGTTCGAAACGTGAACCAGACCGTCGATGCCGTCTTCGATTTCGATGAAAGCGCCGAAGTCGGTGAGGTTGCGGACGCGACCCTCGATGATGGCGCCTTCGGGGTACTTGTTCTCGAGCGCTTCCCAGGGATTGTCCTGGAGCTGCTTCATGCCGAGCGAGATGCGGCGATCGTTGGGGTTGACCGAGAGGATGATGGTGTCCACTTCGTCGCCGGGCTTGACCAGCTTGGAGGGGTGCTTCATCCGCTTGGACCAGGTCATTTCGCTGACGTGGACCAGGCCTTCGATGCCCTGTTCGAGTTCGACGAACGCACCGTAGTCAGTGACCGAGAGAACGCGGCCGCGAACCTGGGCACCGACGGGGTAGCGCTCGATGGCGTCGAGCCACGGATCCGGCGTGAGCTGCTTGAAGCCGAGCGAGACGCGCTGCTTTTCTTTGTCGAACTTGAGGACCTTGACCTGGATCTCGTCGCCAACGTTGACGAGGTCGCGGGGGTGAGTGAGACGTCCCCAGGACATGTCGGTGATGTGGAGCAGGCCGTCGAGGCCGCCCATGTCAACGAACGCGCCGTAGTCGGTGAGGTTCTTGACGACGCCGGTGAAGACGGAGCCTTCTTCGAGAGTTGACAGAGTGACGGTCTTCTTCTCGTTCTGCTCTTCTTCGAGGATCTCCTTGCGGGAGATGACGACGTTGCCGCGCTTCTTGTTGAGCTTGATGACGCGGACTTCGATTTCGGTGCCGATGTAGGCGTCGAGGTTGCGCACGGGGCGCACTTCGACCTGCGAGCCGGGCAGGAATGCCTTGATGCCGATATCGACAGTGAGGCCGCCCTTGACGCGCGAGAGCACCATACCCTTGACGGGGATCTTGGTGTTGGACGCTTCTTCGAGCTTGTCCCAAACCTTGTGACGGAGCGCCTTCTCGTAGCTGACGATGTAGCCGGCGCCGTCGGCGTCTTCACGCTCGACAACCACTTCGATGGTCTCGCCAACCTGAACCTTGGGGGCTCCGGTGTGGTCGAGCACCTGATCGAGCGGGATCAATCCCTCGGACTTCAGGCCGATATCGACGACGACATGCTTGTCAGTGATCTTGACGACCGTGCCGGTGACGACAACCTCTTCAGCGGTCAACGACTGGGCGGCGTCCTTTTCGGCAGCCTGCTCGCGGTCGAAGCTCTCAAGAGCCCTGGCGAAGTCTTCGTCGGAGTACTCGGGCTCGGCGGCTTCGGCGGAGATTTCGGCAACGGGCGCGGCTGCAGTAGCAGCGACGGGGGTTGCGGTGGTCTCGACCGCTTCAGCGGAGGGAGTCTCAGGGTTGGAGGAAGGGTTGATGGCCGTGGTTTCGGTCGAAGATTCGGGCGCGGTTTCGAGTGTGGTGTTCAGGGCTGTGCTCTCGTTGTGGGGAAGATTCTGGTCGTTTTCGGCCATGGGTAAAGCAACTCCGGGACTCAGTGATTTCATTTCGCGGCACAATCGCCCAGCCGTTTGAGACGGCACAACGTCTGCCTTCTAGAGCGAGGCGTTGGGGATTCAGCGATGATGTCAGCGGGAATGAGGTAGTGCCAAGAAGAACCGCTGCGACTGGGTCCCGCACACAGGGGTTCATACATGATTGTAGCAGCGCAACCAAGCGGGGTCAACGAACGCTATCGATCATCGAACGTGTCAGACCGCATGAAATCGAATGCAAACACGCAAGCTTTGGAGCTTGTCTCGTACATAGAGCTATAGACGCAGCAAGTGGGCAAGAAGCCGCTATTTTCTTTTTCGGCAGGCTGGGAGTTTTGGAGAGGGTCTTATACTGCCCGGATGGAACATCTGTGGACGCCGTGGCGGTATGGCTACGTGGTGGGGGACGAGAAAAAAGAGCTTCGGCGTGGGGTTCCGGCAGCCTTGGCGGCGTGGCCGGGAGACCATAACTGCGTGTTCTGCAACATGATTGCGGCGGTGGACTACGCGATTGCGCAGGGGATGGATGCGGCCGAGGCCGAGGCTGCGGCTTATATTCTGTCGCGGGAGAAGACGTGCTTCCTGGTGCTGAACGCCTTTCCTTACAACAGCGGGCACCTGATGGTGGTGCCGTACAAGCATGAAGCGAGCCTGGCGGCGCTGCCGCTGGAGGTGGCCGAGGAGATGATGCGGGAGGCTCGGCGGGCGGAGCGGGTTCTGCGCAAGGCGTACACGCCGGACGGGTTGAACATGGGGCTGAACCTGGGCGAGCCGGCAGGGGCGGGCGTGGCGGATCATCTGCATCTGCATGCGGTTCCGCGGTGGACGGGGGATACGAATTTCATGAACGTGGTGTCGGATACGCGGGTGCTGCCGGAGACGCTGGCGAACTCGTGGAAGCGGCTGCGGGCGGCGCTGGCAGTGGATCCGGAAGAGGCCGCAGGCTGAATGCTGCAGTAGTTGTGCAAGCGTGAATGCAAACGTGAAATTTTCATGAACGGTGTGGGAAAGTCCTGATTTGGTGCGGCATTTCGCGTGCGGTCGATATGGGCGGCGATGCGAAATATTGCGTGTCGCAATTCTGTACAACCGGCATGGGGGTGCGAACATCCAATTCAGCAGTTAGGCCAACTGCAGAGCAATTGTTTGGAGATTCCCATGCTGAACCAATACGTCGCCCAGTGGAAGAGCCGGTTTCAGAAGACGAGCAGGCCGTCGAACGATTCGATGTCGCGGCGGGTTGGCCACGGGAGTACGGAGTGGTCGCTGCCTACGGACAGCGAGCGGTTGCGGCAGCCGCAGGATGGAGCTTTGGATACTCGTGCGCGGGTGGCGGAGATGCCGCACCTGAATCGCAGACTGATCAATGAGCCCGAAGATGCTTGGCTGACGGGCGGAACGCGGTCGCTGTCGCGGCGGCTGATGGGTTTGAATGTGACGGTGCAAGCAACGGCGGTGCGTGGTGCGGTGCAGGCTGCAGCGCTGGTTCGTCCGCGGGCGGTTCGCGCGGTGAAGGCTGAGGCTGTGCAGGTGGCTTAGATTAGATAGAGTTTCGAAACGCTGCGGCCTCGGACATTGTCCGGGGCTTTCTTTTTTGGACGGTGGCAGCAGGTTGCGGGAGAACGCTACGGACTGACCGGCAGGAGATGGCTGCCGATGGGCTTCGGCGTGGGGGCGGTTTCGTTCATGGGGGCTTCGGCGTCGTCGTGGTTGCGGGTGTGGGCGGGACGGATGCGGGTGGCTTCGA
>JAZKBC010000034.1:11463-12601 GCA_040388825.1 Acidobacteriota bacterium | reverse complement strand
TCAGGATGTCGGCACTCGACTCCGCAACGATCGCGATATCGCACCGCGCCGCCACATCCGGCTCGCAGTCCTTGCAGTGGATGTACCAGACCCGATCCGCAAACCGGTCGAGGAACGCAAACATATCCGCCCCCGCCTCGCCCGCTCCATAAACAAAGTGCCCGGCATCAAACACCAGCCCAAGATGCGCCGGGTCGGTCATCTCCAGCAGCGTTGCAATCTCATGCGGAGTCTCCACATACCCCGCGCAATGATGGTGAAACACCGTCCGCAATCCCGTCTCTTCAAAGACAGCCCGCGCCAGCCGATTAGCTCCACCCGCAAACGTCTCCCACTCCGCCGCGGTTAGCCCCGCAGACAACGGAATCCGCCCCGCCAGCTTCGTCCGATCCGCCTCCGTCCCGTTCGCATCCGCCAGCACCAGGAACGGCTTCGGCTCACCCGCAACCGACGCCAGCAACCGCGCCGTCTTCACCGCCTCAGCAATGCCCGCTTCATGCGCCTCCGCATACTTCAGCGCCACCGGAACAAACGCCCCCAGCATCAGCAGCTCGCGCTTCTTCAGCTCCGCGCGCAACGCCACCGTATCCGTCGGCATAAAGCCCCAGTCGCCCAGCTCAGTACCTGTGTAGCCGGCCGCAGCCAGCTCATCGAGCACCTGCGCGAACCCAATCGGCTCCGCGCTCTTCGCTTCTTCGAACTCCAGCATGCCCCACGAACAAGGAGCATTTCCAATCAGCAATTTCTTCATCATCTATCCCAGGTGATACCGCTCGCGCTTGCGCGCCTCTTCATACTTCGCCCGCGCTTCACGCACGCTCTCCATCGTCGAAACCTCAGGCACCGCCACATCCCACCACGAGTCATACCCCGGCACCTTCGCCGCAGCATCCGTCTCCACAACCACAACCGTTACGCGATCTGCAGCCTTCGCCGCCTCCAGCGCCGCGCGAAACTCCTCCAGCGTCTCCGCCTTCATCGCATTCGCGCCCAGGCTCCGCGCATTCGCCGCATAGTCCACAACAAAGTCCGGCCCATCCAGCTGCCCGTCCGCCGACTTCGAATGCGTCGTCGTCCCAAACCCACCCAGTCCCAGCGACCGGCTCAGGCTCCCAATGCTGCCAAACCCCTTGTTGTC
>JAZKBC010000034.1:0-11453 GCA_040388825.1 Acidobacteriota bacterium | reverse complement strand
GCACCGCCGTCGTAATCTCGCTCGGCATCATCAGGTACGTTGCATCACCCACAAACGCATACACCTCGCGCGTCGGGTCAGCCATCTTCGCTCCCAGCGCCCCGGGTATCTCATACGCCATGCACGAGTAGCCATACTCCATGTGATAGCTGCCCGGCGTCCGCGCTCGCCATAGCTTATGCAGATCCCCCGGATGACTTCCCGCCGCTGAAAGAATCACATCCCTCGGCCCCGCAGCCTCCCAGATCGCTCCAATCACCGCACTCTGCGCAGGCTTTCCATCCGTCTTCAACTCCAGCAGCCGCGAGCACTCCGCTTCCCACTCATCCTTCAGCGCCTTCGTCTCCGCGCCATACTCAGCAGAAACACGCTTCTCCTTCAAAGCATCAGCAAGAAGCGACAGCGCAACGCGAGCATCCGCCACTACCGGAATCGCCCCCACCTTATACGCGTCAAACTCCGCCGTATTGATGTTCACAAACTTCACATCCGGATTCTGAAACGCCGTCATCGAAGCCGAAGTAAAGTCCGAGTACCGCGTTCCAATCCCAATCACCAAATCAGCCTTGGCCGCCAGCCGATTCGCCGCCAGCGTCCCCGTAGCTCCAATCGCTCCCATGCACTGCGCATGATCCCACGCCAGCGCCCCCTTCCCCGCCTGCGTCTCCCCCACCGGAATACCCGTACTCTCCGCAAACGCTGCCAGCACATCGCTCGCCTCGCTCATCAACACGCCACCGCCCGCAATAATCAACGGCCGCGCACTCTTCCGAATTGCCTCAACCGCGCGCTCCAGCGATACATCATCCGGCACCCCGCGCCGAATCAACCAAACGCGCTTGGCAAACATCTCCTCCGGATAATCAAACGCCTCCGCCTGCACATCCTGCGGCAGCGACAGCGTCACCGCTCCGCAATCCGAAGGCGAAGTCAGCACCCGCATCACCTCGGGCAGCGCCGTCACCAACTGCTCCGCCCGATAGATCCGGTCCCAGTACTTGCTCACCGGCTTGAAGCAATCGTTCACGCCAATATCCTGCGTGCTCGTCGACTCAATCTGCTGCAGCACCGGCGCCACTTTGCGGCTTGCAAAAATATCTCCCGGCAGCAGCAGCACCGGCAGCCGGTTGATCGTCGCCAGCGCCGCGCCGGTCACCATGTTCGTCGCCCCCGGCCCAATCGACGACGTCACCGCCATCGCCCGCAGCCGGTTGCTCGCCTTCGCAAACCCCGTCGCCAGGTGTACGCCACTCTGCTCATTCCGAATCGGTATATACGGAAAGTCAGGATTCTCCTGCAGCGCCTGCGCCACACCCGCAACATTACCGTGCCCAAAAATCCCCAGCATCCCAGCGAAGAACGCATGCTCCACGCCATCGCGCTCCACATACTGCTGCTTCAAAAACCCCACCAACGCCTGCGCCATCGTCAATCGCCGTGTGCTCATCGCGCACCTCCGCGCGTTGCGGCAGCGAGCACATCCAGCTTCGTCCCGCGCACACTCACCAGCGCACTCATCGCCGCTTCCACATCAGCGCCATCATGCACCATCCGCCCCGCGGCCTCCGCAATCGCCAGCGGATCTTCATCGCCCGGAAACAGCACATTTCGTCCCACCATCGCCCCGCGCACGTTAGCGCCGGCCTTCATCGCCGCGCCAAGCTGCGCCAGGAACGGCCGCGGATCACCCGCAGACTCTCCACCCAGCAAAACAATCGGTAGCGTCGTCGACCGCGCCACCACCTCAAAGTTCTCCGTATACGGCAGCTTCAACCACAGGTAACGGCTCGAATCTCCCAGCGCCGACGAAACTCCTGCCAGCCGCGCCACCGCGCCCGCCTCCTTCACCACCGGGTAGCCCGCCTCGGTCTTCTGCACCGGCAGCGGCTCCAGGAACATCGGCAGTTTAAGCGCATTGCACTCGGTAATCGCCTGCGCGCAATACATCATCGTCTTCAGCGAGTCCGGCTCCTGCGCATCCACGCGCAACAGTGCCTTGGCGCCGTCCAGCTTCCACTCCGCGCACACCTTCGCCGTCACGCCCGTCATCGGATCGTCCAGCTCCCACGCCGCGCCCGCCAGCCCGCCGCGATTCATGCTCCCCACCATCACACGACCATCCAGCAGCGTCTTCGCTCCGGCCTCGCGCAGCAGACCATCTACCGCCAGCAAATCTTCCAGGATGTCCATCGACGCCATCACGCCGTCGACGCGCTCACTCTGCAGCACGCGCAGCATCCGTGCCAGATACTCGCGACGATCCGCCATCCCCAGCGGATCATCGCCCACCTTCGTCACAAACCGCGCCGGATGATCCGCCGCAATGATGTTCAGTTTGCCGTCAACCGTCAGGCTCTTGCGACGAACCCGTTGCTGCGCCGCTCGGAACGCAAACTCCGGATCGCGTACACGCAGCTCCGTCAACCGCGCCAGCAGCGCGTCCGGAAAGAACTCTTTGGCGACGAACCCGCTCATGCGTCCTTCCTTTGCGAGCGAATCATCGTTTCCACTTCTTCAAGCGACGGCATCGCCTCCGAGCAACTCAACCGGCTCACCACAATCGCGGCCGTCGCGTTGCCATAGTGCAGGCACTCAATCACCGGCAACCCACGCAGCATGCCCGTCAAAAAACCCGAAGCAAATCCATCGCCCGCGCCAATCGTCGTGCAAACTTCCACCTTGTACGGAGGCAGGTACACATCGCCTCCATCCGCAGTCAGCACGCGCGTGCCCAACTCACCCAGCTTCGACACAATCATGCTCACGCCAATCTTCTTCAGCTTCGCAATCGCCTCATCCAGGTCGGTCTCACCCGTGGCGAGCGTCAGCTCCAGCTGGTTGCCGATCAGCACATCCACATAGGGCAGCGCCAGCCGGATCGCTAGCCCAGCCTCTTCCTTCGACTTCCACGACATCGCCCGGAAATCCACATCCAGTACCACGCGGCAGCCCGCAGCCTTCGCCCGTTCCAGCGCCTTGTAAGCCGACTCCCGCGAAGGGGATGCGCAAAACGAAGTCCCGTTCGTAATAAACAGCTTCCCCGAGCACGCATACTCCAGGTCCGCTTCCTTCGCATCCAGCATGATGTCCACCGCATCATGCCGGTAGAACACCTGCGGATAGCTGTCCGGCGGCGAAACCTCCGTCAAACAAAGCGACGGCACAAATCCCGGCGCCACCTGGATGTGGCTCGTATCAACATTCTCTTTCTTCAAAAAGTCGACAAGAAACTCGCTCAGCTTGTCATCGCCCAGGCAGCTCACGATCCCCACCTTCGCGCCCAGCCGCGACAAACCCACAGCCATATTCCCGCTCGACCCGCCCAGGTACCGCGAGAACCGCCGCACCTCCGCCAGCGGCACATGCGGCTCCTCCGAGTACAGGTCATACCCAACGCGTCCAAGAATCACAACGTCCATCGTGCTCATAGCTTCACCACCGGAACTCTCGCATCTTTGTCTTGCCACTCACCGCGCACCCACGCATAGTTCGGATCGTCGCTAGCCGCCAGCGACCGCGCCGAACCCGAAAGCGCATTCAGGTAATACACGTTGTATCCATGCGCCGCGACCACCGGGTGATAGCCCTCAGGCACCAGCACCAGCTCGCCCGAACGCACCGTCATCGTCTCGTCAATACGCCCGTCGCCCGTATAAACCTTCTGGATCGCGAACCCTTCCGGCTTGTCGATACGGAAGTAATAAATCTCATCTAGGTCCACCTCGCCCGGCGGATTATGCACATCATGCTTATGCGGAGGCCAGCTCGACCAGTTCCCGCTCGGCGTATACACCTCCACCACAATCAGCCGATGCGCCGCAAAGCTCGGCGGCACCAGGCTGTTGATCTGCCGAGTAGCATTGCCCCCACCGCGAATCTCCACCGCCACTTCTTCCGGAGTCACCAGCTTAGCCGGATACTCATCCTCCGCCTTGCAGTAGCAAAACGCCAGGTCGCAATCCGTCACCGCCGTCACTTTGTACGTCGTGTTCACCGGCAGGTACAGCGTATGCGGCATCCCATCGAAAACATTCTTGCGCCCACCCACCACCGCCCACTCGCCGCGGTTGCTCGTCACCGAGCACACGCCACCCATCGGAACAATCGCCAGTTCGTTGCCCGTAATCTCTTCAGCAAACGTCTCGCCCGCTTTCAACTTCCGCACCGCAAACGACAGATGCTCAAAGCCAAAGTCCGCAGCGCGATCTTCAAACACTTCAGGGCCGACCAGAAGGTCCATCAGCCTCTCCTTCGCTCACTTTCCCGTGAGCTCCGCTCTCGCGTAAAAATCAAATTCCGACCAGGACGACCGAGCGCAGCCGCAAAACTCCAGCGACCATCAACCCGCAGACTCGTCCTGCCTAATGCAAAACGATCAGCAGCACGATTCCCGCCACCAGCACGGCCAGCGGGATCCAGAACTGCACATCGCGAAGAATGGCTTTGATCATGGAACCTATGTCTCCCGAAGTCCGTAACCGTCTCGAAAATGCGTAAATGATGAAAATATTGGCGATAGCAGCAATTCTTCGTTACCGCTAACGCAACGGGCGAATTCTACCCGGTTTGTCAAACGATATGCAAACAAAACCTGCCTGCCCCTCGGAAATTCACACAACCTCAGCCTCCCCTACCCCACCACAACCGTCGCGCCCGTATGCAGCGACTCCGTCGCCGCCACACTGATCCGCATCGCCGCCACCGCGTCCGCACCAGACACCGCCGGCTCCCGCCCACGCTGCACCGCATCCACAAAGCTCTGAATCTGCGCCAGGTACGCTCCCTCAAACCGCTCCATAAAGTACGGCACCGCGTCGTGGCTGATCCCCTCCTTGGTCATCACCATCACCGGCGTCTGCCGGTGATACCCAATTTGCAGCGACCCCTTGGTCCCCCATATCTCCGTTCGAATGTCATACCCAAACACCGCATTGCGGCTCGCCAGCACACTCCCCAGCGCCTCGCTCTTGAACGTCAAACTCACCACCGCATTGTCGATATCCCCCACCGTCTTCATCTCCGGATACGCCAGCGTCGTCCCAATCGAGTGCACCCTCGCCACCTCGCCCATAAACACCCGCGCCAGGTCGAAGTCATGAATCCCCATATCCGCGATCAGCCCTCCGCTCATCGCCGGATCGCAAAACTCCAGCGACGGCCTGTACGGATCGCGCGAGATCGAAGTAAACACCACCGGCGTCCCAATCACACCCTGATCCAGCTTCTTCTTCGCCTCCACATACCCACTATCGAACCGCCGCATGAACCCCGGTTGAAACAGCACCCCCGCCTTCGCCACCGCAGCCAGCATCTCTTCTGCATCGGCAATCGTCATCGCCATCGGCTTCTCGCAAAACACCGCCTTCCCCGCCCCGGCCGCGTCCAGCACCGCCTGCTTATGTGTCTGCGTCGGAGTCAGCACCGCCACCGCATCCACACTCCCATCCGCCAGCAGATCCGCATTACTAGCAAACCACTGCGGCACTGCAAACTCATCCGCAAACCCCCGCGCCACCTCCGCGTTATTGTCCGCCACTGCCACCAGCTCCGCATTCGGAACCCGATGCGCCAGATACGACGCATACACCCGCCCCATCCGCCCCAACCCCATCACCCCAATCCGTACTCGACCTGCCATCGCATCCCCTTCGCTCTACACCGTTGCCAGCATCCACCGCTTCGCGCTAAAACGCAAACGCCGCACCATTCCACCTTCGGAATCGTGCGGCGCATTCGTAATTTAACTGCTCAGCCTAACTCTTCGCAGCCGTCGTCCGCTCCAACTTGTCGAACTCCGCCCGCTCCCGCGCCGGAAGATAAGGCCAGATCGTCACTTGATAAACCCCGCCTCCCAACACCGCGCCAATGAGCGGAGCCACAATCGGAATCCACCAATAGCTGTCCGGTGACGGCAGCGCAGACGATCCCCATCCCGCGAAGAAGCAGAACAGCCGCGGCCCAAAATCACGCGCCGGGTTCAGCGCCCACGCCTCGAGATAGCCCATCGACGCTCCAATCAGCGCCACCAGGAACCCGATCATCAGCGCCCCCATATTCGCTCCCGGAGCAATCTCGTTGAACTGCTCCGTAATCGCAAAAATCCCGAAGATCAAAAATCCCGTCAGGATAATCTCATCCATAAACGCATGCATCGGCGTAATCGCCAGCCCCGGATGCGTAAAGAACACCCCCGCCGCTCCGCCACCAGCCCGCGTCAACCCATTGGTCAGGTTGTAGTGATCAATCACCGGGCTGAACAGCACATACACAATCGCCGCCCCAACAACTCCGCCCACCACCTGCGCAATCCAGTAAGGAATCACGTTCTTCCACGAGAACTTCCGATAGATCGCCAGCGCCAGCGTCACTGCCGGGTTCGCATGGCATCCGCTCACCGACCCCGTCGTATAGATCGCCAGCGTCACAGCCAATCCCCACGCAATACAAACGCCCCAGTACGCCTGCTGATACGGGCTCGGCACATATAGCGTATACATCGCGGCAACCGAGTCGCCGAACGCGATGATGATCAGCATCGCCATCGCCTCCGAAATCAGTGCCCCTAACAATGTCTTCTTCATCGCTTCGCTCCAACGTCCTGAATGATGATTCTCAAAATCTGTGCCTGCGCACTCACTGCTTCGCCCGCAAACTCGCCGGCGTGAACTCCGTAAAAAGCAACCGTGGCGACGACGTCAAATAATACGTCCTTACCTTCGGAAATTTCTCCTGCACCAGCAACAAAGTTCTGTAGTCGAAGCTCTGCACATCCGCCCGATCTTCCATCTTGTACTCGCGAATGAACCCGCACAGCGTATCCACAAACGCCTCCGCCCCCACCGTATGTCCCTCCGCCAGCGCTTCCTCCGTCACCTTGCCTGCAGCCTTCAACGCGTCCAGCGAGACCCCTTGCGTATCCGCCTGCACTCTAGCCTCCGAGTACCCCTCCGGCAGAATCTTCGTCTCCAAATTGAAGTGCACAAGCTTCGCCGTCCGCGCTCTCACCGCCGCCTCAGGCCGTGACTTCCCCGCCCCGCTCTCGTACCACTTCTCATAAAACGCCACGAACCGAAACAGCTGCGCCACATGCGTCGGAGCATAAGGGCTCGGCATCTTCTCCTGCTCCGCAAACGCCACCGCCACCGGCGACAGCTTCAAATCGTTCGTCTGCTCTTTGCCAAAGTGCAGCTTGTCGCAGATGAAAGTCTTCTGCGCTTCAGCCAGCGAAATGTCCTTCGTGTACACGCGATTCTCCAGCGTGTAAGGCTTCCCATCCGCTCGCCGGCAGCTCTGCGGATTCAAAAACTGGTCATGCCATATCAGCGACTGATGATCCGTCGTCACTCCCGTATCCGTCTCGATCGTCGTAATCCCGTTATCCAGCCCTGCCTCAAACGCCGGCAGCGTATTCTCCGGCCTCAGCCCGCGACCTCCGCGATGCCCCTGCAAATCCAAGCGCTCCAGATAAGCCATCTCCGCAGCATCGCCCGCAGCCGCAGCACGCGCTTCCTTCACCACCGCCGCCAGCATATCCGGCCTGTCGCTGATGATCCCATCCACATGCAACGCCAGCAGCTTCTTGATCGTCCCCGCATCATCCGCGGTCCAGGGCACCACCGCAAACCCCGCCGCCTGCATCGCCTTCACATCCACCGCTCCGCTCAGCACCGTCTGGTACGCCGGAGACAACGCCGGCACAAACCGTCCCCCATGCGACTTCGCCTGCGCCGCGGCCTTCTGCATCAACGCCAGAAACGGATCCTTCCCCGCCCCTTGCGCCATCCCCACAGCAGCCGACATCGCCAAACCAGCCATCGCCACCCGCCTAAGCATCCTCGTACACATACCCCTTCGCCGTAGCCAGAAAATTCGCAAGGTCCTTCTGCATCCAAGCCTCATCGCGACCCAGCTCCTTCGCCAGCAACTTCGCCACGGCCGGCGCCGCTTCAATCGCCGCCCGCGCATTCAGCAGCAGCGCATGCGTCCGCCGCGCCAGCACATCTTCGGTCGTCCTCGCCATCTCATACCGCGCCGCCCAAACCACCTCACGCACACGATACGGCAGCGCTGGATGCAACATCGCATCCAGTTCCCGATCCTCCGCAGACAACAACTGCAGCGCCGGAAAGTCCGCGCCGTAAACCTGCTCCCACTGCGAAGCCCCATCGAACGCCGCGTCCATCCATCCATGCAGCCGCAGGTCCACGGTCACCGTCGGCCGCTTCTCCAGCCCCGCCACATCAGCCGCATGATCAATCGCATCCTGCCCCATCCGCCGATACGTCGTCCACTTGCCGCCGGTCACCGTCACCAACCCGCTCTCCGACACCATCACGCGATGATCTCTCGAAAGCTGGGAACTCTTCCCATTCCCGCTCCGCACCAGCGGCCTCTGCCCCGACCACACACTCATAACCTCGGAAGCATCCGGCCGCCGCCCAAAATAGCGCGCAATGTGGTCCATCAAAAACTTCCGCTCAACCGGCAGCGCCCTCGGCTCATCTGCTCCGTGCTCCACCGGCTCATCCGTCGTCCCCACAATCGTCGACCCATGCCACGGAATCGCAAACAGCACGCGACCATCCTCCGTCTTCGGAACCATCAGCGCAACCTTGCCCGGCAGGAACGAATGCGGCAGCACAAAGTGCGAGCCCTGGCTCACCGTCAGCAGCGGCCCATCCGGCTTGCGGTCCATCGTCAAAATCTCTTCCGTCCGCGTTCCCGTCGCGTTGATCACCACCTTCGCCGGCAGCTCAAACTCCACACCCGTCTCGCGATCGCGCGCACGAATTCCGGCAGTCTTGCCGCCTCTCTGCAACAGCCCCACGGCCTCGGTATAGTTCACCGCCACGCCGCCCAGGTCCTGCAGCGTACGCATCAGCGTGATCGCATACCGCGCATCGTCGAACTGACCATCGTGATACAGCACGCCGCCCTTCAGACCTTCCTGCACAATCTCCGGCAGCAGTTGCGACGTGTGCTCCCGCGAAAGCAGTTTCGACTTCCCAAACGACAGCTTGCCGCTCAGCAGCTCATACACCTTCAACCCAAAGCCGTAATAAGGCAACGAGCTATAGCTATACGCCGGCACCACAAACGACAAATCATGCACCAGGTGCGGCGCATTGCGCAGCATGTGCCCGCGCTCCCGCAACGCATCCAGCACCAGCGTAATGTTCAACTGCGCCAGGTACCGCACGCCTCCGTGTACCAGCTTCGTGCTCCGGCTCGACGTCCCCTTCGCAAAGTCCGTCCGCTCCACCAGCAGCGTCCGGTATCCACGCGATGCCGCCTCAACAGCCGCGCCCAATCCAGTAGCGCCGCCGCCAATCACCAACACGTCCCACGGTTTTGTCTCTGCGCCTATCTCGCGCAGTACCTCTGCCCTGCTGCTCATCCTGCCTGTTCCCATTCTCCTGCGCGCTTCAGCGCACGATGCCAGATGCCACGCACCCGCGTCCGCTCCGCCGCATCCATCTGCGGCTTGAACACCCGATCGATCTCCCACTGCCGCCCGATCGTCTCAATATCCTTCCAGAACCCAACCGCCAGGCCCGCCAGATACGCCGCGCCCATCGCCGTCGACTCCGCATTCTTCGGCCGCACTACTTCAATGCCCAGGATGTCCGCCTGGATCTGCATCAGCAGATTGTTCGCGCTCGCTCCGCCATCCACCCGCAACTGCGCCAGCGGCACGCCACTATCGGACTGCATCGCCTCCAGCACATCCGCAACCTGCAACGCGATGCCCTCCAGCGCAGCCCTCGCAATATGCGCCCGCGAAGTCCCACGCGTCATCCCGACGATGGCCCCGCGAGCATACTGGTCCCAGTGCGGCGCGCCCAGTCCCGCAAACGCCGGAACCAGCACAATCCCATTCGACGACTCAACCGACGCCGCCAGCTCTTCAATCTCCGCCGACGTCCGAATCATCTGCAACTCATCGCGCAGCCACTGCACCACTGCGCCGGCCATCAGCATGCTGCCTTCCAGCGCATACTCCACGCGATCGCCAATCTGCCACGCAATCGTCGTCAACAAGCGATTCTGCGAAGGCACCGCCTTCGTGCCCGTATTCAGCAGCATGAACGCGCCCGTGCCAAACGTGCACTTCGCCATTCCCGGCTCGCTGCACATCTGCCCAAACAACGCCGCCTGCTGATCGCCCGCAATACCCGCAACAGGAATCCCTTCCAGCAATCCCTTCGTCGTCGCGCACACTCCACTCGAAGCCACCACCTTCGGCAGCATCGATGCCGGAATGTCGAACAGCTTCAGCAGCTCTTCATCCCACTCCAGTGTCTGGATGTTCAGCAGCATCGTGCGCGAAGCATTCGTCACATCCGTGATGTGCGTCTCACCCTGCGTCAGCTTCCAGATCAGCCACGAGTCAACCGTGCCAAACGCCAGCTTCCCAGCCTCGGCCTTCGCGCGAGCACCTTCAACGTTCGTCAGAATCCAGTTCACCTTGCTCGCCGAGAAGTACGCATCGGGCAGCAACCCCGTCTTCGCCTGGATCATCGGCGCCTTGCCCTGCTCGCGCAGCGAATCGCAGAACGCCGCAGTCCGGCGGTCCTGCCAAACAATCGCGTTGTAGACCGGCTCACCGGTCTCGCGGTCCCACACGATGGTGGTCTCGCGCTGGTTCGTAATGCCAATCGCCGCAATGTCGGCCTCGGTCAGGTCCGCGTTCGCCAGCGCCTCGGTGGCCACGCCACTCTGCGACGACCAGATCTCCTTCGGGCAATGCTCCACCCACCCGGGCTGCGGAAAGATCTGTTCAAACGGCCGCTGCGCAATCGCAATGACCTTGCCCGTTGCATCAATCACCATCGCCCGCGAGCTCGTCGTTCCCTGGTCCAGCGCGAGTATGTACTTGGTTGCAGACATCCTGATTCTCCCTGCACGCGTGCGTCGTTCCGCGCGATTCTATTCCACGTTCAAAAATCCGCCGTCAAAAAACACAAAGCCCGCTTCAAGCCCAAGCGCAACCGCAGGGAAAAAGTGGCCAACGCCACACCCTCCCGGGGCCTGTGCTTGTAACTGGAAGCGGACTTTTCTGGGCTCTTGCCGCGAGAAAAAGTTAGATGATGCAGAACCCACTGTCAAGGACACACCCCCGACCCAAAATCCTGTCAAGCCTCCCACGACCCCAGAAATCACCAAACACCCCATAAACAAAGGCGATCTAACCCAAAATAACCTGGCCCACTTGCCCTACCCCACCCCATACAATTGAAGTAGGGATAAATAAAGCTCCGAGCCAGCCTAAAGCCGTGCGCAGCCTCAGCAAGAAAAACTCGCGACTCGAAACTCGAAACTCAAAGCATGACCTTTTTGCTGCCGCTGAAGGCACCCAAAGCTTTCTGGGAGCACCAGCTCACCACAGAATCATCCGTAACCCCAACAGAATGAAATACTTGACAGGTAACCCCTTTAGAATGAAAGGCGTA
>JAZKBC010000033.1:87391-90018 GCA_040388825.1 Acidobacteriota bacterium | reverse complement strand
GAACTGCAGGAAGTGGCGGATGGCGGCGTCGCCGTACCATCCTTCGTCGGTGTACTTGGACCAGTCGACCCAGGGAGAGTGGTTGGGGAAGTCGGCGGTGAGGTGGAGGAAGTGGAGAGCGAAGAAGGCGGCGGAGGCGGCGAGCAGCAGCCAGACGATGAAACGCGAGGCGTCGACGGATGATTTGGGCCGTGGGGACGAAGCAGCCGGCGAGTCGAGATGGGCGGGTGCGTCGATCATCATTTTGAGATGCAGTGGAGGCGGCCGAAGAACGGGGTCAAGCCCGAATACGGAGCGGCGCTTCGCGAGAGAAAACGAAGATGCGGCCGGGCCCATGAGATTTCGTACGGTACGATTTCGAATTATAGAAAGTTCGGTGGTGGTTTCCAAACGCAGCGGTGGATATAAAGCGGCTACGGAAGCAACTGAGCAGGAGATGTGCGATGGCCAGGAGCTTAGCGCGAAAGGATCCGGGAGCGTGGGCGCGGGTGCTGCTGGCAGCGTCGATGGCCGGGATGAGCTACCTGAGCTTCTTCAACTACAAGGCCCAGGGGCTGGGTGCGGCGGGAGCGTGGAGCGATCTGCTGGCAGGACGGGGGGCGGCTCCGGAGCAGTATCGCGTGGGTGTGGTGTGGCTGGCGCATGCGCTGATGGTGCATCTGCATGGGCCGTTGCCGGCGGTGCTGGCGGCTATCGATGGCGTGTGCGGCGTGGTGGCCGTGATGGTGTTGATGAGTGTGCTGGAGCGGAGTGAGGTGTACGCGCAGGCAAGCGTCGCGCTGAAGTGGCTGGGCGCGGTTACGATGCTTTGGCTGGTGGAGTGGTTCCTGGCGTGGCTGCTGTGGATTGGCAAGCCGGAGACGATGCCCGCGGCAATGCTGGTCGCACTGATACTTGGGTTGTGGAGCGTGCGCGGGAGAGAAGCTTTAGTGGCGGTGGGGCTGGCGGTCGCGACCTTGGCACTCGCGACGTTTCGTGCGGATGTGGCCTGTTTGCTGAATGCGGGAGTGTTTGCGTTTATGCTGCTGCGGCCAGAGGCGAGGTTCTCACTATCGCGGAAATGGGCATTGAGTGGTAGCGGATTGATTGCGGTGCTGGCTGCGGGGGTGCAGTGGTGGCTGATGCGAGTGAAGTATCCGCAGGCCAGGTACGGGAATGTGAAGCTGTGGCAGCTTTGGCCGAACGTGCATCATGCTTCGCGTTGGCCACCGTTCGTGGTGTTCCTACTGCCGGTGGCGTGGATGGTGTTCGAGGTGGTGCGCCGCAGGTTTGTGCGGGATGCGGCGAGCGTGGCCTTGCTGGTGGGTGCGGGGCTATTTGCGATGTTGTGGGTGACGATCGGCAAGATCGATGAGGTGAGGATATTTCTGCCTATGGCACTGGCGCTGGCTCCGCTGACGGCGGAGATGGTGATGCTGCGGGCTGGAGAAGCAGCGCAGGACTGAGGCGCTTCCCTGCACTGCTGATGGGTGCGGCTATTCGTAGGAGAGCGCGTCGATGGGATCTTTGCGGGCGGCTTTGAGCGAGGGATAGAGCGCGCCGAAGAGAGCACCGAAGAGCGCAATGCAGGAAGCCTTGAGCACCCAGGCGGGCGTGACCGCGAAGGCCATCGTTGGGAAACGATGCGCCAGGAAGACCCGCAAAAGGTAGGTGGCGGCGATGCCTATCGCGGTTCCGGCTACGGCCAGCATCATCGATTCGCGCAGCACGACCGAGACGATCGCAAGGCGGCCTGCGCCCATGGATTTGAGGATACCGATCTCCCGCGTGCGCTCCATGACGGCGGTGTACATGGATTGGAAGATGACCAGGAAACCGATGACAACAGCGATGGAGATGATGACGTTGAGCGCGATGTTGAAGCCCGGCATGTGCTCGGGCGTGAGCGCGGCGAGGAACTCCTGGATGGTCTGGACGCTCCAGTCCTGAAGGCCGTCGGTGGAGAGGATTTCGTTGCGCACCTGTTCCTGGATAGCAGCTTTGGCAGTCTCGGTGGGTGCATCGTCTGTACGGAGGTAGAACGCGGAAGCCTTTCCGGCGCTGCCATCGATATCGCCCATCGTCTCCAGCGGAATGTACTTCCGTCCGCCTTTGCCATGCTCGACGATCCCACAAATGGTGAAGGTGTGATTCAGCACCTTGACGGTATCGCCCACATGGAGCTTGGGGCTGGAGGCCGCCTGAAGGTCATCGATGAGAATGTCGAAGGGGTGCTGGAATGGTCCGCCCTCGACGAAGACGAAGGGCTTGAGCGCGTTGTAGGAGTTGTAGTCGATGCCGAAGATGTTCTCGACTGCCTTGCCCACGGTGAACTTGATATTGACCGGCGCGACGACGGTCACATGCGGCATCGTGGCGAGCACCTTGCCGATGCGGACATCCGCCGACGCTCCGCTCATGCTGAGCAAGGTACCGGTCGCTCCGGGGTGCACGATCATGTCCATGCCTATGCCACTGGTCTGAGTGCGGCTGCCGTTGAGGATGCCGTAGAAGACGGCGACGACCGACAGGATCATGATGACTTCAATGGCGACAGCAAAAGCGCTGATGATGGAGCGCAGAGGACGATGGACGAGATTGCCGAGGATGAGTTTTCCAGAGCCGATGTTGGCGAGCGTTCCAGCGAG
>JAZKBC010000033.1:79624-87381 GCA_040388825.1 Acidobacteriota bacterium | reverse complement strand
TGTTCATGAGGGGGTGCAGGTGTCCGTGGGGACTCCTCTATGGTAACGCCCCGCTGCCGAAGTTTGGCTGCGAACATGCGATGTTGGACGCGAAGGCCGCTCGCCGCGCAAGTTTATACTGGCGATGGCGCAGTTCGCGTAGAGACCGCACGGCATCGCCCCCAAGGAGAGTTCATGGAAGCAGCGAAGCAGAGGTCGCGAACGACGCGTGGCCTGCTGGCGGGCTCGATCATGGCCGTTTGCTTTTTCACGTACAACACTCTCAGCCTGCAACTGAAAACAGACACACACATCGATGTCCTGTTGCATGGCGGCGGGCTGGCGCCGGAGCAATACCGGATCGGCGTAATCGTCGCGGCAGCGTGGATCACCCGACTTACTGGACTGGCTATGTATCGCAGCCTTTCGGTGTTGCTTTGCGCGAGCTTGATTTTTGCGAGTTTTTGCCTGTTGCATCTGTTGGAACAGAGGACGTTCTTTCGCCGGGCTTCCGCAGCGATGCAGTGGTTTGGATCGGCAGTGTTTGTGTTGCTCTTTCTGTACTACCTGCAATGGCTGAACTTTTATGGGAGGCCGGAGACGCTCCCGTCAATGGCGATTCTTGCGGCGATGTTGTGGTTGTGGTCGCTTCCAGCGGATCGAGTTCGCAGCACGAGAAGCAAGGTTCTGATAACCGGAACTCTGGTTCTGCTGGCAAGCCTGCTCGGCTTTATTCGCGCCGATCTTGCGATTTCGGTCAACGCCGGGGTCTGGATCGCGTGCTTGATGAGACGAAGTGAAGGCCTGTCGCTGGGCCGCGGGTGGGCACTGGGAGCGAGTGCGTTGTCTGCGCTTTCCGCAGGCACGATCCAGTTGTACCTGATGCGCGTGGTTTACCAGCACACGACCTATGGGACAGTGAGAACGTTCATGTTGACTTTTAACCTGACAGAACCAAGGGAATGGCTGGCATTCGCGGTGTTTCTGTTGCCCCTGGCGTGGATGGTGGTGCAGATACGCCGGTTGCGATTTACGTGCGCTGGACCTGATTTGGCGTTCCTTTCAGGCGCGGGACTGTTTGGCGTTCTTTGGATGTCGATGGGGAAGATCGACGAGGTGAGAATCTTTCTACCCTTTGCCAGCGCGTTGATTCCACTCACGGTTGAGGTGGCGCTGCGCACGGTGACGGATCCGGTGGAACAGGCCGGCTAGAGCCTGAATTTCGCTCGCCGCGCTTTGATGCAGCAACGAATCTGCAGCAACGAATCCAGGCTACGCCCGAGGCTGGACGACGGTTGGCAGCGGAATCGGGCGAGTTCTAGCACCAGCTTTGCGCCGGTCGGCGTGCCCCGACAGCAGCATACCCAGAATCGGCGCGAAGCGCAGGCAGAAGAACATGATCATCACCTGCCCGAAGGTACCTAGCCACAGCCAGCCCAAGATGGCCCCGAGCGATCCTTCATTGGCGGCATGCGCAAAGTAAGCGATGAGGAAAAGGCCCCATGGGGCACGGCGTGGATCTCCGCACAGAAAGTCTGAAACGAAAAACAGAGCAAACCAGATGGGCAGGGCCAGCAGGGGAAGTCCCTGCCAGCCGCCGAGATGAAACGCCTCAGCTGTGGAGCTAAAGGAAATTCCGGTGGTTGTGTCATCCACGCCGATGGTGCCCATCTCATGGCTGTAGTAGTTGCCATGGTTGGAGTAACGGCCGCCCTCGATATCATACTTTTCCTTATCGGGCATGATGAAGTGGGGCACCCAGTTGATGATGTCGTACGCCAGAGGAGCAGGGCCCAGAATGTGTCCGCGTTCGGTGAAATTGATTAGAGTATCGTCGGCGGGCATGATGCTAAGACGGTCGATAAAGCCCTGACTGCTGTTGTAGTAGCTATTCACGAATCCAGCAGCAGCGCTCTGCTCATCGTTGATGGCCAGATCCTGGGCATACTCGGAACGCAGCTCCAACGGTTGGCTCAAAAGGGCTCCAATAACGGCCAAGCGCGCGCTGAACCCGGAATCTTCAGGGATAACATCCCTGCCAATCTGAGAAAACGGAACAAGAACCGTGTAGGCGACAACGGCGCCCACGGCTATGGAGATCACGTGGATTCTACGGAGATTGACGCGGGAACTGGCGACCACCAGCAGCCAGCCCACCAAAGGACCAAACATACCCTGCTTGGAGAAGCCGATGATGCCGTAGAGGATGGAAAACCCGAGAGCGACGCCGCTCGTCAGGTCGAGAGTGTGCCGCCCTCCGCTCTTCCTGATGGCATTGAGCGTTCCGAGGATCACGGCAAACGAGCCAAAGAAATTGATCTGATTGAGGGCAGAAACTATTTGCCTGGTTCCGGAGATATTGAGAAAGCCAAAGGCTGACAGGAGGATGGAGAGAATGAGACAGCCAAGGGCGGCATTGGCGAGATCGATCTGATCGGCACCGATCCAGGTGCTGAAACTGGGACGACCGGCGAGCAGCACCTGGGTCGCGAGAATAGCGAGGAGGATCCCGACCATGCTGGCGTTGTAGAGAGCGAGTACGACGATGGGATCCTGCAGGCGGGTCTGGGCGGGTTCACCGAGGACAGCTTTCCATGTGACAGCGACGAACACTGTTAGCAACGCATAGAAGAAGACATACGCTCCCGATGGACGAGAGAACCCCCCTGCAACGTTGAACGTGAAGACGCTGAGAATGATGAACGAGAAGACCAGCAGGCTGAATCTCAGGTCGGTGTGCTGAACCTGCTCCACAGCAAACAGGACCGCGGCGAACATTGTCGCCTTTGGAACACTGATCGCGGTTGGAAACGGCAGACGCATGTGGTTTCAGTTTACCCGGATGCGCCTGACACGTGGATTTGGGTTGGCTTGAGCGTCCGAAGGGAGACTGTGTGCCTGAAGTAAAGGGTATCGGCCTGGATGCCCCGCCGGGATGGAGAGGACTTTCTACGGCGTAACGTGGCATGCTAGGGGCGAGCAGAGTTCTTCATTCAGCCGTCATTCAGCGGCCACCTATAAAGGGATCATCCAGACGCGGGCCGTGTGGCGGGCCGCTGGAGATTGCAGTGTCGTTCGGCAAAGATCTGCAACAGGAACGCGAAAAGCGCGGAGTTACGCTGGAGTCCATCGTCGAGGGAACGAAGGTGTCGATGCGATACCTGCGCGCTCTCGAAGCCGATGACTACGCCCAGATGCCGGGCGGCGTGTTCAATAAGGGCATCATCAGCAATTACTGCAGCTTCCTGGGCCTGGACGAGAACGAGTGGCTGCAGCAGTGGAAGAGCTCGCGGCCGCAGAGCGACCGGGACCTGGTGGAGTTCGCGGAGTTTGCCGAAAATGTGAAGCGGAGCCGGCCGCAGCGGGGGCCCAACATGCGGCGGAGGTTCTGGGGCGCGGTGCTGATGTTGCTGGCTTTGGCCGCGCTGGCGTGGGGAGCGTGGCACTATGTGCTGAAGCCGCGCATGCGGGGAACGGACACCAGCATGCCGGTGAGCGCGTCGCGCAACGCCAGTCCGCACTGACTTTCATGCAACACTCCGCGCGGAAAAGCATGTAGAACGGGATGAGGCGGGGCCGCGGCTCGGCCGGAAGAGGAAGCCGGTGGCGAGGTTGCACTCGGAAGAGACGTTGCGCTCGAACGAAGGGATGCTGGTCCGGGCGGTGACAGCGCCGCTGCGGCGATGGAGCCGGCGAACGCATTTGTGGGCGGTGGCGGCGTGCGTGGCGGCTTGTGCGGCCTATGCCATCTTGCAGGCGTGGAAGCTGGAAGGGCCTTTTTCGATCCCCGACGCCTCGTATTACCTGATGATCGCCCACGGCGACCAGGCGCACGTGATGAAGCCGTTCGCGGCGCGGCAGTTGGGAGCACTGGTGGCTGCGGGGATTGCAAAGATCCTGCATGCTCCGGTGGAGCGCGGATTCGTGGTGGAGGGCGTGGCTTCGTTGTTGTTCACGCTGGCAGGAAGTTTCTGGCTGCTGGTGCGCACGGCGGCTCCGCGCTGGATGCTGGCGGTGATGATTCTGCTGCCGGTTTGGATCGATACGTTTCACCACCTGGCGCTTCCGGATACCTGGTACGCGGCCCTGTTGCTGTTGCTGCTGTTGCTGCTGCGCGAGGACTGGCTGCTGGCTGCGGGGTTGATGATGATGCCGCTGATGCTGTCGCGGGAGTCTACGTGGCTGGCTCTGGTGTGCCTTCTGGCGGTCGCCGGCAAGCGCATGGGATGGCCGCGGATCGGAGCCACTGTGGCCGCTGCCGTGGCTGGGGCCATGATCGTGGGGCGGCTGGCTCGGCACAGCCTGGACAACGAAGAGCACCTTCCACAAGCGATCTACATGGTCGCCAAAGTGCCGTGGAACCTGCTGCACAACGTGTTCGGGCTGGCGCCGTGGAGCAACGTGAACACCGATATGTGCCAGGTTCCGATGTGGCAGATGCCTTTCCACCTTTGGCAGATACGGGCGGTGGGCGTGTGCAGCTACTCCAGCGTGATGCAGTTGATGCTGGCGAATGGCGTGCTGACACTTTATGGGCTGCTGCCACTGCTGCTGGCGGTGCTGTGGTGGCGACACCGGCGGTTTGCAGAACGGAGCCTGATGCTGCGCTTTGCGCTGGTCTACGGTGGAGCGTCGTTTCTGCTGGCTCCGGTGCTGGGCACGGACTACCGCCACCTCGCAGGGTACGCCTGGCCGCTGTTTGTGATTGCGCTGCCGGAGCTGATGAACGAGTTCAAGCACTCGGGCTGGAGCCTGCAGAGGGAAGGTGCGGGTGTGGCGTTCTGCGCTCTGCATCTGGTTATTGTGCTGATGCCGCCGAACGCCTCGCTGGAACGAGAGGTGGTGCTGAAGGTGCTGCTGTGGGTGGCGGGCGCGGCGGCTCTGGTGGCCTGGCGACCCTGGCGGGAGGATACTCCGGCGGCTGGCGTGGCGGCGTAGGCAGCCCGGCGAGTTCTCCGTTCAGTCCCGCAGCCGACCATTCGGCCTTGAAATCCACCCGGCGGCTGGGGGTTGGTCCCGCTGGGGGAGCTGAAACGGGTAAAATAAAGAGGATCGACCCAGACGGTTGCCGGCCGTATACGCGGGCTGCCTTTCGCGGCCAGGATGGATTTGTTTTCCCGGCAATCGTGCTCATGAATGCCCTCTGCGTCGACCTACTTGTGCTTTTGGAGGAACTCCGTTTTGGCGACAACCGACCGTTTTCTATTCACCAGTGAGTCCGTGACCGAGGGTCACCCGGACAAGATTGCCGACCAGGTTTCTGACGCGATCCTGGACGCCTGCCTGGCGCAGGATCCGATGAGCCGCGTGGCGTGCGAAACGCTGACCTGCACCGGGCTGGTGGTGGTCGCCGGCGAGATTACGACCAATGCTTACGTGGACGTGCAGAAACTGGTGCGCGACACGATCCGCGAGATCGGCTATGACGACGCGCTGAAGGGCTTTGACTGCAACACGTGCGGCGTGATTTCGACGATTAACTCGCAGTCGCCTGACATTGCGATGGGCGTTGACACCGGCGGCGCCGGCGACCAGGGCATGATGTTCGGCTACGCCACCAACGAGACTCCCGAGCTGATGCCGACGCCGATCTCGCTGGCTCACAAGCTCGCGCAGAAGCTCAGCGAAGTGCGCAAGAACGGGAAAATGGGCTACCTTCGCCCCGACGGCAAGAGCCAGGTCACGGTCGAGTACGATGCGAACCAGAAGCCGGTGCGCGTGGATGCGGTCGTCATCTCGAGCCAGCATGCCGAGTTCTCCGACAAGGACCCCAAGAGCGATCTGACCAACGAGAAGCTGCACGCCGACGTGCTGGAGCACGTGATCCAGGCGGTCATTCCTTCCGAACTGCTCGACGAGAACACCAAGTACCACATCAACCCGACCGGCCGCTTCGTTATCGGCGGACCGATGGGCGACTCCGGCCTGACCGGACGCAAGATCATTGTCGACACCTACGGCGGCATGGGCCGGCACGGCGGCGGCGCATTCAGCGGCAAGGACGCGACCAAGGTCGATCGCTCGGCGGCTTACATGGCGCGTTACGTTGCGAAGAACATCGTCGCCGCGGGTCTGGCCGACCGCTGCGAGGTGCAACTGGCGTACGCGATCGGCGTTGCTGAGCCGGTGAGCGTGCGCGTGGATACGTTCGGCACAGGCAAGGTCAGCGAACCGCGCCTGATCGAGCTGGTGCGCGAGAACTTCAAGCTGACGCCCAAGGGCATCATCGAGAGCCTCAACCTGCGCCGTCCGATCTTCAAGAAGACGGCGGCGTACGGCCACTTCGGGCGTACGGGCGACACGTTCACCTGGGAAGCGACGGACAAGGCAGCAGCGCTGAAGGCGGGCGCGGCGGCTGAGTTGGCGGCGAAGTAAGTGGAACTTCAGCAAGACTGAAAGGGCGGGCCTTCGGGCCTGCCCTTTTGCGTGGGCGCGGCTTCCCTGCGGGTTAGAGGAGGATCAGCTCGGCATCTTCCAATTGTTCCGCGCTGGGCGATGCAGCGATCTCGGTGCGGATCGCCGGAGGATGCGTCAAGGTGTTGTGCAGGATGCACCTGGTCACGCTCCGCTCAAGCGCGTTCTGCTGCTCGGATGTGAGCGTCACCGGCGCCGACACGCGCAGGACAATCTCACCGAGACGCGCCGGGTTCGTCAACTTGCCAGAGCTGGCCTGCACCGTTGTGCCTTCGTGGGGCAGGTTGTGACGCTTGAGGTGAGCGACAGCGTAATAGGCAGCGCAAGCGCCCAGTGCGCCGAGGAACAGTTCTGGCGGCGTCATGCCATCATCGTCGCCGCCGTTGTCGCTGGGCTGGTCGCAGCAGATCTCGTGGCGGCCAGTCGCGATAGAAAACTGGACATCGCCCAAATGCTTTACGTCAATTTTCATCAGTGGACCTCATTCTGGCGCCTGGAGTGTTCTGGGCCGTACTATGGCGGTTCAGCCTGTCTCGCGGCGATCTCCGCAGCAGCGGCTCCGTCAATCGATCGTCCTGCCTGGACCAGATGAGCGCTGTGTCGACGGTCACCGCACGGCGATGGTTTGCATCCAATAAGGGAGCGCTTGAGCGCGAAGGGAAAGTTCTGTGCTGATTCAGTCCGAATTCGACATCCAGTTTCATCTTCTGCAGCCGACGCCGATGGTGGCGCTTCTGCACGTGCATCCTTCCGTGGAGCCGATGCTGACTCGCGCCGATCGCCTGAACGTCGAGCATTGGGCTCCGGGATGCGAACTAGCTACGGCGATCGAGGTTCCCGTGGATGAGTACCTGGACGCCTTCGGCAACCGGTGTTCACGGTTTGTGGCTCCGGCAGGCAAGCTGCGGCTGAGCGGAGGCCACATTGTGCGCTCGGGCGACATGCCCGAGCTGCAGGGGTTTGGGCTGCCGACGACGCCGGTGGAGCAGCTTCCGCACGAGGTGCTGCAGTTCATGCTGGCCAGCCGCTACTGCGAGGTAGACAAGTTCGGCGGTATTGCGCAGGACCTGTTCGGCCACATGGGCACAGGGTGGGCGTTGGCCGCGGCGATTCGTGACTGGGTGCATGAGAAGGTGGCCTTCGACTACAAGAAGGCGCGCGCGACCAAGACGGCGATGGACGTGTTCACTGAGCGTGTTGGCGTTTGCCGCGACTATCAGCACCTGGCGGTGACGTTGTCGCGCTGCATGAACCTTCCGGCGCGATATGTGACGGGCTATATCGGCGACATCCGCGTGCCGTACTCGGGACCGGGCGACTTCAGCGCCTGGTACCAGGTTTGGCTCGGCGGCAAGTGGTGGGAT
>JAZKBC010000033.1:74793-79614 GCA_040388825.1 Acidobacteriota bacterium | reverse complement strand
GATATGGATGCGCGGCACAACTACCCGCGCACGGGGCGGATTCTGATGGCTACGGGGCGCGATGCGGCCGATGTGGCGATCACGACGAGCTTTGGACGCGCCGACCTGACGTACTTCACCGTGGACTCGCGAGAGCTGGACGCAAACGGACGACCGGTGCCGGTACCCGGGCGCGACGACTCGACCCTGCCGCAGGCGGCCGCTTAGACGAAGCTCGTGAGCATGTTGCCGATGCTGTTGAAGACCGTCGTTGGGAACTGGCTGAACGCGATGGCCATAAGCGCAACGAGCATCAGGATGAGGGCGTGTTCCAGCAGGTTCTGACCCGATTGCGACCGAATGGCGATAGCCGTCCGCTGCGATATTGAGAGTAGACAACGCACATGGGCTGTATCGGCAGGCAGTTGCGGCTGTTCAGGCTTCGAGCGCTGGCATTGCGTGGGGCGTTCTGAATCGGTCTGCGACGCCGGGAGATGCAATGTCAGTTTGGGCGCAATGCGCGGAGTGCGCCCCTGGGGCGCCGGGTGCAGGATACTGGTATGGCGACTACGAGTTGGACGAGAGCGACAGCGACCGTTGGAATGGATGGCATGAGCGGCAAGATGAAGCAGGTCCTTTTTGAGGATCACAATGGGAATGGCGCGAGCGATGCGGCCACCGCTGTGCCGAGCGTGTTTGCCGGCAAGGCGTGGCAGCAGGTACTGGCTCGGGATGCAAAGGCCGATGGGCAGTTCGTGTATGCCGTGAAGTCGACCGGGATCTATTGCAGGCCGAGCTGCCCGAGCCGCCGGCCCGAGCGGAAGAACGTGAGCTTCTTTGCGAACCCTGAGCTGGCGGAGGCGGCGGGGTTTCGCGCCTGTCTGCGCTGCGAGCCGACGCGGGTTGCGCCGAAGGCTGATCCGCAGGCTGCGGCGATCGCTAAGGCAGCGAAGTTTTTGAGCGAGCATGCCGGTGAGCGGACTGATCTTGACGATCTCGCCACAGCTGCGGGGCTGGGCAAGTTTGCGCTGTTGCGGGGGTTCAAGAGGGTGCTGGGGGTGACTCCGGGGGAGTATGCGCGGGCGCAGCGGGCGGAACGGTTTCGTGAGAAGGTTCGGACACCGCGGGCGGCATCGAAGTCTCCCGTGACGGATGCGGTGTATGAGGCTGGGTTTGGGTCGTCGAGCCGGTTGTATGAGGATGTCGATGCGACGCTGGGGATGAGCCCGACGGCGATGAAGGAAGGCGGGGCGGGAGAGACGATTCGGTATGCAATGGCTGAGTCGCCGCTGGGACGCGTGCTGGTGGGCTCGACCGCGAAGGGCCTGTGCGCGGTGTTGTTTGCGGACACCGATGGCGACGCCGCCGTGGAGCTGCGCGAGCGGTTTCCGCAGGCGGTGTTGCGGCGCGACGATGCTGGACTGGGCGAGGCCGTGCGTTTTGTGCTGACGCACCTGAGCGAGACGGCGACGGCTGCTTCCCTGCCCTTTCATGTGCGGGCTACGGCGTTTCAGCAGAGGGTGTGGCGGGCGCTGATGGCGATTCCTCGGGGCGAGACGAGGACGTATGCGCAGATTGCCGAATCGATCGGCTCGCCGAAGGCTGTTCGCGCCGTCGGAACGGCCTGCGGAGCGAACTGGCTGGCGGTGGTGATTCCTTGCCACAGGGTGGTGGGGGCGGATGGCAGCCTGACCGGGTATCGCTGGGGCAAGGAACGGAAGCGGAAGCTGCTGGCGATGGAACAGGCTTAGTGACGAGCCGTTGGGCGAGTCAGCGCGTTTTGGCGTCTAAAATTGGGAAGAGAGCGCTTCTGCGCCCGATGAAGGTCCTTCCTCCCATGAAACTGCGTCCTGTTCTGCTGGTGATTGTGATTCTGGTCTGCTGCTACTACGTGTCCACGCGGTTCATGCCGACGGGAGCGCTGGCGGGATTGATGCACCATGACGCGCCGGGGACACTGACGGCGAGCTCGTCCGGGCCGCTGGGGAACTTCTCGCTGACTGAGGCGGATGCGTCGCCTTCCTTTGACTCGGAAGAGCAGCAGAATATTGCGGTCTACAAACGTGCACTGCCATCGGTAGTGAACATCACGAGCACGCAGGTGGCGTGCTGCGACTTCTTTCTGCGGCCGGTGCCGCAGCAGGGGCAGGGGTCGGGGTTCATCCTGGACAAGCAGGGGCACATCCTGACCAACAACCACGTGGTGGACAACGCGCAGCTGGTAGAAGTGACGCTTTCCAACAAGAAGAAGTACAAGGCCAGCGTGATTGCGGTGGACCCGAACCACGATCTGGCGCTGCTGCAGATTAAGGATGTGCCTGACCTGGAGCCGGCGGTGCTTTCGGACTCGAAGGACCTGGTGGTGGGGCAGAAGGTGTATGCGATTGGTAATCCATTCGGGTTCTCGGGGACGATGACGCGGGGGATTATTTCGGCCATTCGGTCGGTGGCGATGCCTTCGGGGAACAAGATTGAGGATGCGATTCAGACGGATGCCTCGGTGAACCCGGGCAACTCGGGTGGGCCGCTGCTGAACTCGCACGGTGAGGTGATTGGGATTACGACGTTGATTGCTTCGAATCCAAATGGAGGAGCGGAGCAGTCGGCTGGAATTGGCTTTGCTATTCCTATTGGAACTGCGAAGGCGGTGCTGGACGACTTCTTCAAGTTTGGGCGGGCGCGGCGGCCTTCGCTGGATATTGTGACGCTGCCGATTGGGCCGGATCTTGCTGAACAGATTGGACTTCCGGCGGATTACGGAATCTTGATTGAGAGGGTGCTGCCGGGCGGGGCGGCGGATAAGGCCGGGCTGCATGGAGGCATGGAGCGGGCGATCATGGGGAACACGATCGTAATGCTGGGTGGAGACCTGATTGTCGGGTTCGACGGGCAGGAGATTACTACACCGCAGCAGTTGCAGATTGCCATGAATGCACACCACGCCGGGGACACGGTGACGCTGACCGTGTTTCGCGGGCGGCAGAAGCTGAATATCAAGGTGACGCTGGCAGACGCGAAGGAAGTGCTGGGAGCACAGACGGCCTAGCCCCCCTCCCCCCGTACTTTGTACCCAAAATCCTGATTCGATGGAATTTAGGTCTGGACCTGGTCTGAACTTGGTCTAGACCTGGTCTGGACTTCAGACAGGATGAGTGCTCCTTGCGAGGCGGTGGGGACCTAGCCCATTGTGCAGCCTATTAACAGGATAATGGGTTGGCGGGGGCAAGTGGGCCAGGTTTTTTTTGGATGGAAGTTGCTGTGGGGATGGGGGTTAGTGGATCGCGGGGGCTTGTGGGGGCTTGACAGCATTTTTGCGGTGGAATCGGCTCTTGCGCCGAAGTTGTACAGAATGGCAAACCGGGGTCGCCGGAACAACTGCAACTGCAGATCCCTACGGGATGACAAAAAGGAAAGGCGAAATCGCCTGGGCTACGCCTTAAAAGAAACGGCCCGGATTGCTCCGGGCCGTTCGGTTGGGTTGAGTTTTCGGGTTAGCTCTTAGAAGAAGAGCTTGGCCGAGAACTGCATCTGACGGGCGCCGTTGAGCAAGGTGCCTGTGGCCGAAGGTACACCGAAGGCCGACAGGCCGGTGGCTGTGGATGGAACGATGCAGCCCTGCTGGACCGAACCGGTTGGGACGACCGCCGCGATGCACTTGGCGGTCGCGCCGGAGGTGGAACCGATGCCACTGAGGTAGGTGGAGTAGCCGCCCACGACACCGGTGACGATCCTGTGGTTGAGGAGGTTGAAGGCATCCGCTGAGAACTGCATGTAAATCTTCTCGTGGATGGGGAAGTTGCGCGAAAGACGGGCGTCGAAGTTGTTGAATCCGGGCCCGATGAGGCTGTTGCGGCCGATCTGCGGAGGACGTCCGGTGGTGGCACCGCCGGAGCTGGAGCTCATAGCGCCGCCGTAGATGTTGCCCATATCGCCGTAGCTGGTGCCGCTGGTGTTACCCGCGAAGACGGACGAGCCTCCCATGCTGGCGAAGATCGGCTGACCGCCGGAAGCGATCTCCGTACCGGAGAACATCCACTCGTCGAGAGCGTACTTGACGATCTTGTTGCTCTCGAAGACGTGGGGCTGGTAGAGCACGGTGAGCGAGAAGCGGTTGCGGATGTCGAGATCCGAAAGGCCGTTTTCACCGCGCACGTTGTTGGGATCGAGCGGGGTGTCGCCGCCGTAGAAGGTGCCGTTGGCGCCACCGACCTGGCCGGTGTCGCTGGCATGAGCCCAGGTGTAGTTGAGGATGGTTTCAAACCCGTTCGAAAAGGGCCTGCGGAGGGTGGCTGCCAGCGAGTTGTACCAGGTGTTCGCCACCGAGAAGCCGGTATTGAAGCTGGACAACGAGGTGTTGACACGATCCGACGGCAGATAGACCGGAACCGTGAGGACGCTGGTGATGTTGTTGCTGGCATCTTCCACGGCGTAGGAACGAACACCGTGCGGGGTCTGGCCGACGAGGTTGGCGTCGAGGAAGACGGGCAAACGCATGCCGCGAGTTGCGACCCAGCCGACGGACAAGGACATCTTGCCGGGGAGAGCCTGCTCGACGGAGAGATCCGCTTCGTGGGAGTACGGCGGAGCGAAGTTGGGATCCAGGCCATGGAAGCTGTAGGCCGGGGTGGCATTGAGCGCCGTGACCCCGGGTACGTTGCTGCCCGTGGGATGGATGGCCGAGGAGAGCGCCGGTCCGGTGGGCAGGAAGGGCAGGTTGGGGAAGACCAGAGCCGCGCCGGGGAGAGGCACTGCAGCGCAGTTCTGGGTGGGCTTGGTGACCGAACCCGTGATGATGGTGGTGGAGCCGCAACGTCCGGTGCAGAGAATGAACGCACGCACAGG
>JAZKBC010000033.1:68525-74783 GCA_040388825.1 Acidobacteriota bacterium | reverse complement strand
AACCGCTGTAGCTGTAGTTGAGCTGGACAACGCCGTTTTCAACGCGATCCGCGTAGTAGGTGCTGCCCTGGTTGAGAGCGGAGAAGATACCGTAACCGCCACGCACCACTGTGCCTTCGAAAGGCGACCAGCTAAAGCCGAGACGCGGCTGGAAGCGGCTGACGTTCTTGATGGTCTGGGTGTACTTGGTGGAAAGCGGTGTGAAGAGGTTGTTGACCAGGCCCGGAGGAGGCGTGACCTGGATGTCGTAACGGACGCCGACGTTCAACACGAACTTCGGTGTGACCTTCCAGGAGTCCTCGGCGAATCCGTCGTACATCTTCATCCAGAAGTCATCCTTGCCCTGGGTGCCGGCGGCGGTGTTGACCTGATCGACGGTCTGGACGAGGCTTTGATAGTGATAGCCGGCGAAGGGGTCGGTGTCGCCGGTCTGGCCGGCGTAGGAGTCCTCAGCCCATGACTGGAAGTTCACGGTCGACGACGAACCGCTGTAGCCGTAGATACCGCCGCCCTGGAAGAGATTGATCATGACCTCGTGGACGAGGTTGACGTCGCCACCGAACTTGAAGGTGTGGTGACCGTGGGTCATGGAGAAAACGTCCGTGAACTGGATGCGGTGCTCATCCGGCTCAGCGACGCGGGGCAGAGCGTTGGGCATGCCGTAGGTGGCAACACCCATGCCGATCGAGGGGCCGGCCGCGTTGGCGCCGGCGGTCTCGAGGTCACGACCGTACTGGAAGTGGATCTGGTTGACCGAGCTCTTGCCAATCTGGGTGGTGAGGCCGGCGACCAGGAAGCGCTCATGGTAGCTGGTGGGTCCGTTGGTGGAAGGCGAGCTGTTGGAGAAGGTGTTGCCGCCGCTGTAGCCGTAGGTGGAATCGAAGTCGACGAAGTTGTAGTCGACGAAGGCGTCGTTTTTGGAGTTGATGTGGACGTCGATACGGGGGAAGAAGAGGTTTTCTTTCTGGAAGCGGGTGGGAGCGCCAATGGCATTGGCCAGCAGGAAGCTGATGGCATTGGTGCACTGCGTGGCGGTGATGCCGGTAGTGGCGGGGAGATTGTTGGAGCCGTTATAACCGGCCGTGCCGACGACAGGGCACTGGTTGGGCGTGACCACGCTGGTAGCGGTGTAAAGACCGCTCGGGGTTAGCGAGATGGTGTTGTTATCGGTATAGAGCGCCTTGCCTACGCGGCGGAAGCCGTCATAGGTGAAGAAGTAGAAGAGCCTGTCCTTGATGATAGGACCGCCCACCGAGCCACCGTACTGGTGCTGCTGGTGGATGGGCTGGGTGAGGAGGAAGGAGTTTCCACCGTTGTGCAGCGCCTGGAACTTGCTATACGGATCGAGGGCGTTCAGGGTCGGGTAACGCAGCATGTAGAACGCATCGCCGTGGATAGCGTTGGTGCCGCTCTTGGTGATGGCGTTGACCTGTCCGCCGGCGGCCTGGCCGAACTCGACGGAGTAGTTGGAGGTTTCGGCCTGGAACTCCTTGATGGCGTCGATGGAGTAAATGTAGGGCGCACCCGAAGAACGGCCGCGAGCTTCAGAGAAGAGCATCTGGTTGTTGTTGGAGCCGTCGACGTAGTTCTGGTTGTAGAGGCCGGAGATGCCGTGGAAGCTGACCAAGCCGTTGCCGCCGTCCTGGACGACGTTCGGCGTGCTGAGCACGAAGGCGCTCCAGTTGCGGGTGCCTACAGGGAGGTTCGCGAGCAGTTCGGGAGCGAAGGTCTGCGAGACTTCGGTCTTCTGCGTGTCGAGGATCGGGGATTCGGCGTTGACCTCGACGGCGGAGGTAACGGACGCGGCGGGAAGGGCGGCGTCGATGGTGAGCACCTGGCCGACGGTCAGGGTGAGATTCTTGCGGTCGAGCTTGCCGAAGGATGCGGCGCTGGCAACGACTTCATAGTGGCCGGGGACGAGGAAGTTCGCAGTGTAGATACCGGCACTGTTGGTAGTGAGGGTACGGGAGACACCGGTGTCGGTGTCGATCACGACGACGGTGGCGCCCGGAACCGCGGCTCCAGAGGGGTCGGTGACAGTGCCGACGATGTTGCCGTTGCCGGAGGTCTGGGCGGAGACGGCCAGCGCGGAGCCGAGCGTGATACAGAGCGCGGCGATGTAGGTTGAGAGGCGAGTGGATCGGAAGGAGGACATCTGTGGGGTAGCTCCTGTATGTGCGTTAAGACGAGGTTGAAAGAGAGCCTCGCCGAGAGATTGACCTGGAACCAAAGACACCTCGGCATCTTTCGCTTCGGCAAAAACCGTTTAGTAGGAATCGCTTTAAGATTCGCCGACAACCCATGAGGTTTCTATGAAGAAAAGGGTAATTGTGAATCGCCTAGCGATGCAAATAGTGGAAACCGAGGGACAAACTGGAGGCATTGTGCTGATTCTGCCTGTGAAATGTGGCAGTCGGATGAATTGTCGCTGGACGATAAGTCTGCGAGCGCCTGGGGATTTGTGACGAATGGAGGGGTCTAGTGGAGGGTTTCGGGGATGACGGCGAACTGGAGGAGGATTTCGAAGGGGACGATTTCCAGGGTGGCCTCGTGGGTGGCTTCGAGGACGACCGGGCAGGGAGAGCCGGCGCGCTGGACCTGCAGCCAGCGGGCAGCGCAGACGCACCAGCGGTCGCCGGATTTGAGGCCGGGGAAACCGAGGTGCGGCATGGGGGTGGAGAGATCGTTGCCGAGACGAGCGGAGGTGGCGAGGAACTCGTCGGTGACAATGCAGCAGATGGTGTGGACGCCGAGATCTTCGGGGCCGGTGTTGCAGCAGCCGTCGCGATAGAAGCCGGTCATGGGCTCGCAGCCACAGGTTTCGAGAGGCTGGCCTAGGACGTTCTTCTGCGCGTTGGATACTTTGCCGCTGGGCATGAGTCCATTTTAGCGCTTCATAACGAGGCATGGCAGCGAGGTACGATAAGATAGCGCTCGAAAGTACAGGAGACAGATGTTGCCAGAAGCAACTGACCGCAAGCGGCTGCGGGTGGGTATTGTGGGCTGCGGAAAGATTGCCGATGGACACGCCGAAGTTCTGCGATATATGGCGGGAGTGGAGTTGGCGGCGGTGTGCGATCGCGAGCCCATTTTGGCGGAGCAACTGGCGGTGCGGTTTGGCGTAGGGGCCTGGTATACCGACACGGCGGAGATGCTGGCCAAGGCACAGTTGGACGTGGTGCACATTACAACGCCTCCCGGAGCGCATTTGGCGCTGACTGAGCAGTGTGCGGCAGCGGGAGCGCATGTGTTCCTGGAGAAGCCGCTGGCGCTGACGTCGGCTGATGCGGAGAAGTTGATTGCGAGCGTGGAGAAGGCGGGGTTGATGTTGTCGATCGACTACTGGCCGAACTTCGATCCGGTGGCGCTGGAGATGAAGCGCATGCTCACGGACGGTGTAGTCGGCGAGGTGGTGCATGTGGAGGCGTTCATCGGCTATGACCTGGCCGGGGAGTATGGACGGGCGCTGATGAATGATCCGAGGCACTGGGTGCACGGGCTGCCGGGGAAGCTGTTTCAGAACATGCTGGACCACATCTGCAACCGGATGACTCCGTTCTTTACCGAGGAGCCGGAGGTGCGGGCGATGGCTTACAAGCGGAGGCTGGGGGAGCGGGGGGACTCGACCGATGCGCTGCTGGATGAGCTGAGGTTTGTGGCGAAGAGTGGAAGGGTTTCGGCGTATGGAACGCTGTGCAGCCATGCGCGGCCGGTGGCGAACACGATGAAGATTTATGGGACGGCAGCGACGCTGGAGGTGGACTTCAACAATCGCACCGTGGTGGCGACGACTACGCAGAAGTATCCGAGCTCGCTGGGGCGGCTGTTTCCGGCGTTTGTGATGGCGCGGCGGTACTGGGCGCAGGCGTGGAAGAACGTCGGGCGGTTCCGGCGTAAGGAGTTTCAATTTTTTGTGGGCATGGAGACACTGCTGACGCGGTTCTATGACGCGATCCGCAACGGAGGCGAGCCGCCGATTGCTTATCGCGAGATTTTGATGGCGGCGCGGATGATGGACAGCGTTTATGCGCAGGTGTATCCGGTGAAGACTCCTGCGGGAGACGCGGCGCAATGAAGATCCTGGTGACGGGGGCGGGCGGATTTCTGGGTAAGTGGATTGTGGAGCGGCTGCTGGCGCACGGTGAGACCGACGTGCGCGCAATGCTGCGGGACACCAGCAAAGGTGCAGCGCTGGAAGCGATCGCGGCACGGTATCCGCAGGCGCGGGTGGAGTTGTTTCCGGCGAATTTGAAGAGTGCGGTGGAGATCGCGGCGGCGCTGGAGGGCGTGGGGATGGTGATCCACGCGGCGGCGGCGATGAAGGGATCGGCGGCGGAGATGTTTCTGGACTCGGTGGTGGCGAGCCGGAACCTGCTGGACGGCGTGGTGAACGAGCAGAAGCGGAGTGGAGCGAAGATTCGGGTGGTGCTGGTGAGCTCGTTTGGCGCGGTGGGTGTGGTGGATCTTCCGCGTGGAGCGATGGTGGACGAGAGTGCTCCTATGGAGCGGCGGCCGGCGGAGCGCGATCTGTACAGCTACGCGAAGCTGCGGCAGGAGCAGATGTTTCGGGAGTACAGCCAGGAGCATGGACTGGAGCTGGTGGTGCTGCGGCCGGGCGTGGTCTATGGGCCGGGTGGCGGGCATTTTTCGAGCCGCGTGGGCTTGAACATGTTTGGGATTTTTATGCATTTGGGTGGAAACAACCTGCTGCCGCTCACGTACGTGGAGAACTGCGCGGACGGGATTGTGACCGCGGCGCTGGCGCCCGAGGCCGCCGGGCAGTTGTATCACGTGGTGGATGACGACCTGGTGACGTCGCGGGAGTATCTGCGGGCTTACAAGAGTGCGGTGAAGCGGGTGCGGTCGGTGCGGATTCCCTTCTGGCTGCTGCTGTGGGGAGCAGGATGGGTGGAACGGTATAGTGCGAGCTCGAAGGGACAGTTGCCCGCGATTCTGACACCTTACAAAGTGAAAGCGATGTGGGGTGGGAACCGCTTCAGCAATGCGAAGCTGCGGGGGTTGGGATGGAAGCCAGTTGTGAGCACGCGCGAGGGGATGAAACGGGCGTTCGCGGCGTTCAAGGCTGAGGGGAAGTAAGAGCGGCGTAGCGCGTGCGTCAGGAGTTGACGAGGACGGGCTGGGCAGCAGGCTGACGTGCGGGCTCAGCGGGGCGCTGCGCGGGAAGCGTGACGCGGACGGTGGTTCCACGATAGCGGCCGGCGGTGGCGGAGCGGAGGCGGAGTGTGCCGCCCTGCTCTTCAACGATGCCGCGGGTGACCCAGAGACCGAGGCCGGTGCCGCGTTCGCCCTTGGTGGTGAAGAAGGGTTCGAAGATGGAAGCGCGGTTGACCGGATCGACGCCGTGGCCGGTGTCTGAGATGGTGACGATGGCCTGGCCATTATGAATGCGGGCGCGGATGACAATGCGGCTAGGGCGCTTGCTGTTGAGGCCTTCCATGGCTTCGAGCGCATTGCCGACGAGGTTGGCGAAGACCTGGCGGAGAGCGGGGTCGTAGTGGACCTGTTCAATTGCGGCGCCGTAGCTGGCAAGAATTTCGACGTGCTGCTGGGAGGCGCGGGTCTGAAAGAGCTGGACGACTTCTTCAAGGAGAGCGCGGAGGTTGAGCGTGCGGCCGGGAACCTTGCGGTAGAAGCTGAGCGTGGAGCGCGTAATGTGGCCGACGCGATCGAGCTCGCGGGCAGCGATGGAGATGAGCTCCTGAGCCTGCGGCGAAGCTTCGCTGCTCTGCAGGAGATAGAAGATGTTGGTAAGGGCTTCGAGGGGGTTGTTGATCTCGTGAGCGAGGGTGTTGGCCATGCGTCCGGCGGCGGCGAGGCGCTCGGAGTTGATGAGGCGGGTCATGAGGTCGGCGGTTTCTCGCTCGGCGGTCTTGCGGGCTGAGATGTCTTCGACGACCCAGAGGACAGTGTTTTCGGCGTCGCCGCCGGAAGCTCCGTCGTGCTGGAGAAGCGAGACGGTGAACTGCGCGGGGAAGACGGTGCCGTCGGCGCGGAGGAGGTGGCACTCCATGCGATAGCCGGAGCGCTCGCCGGTGAGCAGCTCGGCGAAGAGGTCGGCACCGGTTTCGCGCTCGGAGGGGAGAAGGAAGTCCTGCAGGCGGAGGGCGAGAATTTGCTCCTGGGGAAGGCCGAGGGCTTCGGCCAGGCGCTGGTTGACGAGCAGGAAGTGGCCGGCGGTGGTGGTGTGGGCCATGCCGACGGCGGCCTGGTTGAAGGTGGCGGAGAAGCGTTGCTGCG
>JAZKBC010000033.1:55003-68515 GCA_040388825.1 Acidobacteriota bacterium | reverse complement strand
CGAGGCGAAGTTCGGCTTCGGTGCGCACGCGCTCCTGGCGGCGGCGGGCGTCGGCGAGCTCGCGCTCGATGGCGGGAAGCAGGCGCTCGAGGTGACCCTTGAGGACGTAATCATGGGCGCCGGCGCGCATGGCGTCGACGGCGGAGACCTCGTCGATGGTTCCGGAGACGATGATGAAGGGGAGATCGTTGCCGGAGGCCTGCAGGATGCTGAGGGCTTCGCGGGCGCCAAAGCCGGGGAGAGTGTAGTCGGCGATGACGAGGTGCCAGGGGCGCGGCTCGGCGAGTGCGCTGTGGAGCTCATCGGCGGTTTGAATGCGGCGGGCTTCAACGGTGAAGCCCGCGCGGTCAAGGTGCCGCTGGAGCAGGAGCGCATCTTCTTCGTAGTCCTCAATGATGAGGACACGGAGCGGGCGGGAGTGGGAGTTTATGAGGCCGGTGGACATTGGTTGAGAAGCAGCCAGTAGAGTCCGAGCTGGCGTGTGGCCTCGGCGAAGTCAGTAAAGTTGACGGGCTTGCGGATGTAGCTGTTGACGCCAAGGCGATAGCTGGCGACGATGTCGCGCTCCTCATCCGATGAGGTGAGCACGACGACAGGAAGGATGGAAGTTTTAGGGTTGGCGCGGATGGTGCGAAGAACTTCGAGGCCGTCGACCTTGGGGAGCTTGAGGTCGAGCAGGATGAGCTGCGGCGGCGGGTTGGTGTCGCCGAGGTTGTTGAGGTAATCGATGGCTTCGGCGCCATCGCGGGCGACGCGGATTTCGTTCGCCACGTTGGCCTTGCGCAGAGCGCGAATGGCGAGTGCTTCGTGATCCGGGTCGTCCTCTACAAGGAGAATCATTGGAGTATCCATTGGTCGTCGTTCCGTGCTGGTTGTGGCTCAAGCTTCGAGCGTGAAGAAGAAAGTAGCGCCGCTTCCGATCTCGCCTTCCGCCCAGATGTCGCCCTGGTGGCGGCGGATGATGCGGGAGACGGTGGCCAGACCGATACCGGAGCCCTTGAAATCGCGATCACCGTGGAGACGCTGGAAGGCCGTAAAGAGGCGGTCGACGTACTGCATGTCAAAGCCGGCACCGTTGTCGTGGATGAAGTATACGGACTTCCCAGCAAACTCTCCCTTCCCGGGTACGATGCCGAATTCGATCTTCGCGTCGGGGGTGCGGGAGGTGAATTTCCAGGCGTTGCCGAGGAGGTTTTCGAGCGCGATGCGGAGCAGGCGGGCGTCGGCCTCGACGAAGACGTCAGGGGTGGCGGAGAAAGCGACTGTTCGCGAGGGATCAGAGAGTGCCAGCTCATTGAAGACGAGCGTGGCGAGCTGGGAGAGGTTGACGTGCTCGCGCTGGAGGTCCGAGCGGGTGACGCGGGAGAGCTGGAGCAGCGCGTCGATGAGGGTGCCCATGCGCTGCACGCCGGAGCGGACACGAGAGATGTAGTCGCGGCCCTGGTCGTCGAGCTTGTCGGCGAAGTCTTCGAGCAGCGCGAGCGAGAAACCGTCGATGGTGCGGAGCGGAGCGCGGAGATCGTGCGAGACGGAGTAGCTGAAAGCTTCGAGCTCCTGGTTGGAGAGAGCGAGCTCGCGGGTGCGCTGATCGACGCGGTGCTCGAGGTCCGCGTTGGCGGAGGTGAGCGCGGTGTTGAGCTCGTGGATACGGTCGGCGCTGGAGGCGAGGCGGCTGCGATCGCGGCTGGTGCGGACGAGAAGGACGAAGGCCGCGACGAGCAGGAGGATATCGAGCAGCGACGCGCCGATGAAGCTAATCCAGACCTGGGTGCGGGCTCGTGACGTGTCGTGCGTGCGGATGGAGAGCAGACGCTGTTCTTCGCCTTCGATCTGAGTGATGACGTACTGGACGCTGACCATGCGGTCGGGGGTGTCCTGCACGACCGGCGTGAGGAGCGTGGAGTCGATGGGGCCGGAAGGCTGGGCGCGGCGGACGGAGATGCCGGTTTCAAGGACGCCGAGCTTGGCGTAGATGCGGTGACGGAGGATGCCGAGGCGTTCCTGCTGGGAAGGGTTGTCGGCAGTGAGGCGTTGGAGATTGTTGACGTTCTGAGTGAGGGTGAGGGCGCTGTCCTTGTACTGCTGCTCGAAGCTGGGGTCGCCGGTGAGGATGTAGCCGCGGGCTGCGCTCTCGGAGGTGCGCATCTGGGCGACGAGGTGCTCGGTGTCGGAGATGACCTCGAGAGTGTGCGCCTGCCACTGGACCGCATGCAGGAGAGTCAGCAGCGAACGCGAGGCGATGAAGGTGTTCATCAGAACAAGCGCCAGCGTGGCCGCCAGGGCCAGGCCATACCACTCGTTTTTCTTTTTGAAATCTGGGAGCACAGATGTTGGATGCTGAGCACCGAGAGTAGTTGGCTGACGCACGCAACTAAGCGGCTATTTTGAGCGGGCGGACAGGCTTGCGTTTGGCCTGGGAGGCTAGCCAGAAGTCGTGGTCGTTCTGCATGTTGAACCAGATGTCGGGCTGGTCCTGACCAAAGGCCTGACTGAGCCGGATGGACATCTCCGGAGTGATGCCGGCATGCCCATTGAGTACGCGGGACAACGTGACGCGGGAGATGCCTAGATGACCGGCAAAGTCCGTGACGGACATTGGAATCGCTTCGAGCGCCTCTTTGACGATGCGGCCGGGATGTGGAGGGTTATGCATGCGCATGCGTCACCTCATGATTGAGATCGTCCTACTTCGAGGTCATGGCCAACTGCTGCTCGTACTCCTCGTAGGGACCCTTGTGGTCGGTGATGTGGAAGTTGTCGGGGCCGCCTTCGAAGTGCCAGATTCGAGTGCCGGCTTCTTCGATCAGATCCTGATCGTGGGTGACGAGGAAGACCGTGCCTTCGTACTTCTGGATGGCCTGATTGAGCGCGTTGATGGCTTCGAGGTCGAGGTGGTTGGTGGGCTCGTCGAGGACGAGGATGTTGGGCTTCTGCAGCATGATCTTGCAGAAGAGCAGGCGAGCAGCTTCGCCACCGGAGAGAGCTTCGGTCTTCTTGAGGCCTTCTTCGCCTTTGAACAGCATTTGCCCGAGGAGGCCGCGGATGTCTTCCTTGGCGGCCTTGGGGTCGAAGCTGTGCAGCCAGTCGGCGGCCGTGGTGCCCTTGGGAATGCTGCTGGTGTGGTCCTGGGCGAAGTAGCCGATGGAGGCCTCGTGGCCCCACTTGACGGTGCCGGAGTCGATGGAGACGTCCTTCTCTTCAATGCCGGGGCCGTTGGCGAGCAGCGCCTTGATGAGCGTGGTTTTGCCTTGCCCGTTGCGGCCGATGAGGACGACCTTGTCGCCGCGCATGACGGAGGCGGAGAAGTTGTTGATGACGTGCTCGGTTTTGCCGTCGGGCTGGGTATAGGTTTTGTTGACGTGCTCGAACTCGAGGACGTGCTTGCCGGAGGGGCGGTCCATTTTGAAGGCGATGTAGGGGCGCGCGATGTTGGAGCGGGCGAGCTCGGTGGTCTGCAGGCGCTCGACTTCCTTCTTGCGGGAGTTCACCTGCGAGCTACGCGTGCCGGCGGAGAAGCGGGCGATGAAGTCGTTGAGTTGAGCGATCTTCTTTTCGCGCTGCTCGTTTTGACTCTCGATGCGGGTGCGGATGGAGGTCTTCTGCAGGACCATGTCGTCGTAGCCGCCGGTGTAGGTGATGATCGTCTCGTAATCGATGTCGGCGATGTGGGTGCAGATGGAGTTGAGGAAGTGGCGGTCATGCGAGATGGTGATGACCGTGCCGTCGTAGCGGTTGAGGAACTCCTCGAGCCAGTGGATGGATTCGAGATCGAGATAGTTGGTGGGCTCGTCGAGGAGGAGCGCCTGCGGGTTGCCGAAGAGCGCCTGGGCGAGGAGGACGCGGACCTTCTGGCCGCCCTGGAGCTCGGACATTTTGCGGTCGTGGACTTCGTCGGGGATGTCCAGACCCTGGAGGAGGATGGCGGCGTTGGCTTCGGCTTCGTAGCCGTCCTCTTCGCCGACGATGCCTTCGAGCTCGCCGAGGCGAATGCCGTCAGCGTCGGTCATCTCAGGCTTGTTGTAGATGACTTCGCGCTCTTCGAGCGCGGCCCAGAGGTCCTTGTTGCCCATGATGACGGTGTCGACGACGCGGTAGGCGTCGAACTCGTACTGGTCCTGCTTGAGGACGCCGAGCTTCTTGGGGCGAACGACCACGCCCTTCTGGGCGTCGATCTCGCCGGTGAGGACCTTCATGAAGGTGGACTTGCCGGCGCCGTTGGGGCCGGTGAGGCCGTAGCGACGGCCCTGGGTGAACGTGACCGAAACATCCTCAAAGAGGAGCTTCGAACCGTAACGCATGGTGACATTGGAAACAGAGATCATCACTACTATTTTCGCATGACCGCTGGCGAGCGGGCGTTAACGAGAGTAGTGGGGGAGCGAAGCGGAGTTCGGCACGGCCGGCGCGGAGGGGCGCTGGCGGGCGTACTCGACGGCAATGATCGCGATAGGGACGAAGAAGAGAAGGATATCCATGGTGGTTTCCTGATTCCGGAATTGGATGCAATTCCGCTGCAACTGGGGCCTTATGACTGAGATTACGGGGCAATAGCACGATTGGATGTCACCGCCCGGTGAATATTTCCGGGCGGTGACGAGGTGGTTACGGCTTAGCGAAGCCCGCCGCCGGCCTGGAGGAGAGCTCCAGTGACCCATCCGGCGTCGTCGGAAGCGAGGAACGTGACGACCGAGGCGATGTCCTGCGGAGTGCCAACGCGGCCGAGCGGGGTGTCCTTGACGGCATCGGTCTCGAAGTCCGAGCCGGCGATTCCGGCGGTGTGCGTGCCCTCGGTGATGGTCAGGCCGGGGTTGACGGCGTTGACGCGGATTTTCTTCGGGCCGAGTTCCTTGGCGAGAACGCGGGTGATCGCGTCGACTGCGCCCTTGGTGCCGGTGTAGACAGCGGAGAACGCAGGGGTGAGTTCGCTGACCACCGAGCCGATGTTGATGATGCTTGCGCCTTCAGCCGGGAAGAGCGTGGCCGCGGCCTTGGTGGTGAGCAGGAGGCCCTTGACGTTGGTGCCGAAGATGCGGTCGAAGGACTCCTCGGTGATGGCTTCGAGCGGCTCGAAGGCGTAGACGCCAGCGTTGTTGACGAGGATGTCGACCTTGCCGTAGGCCTTCTTCGTTTCGGCGAAGAGGCTGTCGATTTCGGATTGCTTGAGGACGGATGCTCCAACGGCGATGGCCTTGCCGCCGGCCTTGGTGATCTCGGCTACGGTCTTGTCGGCTCCGGCTTTGTCGGAGGCGTAGTTGACGACGACGGACGCGCCTTCGGCGGCGAGGGACTTTGCGATTCCTGCTCCGATACCCTTCGAAGCTCCAGTGACGACGGCGACTTTACCAGTGAGTTTGCTCATGATTGAAAAACCTTTCGGGGTCGAATTGCCTGGGTTTCTGCCTCAGGGTTCGCGGTCCAGAGTTCGCTGGCCGTCGAACTGTTCGACATATATCGAATAGATGTGGGAGGATCGCGGGGGATTCGGAAATAATTCGATGGCCATCGAACTATTGATTTTCTAGAGGGAAGCGAGGCGGTCGAGGTAGGCCTGCCAGATGTCGCGGCGGAGGGTGAGTTGCGCGGTGCGGCCTTCGCGGATGATGTCGACGAGGCCAGCTTCGTTCAACTCTTTGAGGTGATGCGAGATGGTGGCGGGGCTGATGCAGTCGTGTGCTTCGAGCGTAGAACAAGTTCGGCCGGGACAGGCTGCGACCTGCTGCAGGATGGCGAAGCGGCGCGGGTCCGCAACAGCGCGCGCGATGGCGTCGAACTGTTGCTGGGTGAGGCGGGATTTGCGGGCGATGGCCATTGCGTCTCCTTATGGTAGATGAGGGCGGCACCGAAATCGGTGCAAACGGAGTGAGCAGTTCGCAGTGAGGGGAAGCAGCGCGGAGGGATTTGTGACGAATGAATAGATTTTCGCTTGACAAGGTGGGGTGGAGAAGAGTTTATTGAACCAATCGGTTATGTAACCGTTTGGTTTAGTACGAGAGTGAGGATGGAACGCGATGCAGGATCAGATCAGTTCGACGTTTTCGGCGCTGGCGGATCCGACGCGGAGAGCGATTCTGGCGCGGCTGGCGCTGGGGGAGACCTCGGTGACGGAGCTGGCGGAGCCGTTTGAGATGTCGATGCCGGCGGTGAGCAAGCACCTGCGGGTGCTGGAGCGGGCTGGGCTGGTTTCGCGGGGACGTGAAGCGCAGTGGCGGCCCTGCAAGCTGAAGCCGGAGCCGCTGCAGCAGGCCTACGGATGGCTGGAGGAGTACAGGAAGTTCTGGGAAGAGAGCTTCGACCGGCTGGATGACTATCTGCGGCGGCTGCAGGCGGACGAGGTAAAGACGAAGAGGAAAAAGGAGAAGAAACATGTCAGCAAACGTGGCTAAGGAAGGCGTGACCAGCGTGAGTGGATTCAAACCGGAAGTGACACCGTTTCTGTGGTTCGACAACCAGGCAGCCGAAGCGGCGGCGTTTTATGTGCGGGTGTTTGCGGCGGCCGGCAAGCCCGCTGCGCAGGAGCAGGAGAAGTCCGGGCCCGCGCAGGTAGTGGCTGTGACCTTTGAGTTGAACGGGCTGAAGCTGGTTGCGTTCAATGGCGGACCGCACTTCAAGTTCAACGAGGCGATTTCGCTTTCGGTGAGCTGCGAGAGCCAGGAGGAGATTGACTACTTCTGGGACGCGCTGGTGGAGGGCGGAAACGAGAGCCAGTGCGGTTGGCTGAAGGATAAGTATGGGCTGTCGTGGCAGATCGTGCCGAAGGAAATTGGCCGCCTGATGCAGGCTCCAGCGGCGCGAGCGGCACTGTGCACGATGAAGAAGCTGGATCTTGCCGTGCTTGAAAAAGCCGCGCAGAGCTAACCGAAACATGAAACGAGAGGGATGAGCATGCAGGGATATGAGCTGAAGATTACGCGGGTGTTCGATGCTCCGCGCGAGTTGGTGTGGAAGGCGTGGACGGATCCGCAGATGGCGATGCAATGGGCGGGGCCGCGGGGTTTCCAGGCGACGGAGTATGAAGTTCCGACCGAGGTTGGTGGGCGCTGGCACATGAAGATGCAGGGCAAAGTTCCGGGAACGGAGCAGATGGCGCATCTTTCGCAGGGAGGCGTGGTGAAGGAGTTTCGTCCGCCGGAGTTGCTGAGCTACACGTTTGCGTGGGACGGGCGAGCGAGTGTGGGGCTGCCGGAGAGTCCTTATAAGGAGAGCCTCGTGACCGTGCGGTTCGAGGAGAAAGGAAAGAAAACGATCATGACGTTTACGCAGGGGCCGTTCGCGACCGAGAGCGAATGCAACGGGCACACAGGCGGATGGAACAGCGCGTTCGACCGGTTTGCGGAGTTCATGCTGGCGGCGCAGCCGGCGCGAATCGCCGATCCGGATGACGTGCCGACGGAGTTGCACATCAAGCGGTTCTTCAAAGCGCCGCGGCAGATGGTGTTCGATGCGTGGACGAAGGCGGAGATGCTGCGGGAGTGGTTTGGGCCGAAGGGCTTTACGGTTCCGGTGTGCGAGATGGAAGCGCGCAATGGAGGCAGGATCGTGCTCGATATGCAGGGGCCGGATGGAAGGATTTGTCAGTCCGTCGGAAAGATGGTGGAGTTCTATCCGCCGTATCGCTTTCACATGACGATTGCCGCGCTGGGGCCGGATGGGCAACCGCTGTTCGAGAACTGGAACTCGGTGTTCTTTGAGGAAGTGGAAGGTGGAACGATGGTGACGCTGGATGTGCATGTGATGACGCAGAGCGCAGCGGCACCGATGTATCTGAAGGGTATGAACGAAGGATGGAAGCAGACGCTGGATAAGCTGGAGAGCCTTCTCAGCCAGATATAGGTACGTGAAAAGAGGAGTGAGTGATGGATTTGCGGGATGCAGGACCAGCGGAAGAGCTGGAGATTACGCGGACGTTTGACGCTCCGCAGGTCATGGTGTGGAAGGCGTTCACGGACGCGGACGTGCTGGCGAAGTGGTGGGGGCCGAAGGGCTTTGACTGGATCCGCGGAACGATGGAGCTGCGGCCCGGAGGCGTGTTTCACTACGGCATGCGGGCCCACGGCGGCACGATGGAGATGTGGGGCAAGTGGGTGTTCCAGGAGATTTCGCCCATCGACTCGATGGTGTTCCTGAGCTCGTTTTCGGATGCGGAGGGGAATACGGTGCGGTCGTTTTTCTCGAACGACTTTCCGCTGGAGGTTCGGAATACATTGACGCTCGAAGAGCATGCGGGCAAGACCACCGTGACGCTGCGGGGCGGGCCGGTGCGATCGACCGAGGGCGAGATTGCGTTCTTCGGCGGGATGAATGCGTCGATGCAGCAGGGCTTTGGGAATGCGTTCGACCAGTTGGCGGAGTATCTGCGCGGAGCCTGAGGCGGATGTTGCCGGGCGCTGTGTGATTTGAAAACGATGTTGTGAAAACCAAGGAGAAGACGATGAAGACGGATCTGCACCTGCACTTTGATGGCAACTGTACGGAAGCGTTTGCGTTCTATGAGAAGACGTTCAACAGCGAGATTGCGATGTGCATGAAGTACAGCGATGCTCCGGCGGGGAACCCGGTTCCACCGGACATGGCGGACAAGGTGATGCACGCTTCCCTGCCCATCGGAACCATACTGCTGATGGGATGCGATGTTCCGAAGGATCGCTGCGGCCTTCCGCTCGGCGGGTTTCAGATTTCGGTCTCGGACGCTGATGAGGCCGAGGTGAAGCGGCTGTACGCAGCACTCAGTGACGGCGGAAGCGTGCAGATGCCGTTGATGCCGACTTTCTGGTCGCCGCTGTTCGGGATGTGCACGGACAAGTTCGGCGTGGCGTGGATGGTGGGTGTGCCCGGGCCGCAGATGTAGAAATACAGGGAGTAGGGAGTAGAAACGGCGGCTGGCTCTGTTGGAGCTGGCCGCCGTTTTGTTGTTTATGAGCTGCCGATGAGGACTCCGGCGGCGAAGACGAGGCCGCCGCCGACGATTACCTGGAGGCAGGAGATGGCGAAGCTGGAGGCGAAGTAGCGGTAGCGGATCCAGGAGATGATGAGCAGCTCGATGCCGACGACGAAGTACGCGTAGATGAGCGCGGTGTGGACGTTGGCAATGAGGAACGGAAGCGTGTGCAGGAAACCGCCGACGAAGGTCATGCCTCCGGTGACGAGGCCGCGGGTTACGGGGTTGCCGCGGCCGGTGAGCTCGCCATCGTCGGAGAGGCCTTCGGAGAAGGCCATGGAGATGCCTGCGCCGACAGCGGCCGCGGCTCCGATGAGGAAGACGGTGTGCGATTTGTGCGTGGCGAATGCGGTGGCAAAGATGGGCGCGAGCGTGGAGACGGAGCCATCCATGAGGCCGGCGAGGCCGGGCTGAACGACACGCAGAAGGAAATTGCGCTCCTCGCGACCGACGCGGTCTGCGGTAGAGGGCTTGTTTTTTTTGCCGGACTTGCTTTGAGTCATGGTGGATGAAAGATGCGGTTGGGGCGGCTGCGGGTTGCGAGGCGCGGCTGGATGGGGTTGAAATCAGGAGCGAGGCTTGACGGCGGCGACGTCCTGCTGGGGCAGGTCGGCGTGGACGTCGACTTCATAGTTGCGGCCGAGCCAGCGATCCTGTTCCGGCCAGTAGAGGGTAAAGACGATGCAGATGGTCTGGTCGGCGGTGGTGGCGATGTCGGCGAAGTAGCCGGGGCGGCCGACGCTGTGGGCGTCGAGGTGGTTGGTGGTGGCCCATTTATCGGCCGACCAGACGACGGTGAAGCGGTTGGCATCGAGGATGCGGAGGGTTCCGCCCTGGGTCATGGCGGAGATGGGGCGGCCGGTCTGGAAAATTTCCATTCGGCTCATGAAGGTGCGCTGGTCTTTGGGGACGGCGTAGCGCTCGGCGACGACGGAGATGCGGTCGAAGGCGTGGCCGAGGGAGGCTGACTTGAGCAGCTTGAGGTACTCGGCGTGAGCCCAGACGAGCGGCTGCGCGGAACCGGCGGAGCGGCCGAAGTACATGCCTTCGCTGGGCAGATCGTCGCGATCCCAGACCTGCTCGGGCATCATGCTGCCGAAGGAGCTAAAGCGTTCGAGTGTGGTGATGAGGTTGGTGATGTCGTTGCCGGCGGCGAGCTCGTAGTGGGCGCGTTCGCCGGTGAGGATGGGCCAGGCGCGGCCTTGTCCCCAGCCCATATAGGGGCCGCCATCTTTGCGCTGGCCGTAGCCATCGTGGTTGTAGCGGCGCCAGCAGGGACCGTAAGGGGTGTCGATCTTCAGAACGCTGTCAATCACTTTCAGCGAGTCGATGATGAGGGGGTCGTCGGCGCGGCGGATGCCGTAGCGGACGAGTTCGAGGAAGCCGGGATCGACGACCTCGCGGGCTTCGAAGACGGACTTTTCTTCCGGGGCGCGGTTGGCGATCTGGATAGAGCCCGCAGGAACTGAGGGGTTGTGGAAGGGCTCGCCTTCGGCGGGTGGGCGGATGCGCATGTAGTGGTGCTGGATGTCGGGATGGAGAATGCCACGAACGGTGGTGGTCCACTCGTCGAGGTGCGCTTCAATCCAGTCGGCGTACTCCTCCAGGAAAGTGCCGAGTTCGGCTGCACCGTGGGCGCGGCAGATATCGGCCGCGCAAACCAGCGCGGAGATGACCGCGGCGAGCGTGGAGGGTGAGTAGCCGGCATTCTCTTCCCAGCGTTCCTGCTGCGTGACCGGAGCGTAGCGGACGAGGAACGAGCTGGCGTTGGTGACGAAGGGAACGATGTCGAAGTTGCCGAGGCCATCGACCTTCCAGAGACGCCAGGCGAGGATGATGGGGAACGCCACCTCGTCGAGCTGGATGCCTGACCAATACGGTGTGCCGTCGATCCAGAAGTTCTGGGAGAAGCCGCCGTCGGGATGCTGCGTGCAGGCGAGGTAGACGAGCGCGCGACGAGCGGTGTCGGTGCGGTCGCAGGCCAGCAGCGCGGTGGCGGACTGAACCATATCGCGGGTCCAGACTAGGTGGTAGCCACCGAGATCGTCGTCGGACTTGGAGGCTCCCCACGGGATGGAGGCGGAGGCGATGAAGGCTCCGGAGTAGGTTTTGTCCTCGTGGGCGAGGATGACGTTGTGGCTGGTGCGCATGAGGCGGCCCTGGTCGGTGGAGAAGGGCGCGAGGTCGTGGGGGGAGGCGGCGCGGTGCCACTGCTCGATGAAGCGCGAGCGGTGGATCTCGTAGGGCGTGGAGAGCGTCTGCATCATGCTGGCGACGGCGGAGTGATGGCCGTCTCCGAGCGCGATGGCGAGGGTGAAGCTGCGGCATTTGGTGATGTCGATCTCGCCCATAAGAGCGAGGTTGCCGTTGAGAGCCTGGCCGAAGTTCCAGGTCATGCGCATGTGGTTGGAGAGATCCTGGAAGCCGTCGGAGGAGCCAACGAAGCCACAACTGGAGCGGGTGAAGCCGCAGTCCGCGCCGAAGGCAAGAGAGACTCCGTTCTTCCAGGCGAGGATTGATCGCTTTCCGGCGATGTTGACGGAGCGGGCGGAGTTTCCGGCGCCGCCGCCATCGAGATGCGGAGCGAGGAGAGCGTAGCACTTGAGGCGCGAGAGGACAGCCTCGTCGCCGTCGATCCGGACGTTCATGAGCACAACGGGCTGGTGCGGATCGGTGATGAACTCCTTGGTGACGGTGTAGCGGCCGCCGAGGTCCTGCGCGGAGACGCGGACGGCCAGGGCGTCGGAGTCGATGTAGTGGAAGTCGTATTCGAGGTCGCGCTTTTCTTCGTGGAAGAAGGTCTCTTCGTCGGTGAAGAGGAGTTCCATGTCGCGGATCTGGGGGCGATCGATGGTGGGGTAGTAGATCTCGTTGAGCGTGCCGTGGGAGGCGGTGAACCAGATGCGGGAAGACGAGGCGTAGGCGGTGGAAACGGTGTCTTTCTTGCTGGAGGTCCAGCGGGGTTCCAGGCCGGGTGCGCCAAAGGCGGGACCGTCGTCGTCCAGCCACTGATACGTTCCGTTCGAAGCGCTCATGCTGACTATTCGACCACAGGAATGCGAGATGTGACAGAGATCACGGAAAAGGGGGATGAGGGGGCAGATGGTAGGTACAGCTTATGAAGCGCCTGCTCCAAATCGTAGCTCTGGTGATGGCAGTCAGCCTGACGGCTGGGCCTGTGCTGGCTGCGAGCGGATGCGGTGCAAGCGCGTGCGGGCAACGCACGATGGTTTGCTGCCGCCACAACCAGGGCATGGCAGCGATGGTTATGGCAATGGGCGACTGCGCGGACGATGCGGCGATGATGGCTGCATGGCAATGTCCGGGTGGTTGCTGCGCTACTGTGGCGCGTCCGGTGGCTCCGCTGCCGGTGGCTGTAACGGCTCCGATCGGCCGGATGATGGCGGCTGCTACAGTCGCCTGGCGGGATGCCTTGCGACTTCCTGTCGCGGCCCCGCCGCCCGGCCGGATTGCGGTTCCACGGCGGGCTCGATACCTGTTGTTTCGTGACCTGAGGATTTAGCCCACGGCGAGAAGACTCGCTACGAAGGCCGCGGCTGGATGCAAGGCGCGGCGTGAGATTGGGTTCCTCAACGGTGATCCCGGAGATTGCGGGATTTAGGAGATAGTCATGAAACGGATTCTTGGAACGATTTCTGTGTTTGTCCTGGTGCTGGGTATGGGCGTTGTCGGTTACAGCCAGAGCCCCTCTGGAAACTGCTGCGAGCAGAAGCTGGCTTGCTGCGATAAACCCGGCGGGTGCTGCGAGCAGGATTCTGCCTGCTGCCACAAGACCAAGGCCTGCTGCAAGCACGTAGCGCCTTCCTGCTGCGACGGAGACAAGGCGAAGGACAAGGCCAGCGCCGACAAGAAGTAAGTTGCAACCGTAAAAGCATGCGGTATTTGGGCTGGGAGAGAGCGCGAGCAGGCTCTCCCAGCCCGATCTTTTGGTGGGGAGGCGAACGGCTGCAACGCCGATGCGCTATGCTCAACGATGTTGCGTCGCCCGATCCCTGGATTGCATCCAAGGGAGTATCCAACTGGGCGAAACCAATTGGGCGGAGCTGGTGCTCCGCAAACCCAACCGACAAAAGGAGTATTCCAGTGGCTTTCGAACTTCCTCCCCTGCCCTATGACTATGCCGCGCTCGAGCCGACTATCGACGAGGCGACGATGAAGCTGCACCACGACAAACACCACCAGACCTACGTGACGAACCTGAACGGCGCGGTGGAGAAGTATCCGGACCTGGGAGCGAAGACTCCTGAGGAGCTGGTTGCGGACCTTGCGGCAATTCCTGAAGACGTTCGTGGCGTCGTCCGCAACAACGGTGGCGGACACGTCAACCACACGATGTTCTGGGAGATTATGAAGCCGGGCGGCGGCGGTGAGCCGACAGGCAAGATCGGCACACAGATCGCGACCGACTTTGGTTCGTTCGAGGACTTCAAGAAGAAGTTCAACGAGACGACCGCGAAGCAGTTCGGATCGGGCTGGGGCTTCCTGGTGTTCAAGGCTGGCAAGCTGGAGATCGTGACCAAGCCGAACCAGGATTCGCCGATCTCGGATGGACTGTA
>JAZKBC010000033.1:54297-54993 GCA_040388825.1 Acidobacteriota bacterium | reverse complement strand
CTGTATCCGATTCTGGGCAACGACGTCTGGGAGCACGCTTACTACCTGAAGTACAACAACCGGCGTCCGGATTACCTGGCGGCGTGGTGGAATGTTGTGAATTGGGACGAGGTGAACAAGCGGTTCGAGAAGGCTTCGAAGTAACGCTGGTTCGTCTGCTGAAACAGAGAGGCCGCCCTGTGGGGCGGCCTCTGCTGCGTGCAGGGCTAGTGGAGGCTGGCGTTGATGGGCTGGCCTTTGAGGTAGTCGCGGGCGTGGGAGAGTTCGGGGCTGGAGGAGTCGGCGTGCTGCCAGGCGTCCAGGAATTTGGCGTACTCGTCGCGGGCTTGTTGCTGATTTTTCGCGGCTTCGCTGGAGCGGGCCATGCCGTAGAGGGCTAAGCCGGAGTTGGGACGGTCGGCTAGGGCGCGGGCGAAGGCTGCGTGGGCGGAAGCGGCGTCTCCGGCGCGGAGGAGGGTGAGGCCTTCGGTTTCGGCGACGGGACGGATGTAGCCGGGAGGCTCGCGATAGCCGAGCTGCTTTTCTTCGTGCTCGGCCTGGGTGAAGAGCCTTTTGGCTTCGGGGAGGTTTTTGGCTGAGGCGAGGAGGCTGGCGCGGAGCTCGAGGGACATGATGGAGAGAGTGGCGAGGAGGGGTTCGGGAGTGGCGTCGGGATTGACGGCCTGGCTGGGTTTGGCGTCGGGCTTCGCGTCGGTT
>JAZKBC010000033.1:44554-54287 GCA_040388825.1 Acidobacteriota bacterium | reverse complement strand
TCATTGTAGCACCACGCGCGACACGCGGGGAGATTTCCGACCGCTCGGCGATGACTTGCATGGCCATCGCTGTCAGTTTTTTGCGGTCAATCGTCAAGTCGGACGCCGGCACGCCGTCGATGCGGCTCGGTTTTGGCTTGGTCGTGATTGGCGGCCTGCTCGTCCTTCATGGCCTGAGATTTGCGCCAGAGGTCGGCGTCGAGGGCGTTGGAGGCCAGCTTGGCGGTGGCGGTGTCGCCGGATTCGATGGCCTGCATGCCGGCGGCGAACTGCTGGAGTTCACCGGAGAGGAAGAGGAGATTTTCGAGCTTCGCGTCGGGGTTGCTGCCGGCGAGGAGCTTCTGAACCTGGGCCCAGTTGCCGGTGCGGAGAGCGATGGGGAGCAGCGTGTTGACGCGGGTCATGCTATCGCGCGGAGAGCCGAGATAGAGCGTGCCGGCGAACTGGCCGCGGGCGTGGGCGAGCTTGGCCGAGAGCGTGGTGGCCTCTTCGAACTTGCCTTCCTGCATGAGGTTGTCGATGGAGTACATGAGGTTGTGGACGTAGTTCCAGGTGTCGTCGACGGAGACGTGCTGGGAGTTCATGTAGGCTTCGTCGACGGCAGTGGAGGCGGTGAACCAGTGCTCGGCTTCGGCGTAGTTGCCGGTGCGGTAGAAGATGTGGCCGGGCATGTGGACCATGTGGCCGGAGTTGGGAGCGAGCGAGGCTAGTTTTTTGGCCGCGTCGATGGCGCGCTCGGGATGATTGCTGGGCTCCATGGCGTGGATCCAGTAATGGTTGAGGGCGGAGTCGTCGGGGTGCGCTTTGAGGGCGGCTTCGAGGATGGCGATGGCCTGCTTTGTGCCGGCGTGGGGCTCGCCTTTGTCGTCGTAGCCGTCGAGGAGAGATTCGGCGAGGAAGATTTGCGGCTGGGGGTTGTCGCGGTCTTTGTCGACCGCCTTGCGCCAGAGAGCGACGCCGGGGGATTCGGCCTTGGCGTTGTGGCCGGAGGATTCTGAGTCGCGATGGGCGTTCTCCTCGGCGACGGTGGCTTCGATGATGAGGCGCTCTTCCTTGCCGGCGTGGGATTTGAGTTCCCAGGCGCGCTCGAGCGCTTTGGAGGCGTAGCCATTGGTGCTCTGGTGGTAGTTGCCGACCGAACGCGAGAGGCCCCAGTAGCAGATGGCGCAGTTGGGGTCGACGCGGATGGACTGCTGGAAGGCGCGGGCGGCTTCGTAGTCCCAGAAGTCGTGGAGAAGATTGAGGCCCTGGTCGAACCACTGCTGGGCTTCGGGCGAGGCAGAGATTTTGAGATGGCCGTTGCCGATGCCGGTGAGATGGAGCGGGACGGGAAGCATGTCCGGCGGAGGCACGGGCTGCATTTGACTCATGTCATGACAAGCCATGGGCATCTGCGGACGGGCGGGCAACACGAGCGGCGCCAGGGCGATCGAAAATGTGAGGCATTGAAGACAGACGCGCAAGCTGCGAATCAAACTGAATCTCCTGTGAGTCGACTGCGGTCAGCATACATGGACGGTGCGGCGAAGAGAGATAGGGAACGGAGTAGGATCAGGGATGCATCAGGAGCATGGTGGACTCGGCATTGTGATCGCACAATTGAGCCGCTAATCGCACGATGACGCGCGGGCCGGAATCTTCGGGGCGAGTCGTTTCGTCTTATGTCTGAATGTCCGCTTAAGCGTTTGTCCCGGATTGAATTCGGGTTGTGATTTTTCTGTTGAACCTCTGAGGACCGTATGTGGATTGTCCGGCTGGCTTTACGCCGCCCCTACACGTTTGTTGTGGTGTCGATGCTGATTGCTCTACTGGGCATCGGGTCTGCGATTGAGACGCCGAAGGACATTTTTCCGTACATCGACATTCCCGTGATTACGGTGGTGTGGAGTTACAACGGGTTGACTCCGCCGGAGATGGAAGGCCGCATCGTGACGGTGTGCGAGCGGGCCATGACGACGACAGTCAACAATATTGAGCACACGGAAAGCCAAAGCTACCAGGGCGTTTCGCTGGTGAAGCTCTACTTCCAGCCGCAGGTGAGGATCGCGGAGGCGGAAGCGCAGGTGACGTCGATTGTGCAGACGATCCTGCGGATCATGCCTCCGGGGCAAACGCCTCCGCTGGTGCTGAAGTATGACGCTTCGTCGGTGCCGATTCTGGACCTGGCGCTGAGTGGGAAGGGATTGAGCGAAGCGGACCTGTTCGACGATGGTCTGCAGTTTGTGCGGCCGCGGCTGGCGAACGTAGAGGGCGCGAGCGTTCCGCTGCCGTTCGGCGGCAAGGCGCGGCAGGTGATGGTGGATACGGATCCGAACCTGCTGTATGCGCACCATCTTTCGGCGGCGGATGTTTCAACGGCGATCAGCCAGCAGAATCTGATTCTGCCGGCGGGCACGGCGCGGCTGGGCGACAAAGAGTACGTGATGAAGACGAACTCCAGCCCGGATAACGTGGACGCGCTGAACGATCTTCCGATTCGGGCGTCGAACGGAGCGATTGTGTACGTGAAGGACGTGGCCCAGGTACATATGGGCTATGCAACGCAGACCAACATCGTGCGTGCGAACGGCAAGCGGTCAGCCCTGCTGACCGTGTTGAAGAACGGCAATACGTCGACGCTGGATATCGTGGCGCAGACGAAAGCGATGATTCCGCGGCTGACGGCGGGACTGGGAAGCCTGACGATCACACCGCTGTTCGACCAGTCAATGTTTGTACGTACGAGCATCAACGAAGTGGTGCGCGAGGCGCTGATTGCGGCGCTGCTGACGGGGTTGATGATCCTGCTGTTCCTGGGGTCGTGGCGTTCGACGCTGATTGTCTGCATATCGATTCCGCTGTCGATTGCGGCGTCGCTGACGATCCTGAGCCTGCTGGGCGAGACGATCAACGTGATGACGCTGGGCGGCATGGCGTTGGCGGTGGGTATTCTGGTCGACGATGCGACGGTGGAGATTGAGAACACGCATCGCAACATGGCGGAGAAGCGGCCGCTGACGCAGGCGATTCTGCACTCGGCACAACAGGTGGCGGCGCCGGCGTTCGTATCGACGCTTTCAATCTGCATCGTGTTTGTCCCGGTAGTGCTGCTGACCGGAGCAGCGAAGTTCCTGTTTACGCCGCTGGCGGAAGCTGTGGCCTTCGCGATGATGGCGAGCTATTTTCTTTCGCGCACACTGGTGCCGACGATGATGCACTTTCTGCTGGGCAAGGAGATCAAGCTCTATCAGAGTGCGGAAGAGAGCGATTGCGAAGAGCGGCGGAGCATCATCTGGCGGTGGCACATGCGCTTCGACCGGAAGTTCGAGCGCATGCAGCACCACTACAAGCGGCTGCTGGAATGGTGCCTGGGCCATGCGGGGATCACGCTGGGGATGTTCGGTTTACTGCTGCTGGTGAGCCTGCCGATGACGTGGTTTATCGGCAAGGACTTTTTCCCGTACGTGGATTCGGGGCAGATGCGGCTGCATGTGACGCCGCCGATGGGGCTGCGGCTGGAAGATTCGGAGCTTTACTTCGCGAATGTAGAAGCGGAGATCCGGAAGGTTCTTCCGGCGGACAGGGTTGACCTGATGCTGGACAACATTGGGCTGCCGAACAGCGGCATCAACCTGGCGTTTGGCGACTCGTCGACGATTTCGGACTCGGATGGCGAGATCCTGATTGCGCTGAAGCCGGGGCCGAAAGACACGCAGCGTTATATGCGCGAGTTGCGCGATGACCTGACGCAGAAGTTTCCGGATGGGAGCTTCTTCTTTGCGCCGGCGAACATGACGAACCAGATTCTGGACTTTGGATTGCCTGCGCCGATTGATCTGCAGGTGGTGGGACGCGGACCGGACAACTATGCACTGGCGCAGAAGCTGGCCAAGCAGGTTGCAGGGATTCCGGGAGCAGTGGATGTTCACGTGCACCAGCAGGTGGCGTACCCGACGATGAACATTAATGTAGACCGCAGCAAGGCGCGGCAGATTGGGTTGACCGAGGGCGACGTTGCGCAGTCGATGCTGATCTCGCTGACGGGAACGAGCCAGGTGGCGCCAAGCGAGTGGCTGAATCCGGCAACGGGTGTGAACTACCAGATTGTGACGCAAACGCCGAACTATCGCATCGACTCGCTGCAGGCACTGTCGCGGACGCCGGTGACTTCTCCGGCGGGCAACGCATCGCAGTTGCTGGGCAACGTGGCGACGTTCCAGCGCAGCGTTTCGCCGATCCTGATTTCGCATTACAACATTCAGCCGGTGTATGACGTGTTTGCGAATGTGGACCGGCGCGACCTGGGCAGCGTGGCCAACGAGATTGAGAAGATCATGGCGCGCACGCGGCCGGGGTTGCCGAAGACGACGACGCTGGAGTTGCGCGGCCAGGTGAAGACGATGAACGACTCGTTCGTACGGCTGGGCGCGGGCGTGGTGTTCGCGATTCTGCTGGTGTACCTGCTGATGGCGGTGAACTTCCAGAGCTGGCTGGATCCGCTGATTATTCTGATGGCCGTGCCGTGCGCGTTCTGCGGGATTTTGTGGATGCTGTTTGTGACGCAGACGACGTTCAGCGTGCCTTCGCTGATGGGCGCGATCATGACGATCGGAGTGGCGACGGCGAACTCGATTTTGCTGGTGGTGTTTGCCAACGATGAACGGCTGGCGGGACGCAACCAGATGATCGCTGCGCTGAATGCGGGACACACGCGACTGCGGCCGGTGCTGATGACGGCGCTGGCCATGATCATCGGTATGCTGCCGATGGCGCTGGCTTTTGGTGAAGGCGGAGAGCAGAATGCACCGCTGGGACGAGCGGTGATTGGCGGACTGTTGTTTGCTACGGTGGGTACGCTGTTCCTGGTGCCGACGATTTATTCGCTGCTGAAGAAGCATCCGCCGATTGATTACACGAAAGAGATTGACGAGGAGGCCGGGCCGATTCTTAGCGGCGATGAGCACTCCGGTTCACATGGAAGCAAGGAGCAGCCCGCGTAATGGCCGACGATCCGAGATGGAATGATGACCGCAACAGCCAGGTGAATGAGCCGAGTGCGACTGACCCGCTGCGGCTGGGAAACTCGTTTGCGGACCCGAACGCGCTGGACGATGCGCGGATGGGCAAAAGCTTTATCGAGACCAACAGCAGCAAAAAGAAGAAGAAGGTTGAGCGCGTTCGCAAGCAGGAGAATCGGAAGCCGCTGTATTGGTTTCTGGCGGCGTTCTTTGTGATGGTGGTGATTGTGGTGCTGGCGGGATGGCTGCCGCGGCACTATCGCGACGAGGACCTGGCGCGGCGGGCATCGCACGAGCGCAACGATCAGCCGGTGGTTGAAGTAGCGCAGGTGAAGCACGCGAGCACGGACGCCGGACTGGCAGTTCCCGGGACGACGATTGCGCTGACCGAAGCCTATGTGTATGCGCGGGCGAATGGATATTTGACGCGGCGGCTGGTGGACATTGGCGATCATGTGCGCAAGGGGCAGTTGCTGGCGGTGATTGATGCGCCAGACCTGGATGCACAGGTGGCACAGGCCCAGCAGCAGCTTCTGCAGGCGCAGCAGCAGTTGGAGAATCAGCAGTCGCAGCTTGCGTTGCAGAAGGTGACGAACGATCGCTACAAAGTGCTGGTGGCGAAGGGAGTTTTCTCGCGGCAGCAGGGCGATCAGCAGGATACGAACTTCCAGACGCAGGTGGCGAATGTGTCGGCCGCGGAGAGGAACGTTGAGGCGTTTCGCGCGAATGTGGATCGGATGAAGTCGCTGCGGGGATATGAAGAGGTGCGGGCTCCGTTCAGTGGCGTGGTGACGCAGCGCAATGTGGATGTGGGCGCGCTGATTTCCGCAGCGGGAGCGACGAGCGGAGGAGCAGGACCGGCGCCGCAGGGGCAAAGCTCGACGGCTGGTGGATCGTCGCAGGCGGGGTTGTCGAACAGCGGAGGGACGTCGGGGAGCGCGAGTACGGCGGCGACTTCAGCGCAAAGCCCGGGGCAGGGCGGACCGCTGTTCGCGGTGGCGGATGTGACACGGTTGCGGATTCTGGTGTCGGTGCCGGAGAGCTATGTGGCAGCAGTCCATGTTGGCGGGCAGGCGGAGCTGGCGGTGGCGGAGATTCCGGGAGTGACAATGACCGGGGACGTGACGCGGACGTCGAACGCGATCGATCCGAACACGCGGACGCTGCTGACCGAGGTGCAGGTGGACAATCGCGCGGGCAAGCTGATCCCCGGAATGTACACGATGGTGAACTTCCCGGCGCGCGATGGAGCGGAGGCTCCGCTGACGGTTTCGGGCGATACGATTGCGATTCGCCACGACAAGCCGATGGTGGCGAAGGTGGTGGACGGCAAGATCCACTTTGTATCCGTGCAGCTGGGACGCGACTTTGGCAATGCTGTTGAAGTGTTGACCGGGTTGAACGCGGGCGATGTTGTGGTGACGGATGTGACAGACGATGTGGTGGAAGGACGCGCCGTGCAGACGCACTTCTCCACCAAGACTGCACCGGCACAGGGCCCACCGCCGGGACCGCAGCATGACGCGTCCACAACGGAGCAGAAACCGAGCGAGAACAAGCGATGAGAGCGCTCAATCAATGCGGTGTGGGTGCAGCGGCGTTGCTGATGGCCGCTGCGATGCAGGGGCAGGCTCCCGCGGCTGTGCCCGCTGATAGCGCAACGCCGAATGCACCGGCGGTGCAGTTGCAGGTGCCGGAGGTTCCGGCGTTGAGTGGGCCGGTGGCCGAGCCGAATGCGCCAACGCCACGGTTGATGCAGGATGCGAATGGGAGTTCCCTACCGCGGCGTGAAGGCGTCACGGGGTTGGCTCCGGATTTCTGGGGAGTGCTGGGACCTTATCGGCGGCCGGTTGTGCCTCCGCTGTTTGCGGGTGATCAGACGCGGCTGAATGCTCTGATTCGAGACGGCAAGCTGTACCTGACGCTGGCGGATGCGATTGCGCTGGCGATTGAAAACAATCTCGACGTGGAGACGGAGCGCTACGACCTGGTGCTGGCGCGGACGGATGAGGTTCGTGCGGCGGGTGGCGGGAGTTTGCGCGGGCTGGACTATAGCCTGACGCTGCCAGCGAATGGCGTGGGCGGGCCAGGCTCTCCACTGCTGAATGCGGATACGGTGAACTCGAACCCAACGACACCGACCGTGACGGATTTGACGAGTTTGAACTCGACGACGTCGACGACGCAGTCGCTGTCCGAGTTGAGTGCGGGTGGAGCGTACTCGGCGGGGCCGAATGTGCCGCTGTTCGATCCGCAGTTGATTGGCGAGGCGGGGTGGCTGCGGCGGTCGGATACGGTGAACCTGACGACGATTGCCGGTGCGACGAACGTGCCGCCGGGGCTGGCGCAGAATTATGCGGAGTTGAACCTGGCGTACGTGGAGGGGTTCTCGACGGGAGCGCAGTTGGAGGCGATCGTCAACAACAACTCCGAGGTGCTGTATGGAGCGACGTCGAAGTACGATCCTTTCTATGCGCCGAGCACTTCGGTGACGCTGACACAGCCGCTGCTGCGTGGACGCGGACGCGATGTGAGTTTGCGCTATGTGCGGATTGCGCAGGCGGGGCGGAAGATTTCGCGGCTGCTGTTTGAGCAGCAGGTGATGAATACAATCTACGGGACGTCACGGCTGTACTACGACCTGGTTTCGCTGGGCGAGAACGTGGCGGTGAAGCAGGACTCGCTGAAGGCGGCGACGAAGATGCGCGCGGACGATCAGGAACAGGAGAAGCTGGGGACGCTGGCTCCGATTGACCTGATGCGCGCGCAGGCGCTGGAGAGCTCGAGCCGGTTCGATCTGATCCAGGCACAGGGGCTGTACCGGCAGCAGGAGATTATCCTGCGCGATGAGTTGCTGCGGACGGCTTCGCCGGTGTTCAAGGCGAAGTTCGATGAGATTGTCCCGACGGATCGGATCGTCGTTCCGGAGAACGTGGAACAGATGGATGTGGACTCGCTGGTGGCGCAGGGGTTGGCGGCGCGGCCGGATCTGGCGCAGGCGAAGCTGCAGGTGGAGACAGGCAGGATCAGCGCGAAGGCCAGCCGCAATAATGCGCTGCCGCAGTTGAACTTGTACGCGAACGTGGAGACGCGCGGGGCCAACGAGCAGCCGTACGAGACGCTGGGCTCAACGGGGACGGGGCTGCCGGCGACTCCGCAGGAGCTGGCCGCGGGCGGGCAGAGGACTTCGACGATTGTGCAGGCGGGCGTGCAGTTGACACTGCCGTTGCGCAATCGCGTGGCCGAGAGCGATGCGGCTCGGGATGTGGTGCAGTTGCGGCAGGTGGAAGCGCGGACGGAGAAGATGGCGGCGCAGGTTCGCGAGGATATTGAGACGGCGGTGGTGGCGCTGGAGACGGCACGAGCGGCGTATGAGGCTGCCATGCATAGCCGCGAGTACCAGACGAATCTGCTGCAGGCGGAGCGCGACAAGCTGACGGTGGGGCAGTCGACGGATTTGTCCGTGCTGCAGAATGAGGCGTACCTGGCGCAGGCGAAGTCGACGGAGATTGCGGCGCGGTCGAACTGGATGAAGGCAAGGATTGAGCTGGATCGGGCGCTGGGGGACTTGCTGGATAAGAACCATGTACAGCTTGAGGATGCGATTCAGGGGAAGCTGCCGTAGGATGTGCTGATGAAGATTCCACCGCATCCCGGCGAATTGTTGAAAGAGAATATTGGACCCGACGGCCTCAATATCGGCATTGCCGAGGCTGCGCGAGGGCTTGGGCTTAGCCGCGTTTCGTTGTCGCGGGTGGTGAATGGGCGAGCGGCGATCAGCCCAGAGTTGGCGGTGCGGCTGGAAGCAGCGGGACTCAGTACCGCGCGGTTCTGGATGGCGATGCAGGCTGCTTACGATCTGGCGCAGGCGCGGCTGAAGGAGCAGCCGAGGGTCACTCCGCTAGACAGACTGGCGAAGAAGGCTGCCTAAGCCTGGATCCGGACACTGTGGAATTGTTCGACAAGAACCGTGTGCAGCTTGAGGATGCGGTTCAGGGGAGATGCGTAGGGTAGGATCGTCCGACAGAAAACCGCGCATAGCCAATGGAGAAATGGCCTCCTGCCGTTAGAATCGCAGCGAAACGGAGGCAATTTTGATCAAATTCTCATGCAGCTTAGTCACGGACTTTGGCGCGTCAACCGGGCGCAATTCGTACTTCGAATTCTCGTTTATCGATTCGGAACTCAACCAAGGCATCATCGCCATCCACCCAGACGATCCTAGGTTCGAATTGGCACTCGCCAAGTCGAGGCTCGGCAAAGGCAAGCCTGGCTTTGTCGACCTCGATGACAATTTGACAGTGGCACATGCTCAGCTCAAGGGACGTGAGCCAATCCCTCAACTGAGTGAATTTCAATCTGCCTCTTGTGTCGCGCCTTCAGCGCTCTGTTCACCTCTTGCACCTGCTACCTAGGCCTTCGGCCTAGGCTGGGATGGGACGGGCTTTCAGCCCTAAAGACGGCGAAGCCGCAGCTATTCGAGAACGTCCGTAGAGCATGTCATCGTGATAAACATGCAACAGCAAAAGCCCTCCGCTGACGGAGGGCTTTGCTGTTGTTGAGGTTGACTTACTCGGCCTGGGCGCCGCTGCGGTTGCCCTTGGGGCGGCGGTTGGCCTGGAGGATCTTCTTGCGCATGCGGAGTGTCTTTGGGGTCACCTCGACGAGCTCGTCGTCGGCGATGAACTCGATGGACTGCTCGAGCGTGAGGACCTTGAAGGGGACGAGACGGACGG
>JAZKBC010000033.1:31756-44544 GCA_040388825.1 Acidobacteriota bacterium | reverse complement strand
GGACGGCGTCGTCGGAGCCGGAGGCGCGCATGTTGGTGAGCTTCTTCTCGCGGACGCAGTTGACGTCGAGATCGTTGTCGCGGGAGTTCTCGCCGATGATCATGCCTTCGTAGACTTCAACGCCGTCGCCGAGGAAGAGCACGCCGCGTTCCTGGATGCCGTCGAGCGCGTAGAGCGTGGTGACGCCCTGGCGATCGGAGATCAGCGCGCCGGAGGGACGCTGCGGGATTTCGCCGGTGTAGGGGATGTACTCGCCAGCGATGGAGTTCATGACGATGGTTCCGCGGGTCTCGGTGAGCATTTCGTTGCGGAGGCCGATGAGGCCGCGCGACGGGACTTTGAACTCCATGCGGACACGGCCTGAACCGTGGTTCGCCATCTTGATCATCTCGCCTTTTCTTGGTCCGAGGCGTTCGATGACGGTGCCGACGAAGGCTTCCGGGATGTCGATTGTGAGCAGCTCGGAGGGCTCCATGAGCTGATCGTCGATGCGCTTGGTGACGATCATGGGACGGGAGACCATGAGCTCGAAGCCTTCGCGGCGCATCATTTCGATGAGCACGGAGAGCTGGAGCTCGCCACGGCCGAGGACCTTGAAGTTGTCCGGGGTGCCGGTGTCTTCGACGCGGATGGAGACGTTGGTGAGGAGTTCCTTTTCGAGGCGCTCCTTGATGTTGCGCGAGGTGACGAGCTTGCCTTCGCGGCCGGCGAACGGGCCGTTGTTCACCGAGAAGACGATGGCGATGGTGGGCTCGTCGATCTTGATGATAGGCAGCGGCTTGGGGTTCTCGAGGGCGCAGAAGCTTTCGCCGATGGTGATCTCGGGGATGCCGGCGACGGCGATGATGTCGCCGGTTTCGGTGATATCCGTGTCTGTGCGCTTGAGGCCGTTGAAGGTGAAGAGCTTGGTGATCTTCACGGTCTGGAGTGTGCCGTCGATGCGGGAGAGGTTGATCTCCTCGCCAGCTTTGAGCGTGCCGTTGAAGACGCGGCAGATGGCAAGACGGCCGAGGTAGTCGGAGTAGTCGAGGTTGGTGACGAGGACCTGGAGGTCGCCGTCGGGCGTGCCGGGAGCCGCCGGGATGGTCTGGAAGATCAACTCGAAGAGCGGCTGGAGGTCGGTGCCCGGGACGTTGATGTCCATGGTGGCGGTGCCGAGCTTGCCGTTGGTGTAGATGACGGGGAAGTCGAGGACGGACTCGTCGGCGTCGAGATCGATGAAGAGGTCGTAGACCTCGTTGAGGACTTCCTGGACGCGGGCGTCGGGGCGGTCGATCTTGTTGATGACGACGATGGGAGTGAGATGGGCTTCGAGGGCCTTGGACAGAACGTAGCGGGTCTGCGGCAGGGGGCCTTCGGAGGCGTCGACGAGCAGGAGGATGCCGTCGACCATCTTGAGGGCGCGCTCAACTTCTCCGCCGAAGTCGGCGTGGCCGGGGGTATCGACGATGTTGATCTTGGAGTCGTGATACTGGATGGCGGTGTTTTTGGCGAGGATGGTGATGCCGCGCTCTTTTTCGAGGTCGTTGGAGTCCATGACGCGCTCGGCGACGGCTTCGTTGGCACGGAAGGTGCCGGACTGGCGCAACATCGCGTCGACGAGGGTGGTTTTGCCGTGATCGACGTGGGCGATGATGGCGATGTTGCGAATGGGCTGGGCGGTCGAGGTGCTCACTGCGAAGGGGGTTTCCTATCTGGCGCTGATGTTGTCTGTGGGGAAAAATCGCGAAAAGCGCGTCCCTTTCAGTTTAGCGCACCGTGGGTACCTTTGGCTGTTTGTTCGCCCGGTAACTTATAAGTCCGGCAACTAATTATTTGTGGAACTGGAGGTTACGGGCGGGCGTATCGGGAGCATGACCCTTCGCATTACGTGGCGGTACGTCGTGGCTTTCGCCGCGCTTACGATGTTGTGCGGCACTTCGCACGAGTTTGCCCATCATTTTGCCGGTGCGGCGCTGTGCGGCGGGTTTGGGACGAAGACGTTCAACTCGTTCACCTTGGCGGCCGGATGCGATGCAAGCGTGGTGAAACGCTACTGGGCGGCGCTGGCGGGGCCAGTTTTCACATTTGGGTTGATGTGGGCTGGCTACGTGATGCTGCGGAGCAAGAGCGAGCCGCGGCGGATGATGGGGTTCGCGCTGGTGTTTGCGAACTTTCCGGTCAATCGGATGCTGTTTGTGCTACTGGGGCAGAACGATGAGCAATATGCGGGCAGGCTGATGTTTGGGCGGCATCCGCTGGTGTTCTGGCTAACCGTGGTGGTGGTTTGGGGTGTGTGCCTGCCGCCGCTGGTGGAGGCGTTCCAGCAGCTGCGCAACCAGCCCAGGATTGCATGGTTTGCGGCGTTTTTCCTGCTGCCGTTCTGCTTTGTCGTGGTTTTTGCCGGGGTCCTGGAGGAGTTTGTGCTGCTCCGGCATCCCGTTATGGCGACAGGGGTGCTCGGGATACCGTACTTGATTCTGCTGGTGGAGGCTTTGAGCGTGGTGACGTTTGAGGTTGAGAAGAAGTGGTTGACGGTCGGGCCAGCGGTTGAAATGCGGGCAATCGGACGCTGAAAACGCTGTCGCTAAAGCTGTTCGGGGGAGGTGGCACTTGCCCGGCGCTTTCGGTTTGCGGCACTGAGGGAATCCATGGCGGAGGTTTCGGTTATGATTCCGTTCGGATTGACCAAGGAGAATGAGTGATGCGCAAGTGGAGATTTTGGAGCGTAGAGGCGGCAGTACTGGGGTTGGCGATGGTTGCGGGAGCGCAGGCTCCGGCCGCGAACAAGGAGGCGGCGGCGACGGTTGAGGCCAAGCTGGACGAGACGCTGGATACCACGTTTGCAAAGCCGGGCGACAAGATCAGCGCTGTGCTGCAGGCGGCGGCAACGGTGAACAGTACCACACTGCCCAAAGGGACAAAGCTGACCGGAACCGTGCTGAAGGCGGTGAACCAGGATAAGGCTCACAAGAACTCGGGGCTGGTACTGGTTTTCAATACGGCGGTGGTTAAGGGAGGGTCTGCAGTTCCGGTGCATGTGGCAATGCTGGAGCTGAGACCTTCGCACGCCGACGAGATTGAGAAGATCGATGTGGGCAGCGGGCAGTCAACCGATGCGACGATGCACGCGGACGCGGTGATGGGCGCGATGGATGACGCCAACAACAGCCCGAGTGCGAAGACGACGACAGCGGTGAACGGCGTCAAGGTGACGAGCAACATCAAGGGTGTGCTGCTGTTTGCGTCAGGCAATGGGAGCGCGTCTGGGGTGGTGATGGCGATCAAGGGCCCGCTGATCCTGGATAAGTGGACGCGGATGGAGATGGTGGTCTCTGCGCCGCCGGCGAAGTGAGGCGCTTTCGGCCGGAAATAAGGGTCACGCTATACTGAGCGCACATGGACAAGGTTGCGCCGGAAGCCGCATTCGACCCTCTGCAGCTGGAATCGCTGCGGAATTACAAGCTCGACGAAGCGTACGACGAGATGTTTGCCGGCGCGGGGGAGCTGCACGGGCATTACGGTCCCCTGCTGCGGCACTTTGCGGAGCTGCCGCAGGATGAAGTGCAGCGGCGCAAGCAGGCTGCCGACCTGAGCTTCCTGAACCAGGGCATCACGTTTACCGTGTACGGCCGCGATGAGGGTACGGAGAGAATTTTTCCGTATGACCTGCTGCCGCGCATCATTACGGCAGCCGAGTGGGAACGTGTCGAGGTTGGGCTGACGCAGCGCATTACGGCGCTGAACCTGTTTCTGAAGGACATCTATAACGAAGGCCGGATCCTGAAGGATGGGCTGGTGCCACGTGAGCTGGTGTACGCGTGTCCGCAGTTCCGGCGGCAGATGTGCGGTCTGCAGGTGCCACGCAATGTGTATATCGCAGTTTGCGGAACGGACCTGATCCGGCTGCAGGATGGCACGTTTGCGGTGCTCGAAGACAATTTGCGCGTGCCTTCGGGGGTGAGCTACATGCTGACCAACCGGCGCGTGATGAAGCGGATCTTTCCGCAGCTTTTCCGGAACTACAACGTGCGGCCGATTGAGCATTACACGCAGGTGCTGCTGAGCACGCTGCGGTCGCTGGCGCCGGAAGGACGGCCGGAGCCGAACATCGTGCTGCTTTCGCCGGGCGTTTTTAATTCCGCTTACTTCGAGCATGCTTATCTGGCTCGGCAGATGGGTATTGAGCTGGTGGAAGGCCGCGACCTGGTGGTGCACGACAACGTCTGCTACATGCGGACGACGAGCGGGCTGCGGCGCGTGGATGTGATCTACAGGCGCGTAGATGACGACTTCATCGATCCGATGGCGTTCCGGGGTGACTCGATCCTGGGTGCCAGCGGGCTGTTCAATGCGTATCGCGCGGGCAATGTGACGCTGGCGAACGCCTTTGGAACGGGTGTGGCTGACGACAAGGCGCTGTATGCGTATGTGCCGACGATCATCAAGTACTACCTGGGTGAGGATGCGATTCTGCCGAACATCAAGACGTTCCTGTGCTCGGTGGATAAGGAGCGGCAGCATGTGCTGGCCAATCTCGACAAGCTGGTGGTGAAGGCCGTGGGCGAGAGTGGAGGCTATGGCATGCTGATCGGACCGCATGCGACTCCGAAGGAACGGGAGCAGTTTGCGGAGAAGATCAAGGCGAACCCGCGGAACTATATTGCGCAGCCGACGATCAGTTTCTCGCGGGCTCCGTGCCTGATTGGCGATGAGCTGGAGCCGAGGCATGTGGACCTGCGACCGTATGTGCTGTACGGCGACAAGGTGACGATTGTGCCGGGAGGGCTGACGCGCGTGGCGCTGAAGCGCGGGTCGCTGGTGGTCAATAGCTCGCAGGGCGGCGGGTCGAAGGATACGTGGGTTCTGAGTTAGATGGCCATCTTCTTCGAATGGGACGATGAGAAAGCGAAGGAGAACCTCGATAAACATGGCATCTCCTTCGACGCAGCCCGAACTGTGTTCTTCGATCCCTATCGGATGACTGAGGAAGATTCGGTAGTCGATGGCGAACATCGCTGGCGGACAGTCGGGACGGCTAGTGGGATTGCCGTGATCGTTGTCGCGCATTTGGAAGAAGCTTTCGCCGGCGACGTCTTTGTGCGTATGATTTCAGCAAGAAGGGCTGTTCCGATGGAAAGGAGGGAGTATGAGCAAAACCGTGCGAATGACATCTGATGACCCGCTCAGCGCGGAAGCGATCGAGCAACTGAAACGACTGGCCGAAATGCCGGACGATTTAATTGACACTTCCGACATTCCCGACCGCCACTTCAATTTAGAACTGGCCGCGAAACGAAGGAAAGAAGGCTGGAAGCCTGGCACTAACGGCCAACTGCTACAGAAGAAGGCGAGCTAAGCGCCTCCGATAAAGTTTGCCAGGGAGCGCATGTGACGTTTCTTCGAGTTGGATTCGTGCTGTTACTGGCCGCGGTGGCTGGCAGAGCGCAGCGGCTTGTCTTGATCGATCAGGATGGTTCAGGGCCGGGTGGGTCGGACCAGATGTCGATGCTGGTGATGCTGCAGTCGCCGCAGGTGCGCGTACTGGGCATAACGATGGTGAGCGGCGATGGGTGGGAGCCGGAAGAGGTGCAGCATACGCTGCGGATGCTGGAGCTGACGCATCACACGGACGTTCCCGTGGTGCCGGGGGCGGTGTTTCCGCTGATGCATACGCGCGAGGAAGCGATGATGGACCGGGCGGAGAATGGCAGCCTTGCGTGGTACGGGGCATGGGATTCGAAGCCGGCGCGGCCGTATCATGGGCCGTTTGTGGTGCCTTTGCTTGCCGAAGGAGCGCCCACGACGAAACCGCTCAACGAAGATGCAGCCCACTTTCTGATCCGGCAGGTGCGGGCGCATCCACACCAGGTGACGATCTATGCAGCGGGACCGCTGACCAATATTGCGCTGGCTGTAGCGATTGATCCGGAGTTTGTGGCGCTGACCAAGGGCCTTGTGATTATGGGCGGAAGTCTTTCTCCGCAGACCGCCGACCCGGAGTTCGCGACGCATCCGCGGCATGAGTTCAACTTCTGGTTCGATCCCGAAGCGGCGCATATGGTGCTGAAGACCCAGTGGCCGCGCGTCGAGCTGACTACGACCGATATTTCCATCCAGACGCGGTTTACGAAGGAGATGCTGGCGGAGATCGCTGCGGCGAAGACGCCATCCGCTGACTACCTCGCGAAGTACACCAACGAGTTCGGCTACTGCTGGGACGAGTTGGAAGCGGCCGCGTGGCTGGATCCAGGAATCATCACCAAGGAACGCGATCTGTACGTCGACGTGAACATCGCTCATGGACCGAACTACGGCGATACGCTGACGTGGGACGCCGCCAACCGGCCCAACCGCACCGTGCAGCTGGTGCATGTGCAGGAGTCGCTCGATCTGGAGCGGTTCGAAAAGGTGTTCCTCGGTTTGATGAAGGCTGCGCCAGCGAAGCCGTAAGCGCGGTGCCCGGGCAAATTTCCGTTCCTCATGGAATCCTCACGAGTTGGGCCGGAAAGCCAGTGTAGAGTGAAGTATGCTCTCCCGCGTTGCCGATTCTCTTTACTGGATGTCGCGCTATCTTGAGCGGACCGAGCATACGACGCGCCTGCTCGATGTGAATCTGAACCTGATGCTGGATGAGAGCTCGACGAGCTCCGACCATCGCTGGCTGCGGCTGCTGCAGGCGCTGGGCAAGCCCAAGCGCGTGAAGTGGGAAGGCAATCCATACGCGCTGGCGCATGGGATGACGTTCGACACCTCCTACAAGTCTTCGGTGATCAGCTGCATTATGGCGGCGCGGGAAAATGCGCGGCATGTGCGCGAACAGATCTCGACCGAACAGTGGCACCAGCTCAACACGCTTTACCTGGAGGCGACCAGCCCCGAGGTGAAGTTGATGGGCAAGGCCGCCGAGTACCAGGACGCGAGCGAGGCCCCGGTGGCGTTCCTGCAGCGGGTGATGGAGGCCGTGCACCAGTTCCAGGGTGTAACCGACTCTACGATGAGCCATGGCGAGGGCTGGCACTTTATCCAGGTGGGGCGGTATCTCGAGCGCGCTACAGCGACTGCGATCTTGCTGGAGGCTTATCACGAGGATGTGTGGTCGGAACCGGATCGCGTGATCGAGGGCAACGAGTACCTGGAGTGGATGGGGCTGCTGCGGTCGGCGACGGCGTTTGAGGCTTACTGCAAGGTGTATACGGCAGACATGACGCCGGAACGCATTCTCGAATTTCTGCTGCTGGACGAAGAGTTTCCGCACTCGCTGCGGTTCTCGATTGAGAGTCTGCAGAAGGCACTGGGATCGATCCAGCAAGTGGCCGGCAAGAGCCGGGCTGAAGAGTTGCAGAGGATTGCTGGAAGATTGAGTGCTTCGCTGACGTATGCGAGCGTTGACGAGATTCTTTCCGGAGACGTGGTGGCTTATCTGCGCGGCATTCAGAAGCAGTGCCAGAGCATCCACGAGACGATCTATCACCTTTACGTCGACTACTCGATCCAGGCTGCTCTGGCCGGGTAGGCGATGCGCGAAGCATAACCGCAAGACGGCGAGAACCAATCGCCCAGGAACGCGAAGAACGATCATGGATGTGCTGGAAGAGCTGGGAAAGACATTACTGCGCCGCCCGGAGGGACCGATGTATTACTCGATCCGACACCTGACGAAGTTCCTGTACAAGACGCAGGTCAGCGAAAGCATCATGGAGACGCGGATGCATCCGCGCTCGGACCAGAACCAGCGCTGCCTGACGTTTCACCTGTCGGTGAGCCCGCGCTGCCGGGTGTTTAGCTATCGCGATCACCTGGCGAACCATGTGCACCACTTCGATATTCCGGGGCAGCATGGGCAACTGGTGATTGTGGCGGAGTCGCTGGTGGAGATGCAGCCGCACATCGAGCTGCCGGCGTCGCTGCCGGAGGGCTCGTGGGAGGAGCTGGACCGGCTGGTTCACGCCGGCGACTACTGGGAGATGCTGCTTCCGAGCGAGTTTGCGACCCCGACAGAGTCATTGGAAGTGTTGGGTAACGAACTAAAGCTCGAGCGAAAAGGCGATCCGCTCAGTGTGCTGCGGGAGCTGAATCACCAGCTGTACCACTACTTTGACTACAAGCCGAAGTCGACCAAGGCGGACTCGCCGATTGACCTGGCGCTGGGAACCAAGGCTGGAGTTTGCCAGGACTTTGCGCACGTGATGATTACGCTGGTGCGGTCGCGGCTGCGGATTCCCTGCCGTTATGTGAGCGGATATCTGTTCCATGGAGAGGGTTTGCACGACCGCTCGGAGAGCTCGGCCACCCATGCCTGGGTGGAGGCGCTGCTGCCCGAGTTGGGGTGGGTGGGATTCGATCCGACGAACAATTTGATCGCCGGCGATCGGCACATTCGCACGGCCATTGGGCGCGATTATTCGGATGTTCCACCGACGCATGGGCTGTTCCGGGGGCGGACCAAGAGCGAGCTGTCGGTCGCCGTGCGGGTGGAGCCGAGCGAAGGCACACCGGTGCTGGATCGCGAGCTTCCGGTGCCGGAAGACTGGTCGATGCTGGTGGAAAAGGCGCAGGCGCTGCCCGAGCAGCCGGCTCCGATGAAGCGGCAGCATCAGCAGGCGCAGCAGCAGTAAGAATGTTTCGCCGGGGAGTCGCGCCCATTGACCGAGGGTAGATTCGTGGCGGGACAACCGAGGCTACGGACCCTCGGTAAGGGTATGGGATTTACCTTGGATTATCCAGTTTAACGGATTTATTCTCCCAAGCTTACGTTTGCGCTACATATCTACGGAGGTGCACGACCCTCTTTCTGCGACAAATCGGGGATTTTGTGGATTTCTGACTTGGTTAGCTTTGGCGACGAAATTGCTTTACTTTGTGACGATTCGCCACTTTTCGTCGGTTATTGGCTTTTGGGCACTGTCGACAACGTCGTCCCAGGCCGCTCGAAAGTCCCGAAGCCCAATTTCCCCTAATGCCAGGAGGCTGCTCGAATGAAACGGTTTCTAACCAGATTTGGATTCGTACTACTCTTCCTTGCCACCTTACCGTCGCTTGTGAAGGCACAGGACATTTCGTCCATGACGGGTGTGGTCACGGACAACACGGGTGCAGCATTGCCCGGCACTACGGTGATTCTGTCGAACCGTTCCAACGGTCTAAGCTTCACGCAGACGACTGACAAGCAGGGTGTCTATCACTTTACGAATGTGCCCCCGACCGAAGGTTATGCCGTGCTGTTTCAGCACTCCGGGTTCGCGGACACCAAAGTGACGGGAATCGCACTGAGCGTGGGCAAAACGCGGACCCAGGACGCCAAGCTGCAGGCTGGCAAATCGGAAGTTGTTGAGGTTTCCGCAGGAAACCAGGTGACCCTGGATACGACGGATGCAACCGTGGGCAACAACATCGACGTGCATCTGCTGAACGAGCTCCCAATTCAGGACCGCAGGAACGGAATTACGACGCTGTTCCGGTTGCAACCTGGCGTTGATTTCAGTTCAGGCGCCGTGACCGGCGCACGCATCGACCAGACTGAAGTGACGGTGGATGGCCTGGACGTGAACGATATCGCGGCCGGCACGACATTTGCGATCGTGGGCACCGCCCCGGTGGATTCGGTCGAGCAGTTTTCGGCAGCCGTAGCGGGCCTCGTTCCCTCGGTGGGTACGGGCAGCGGCGGACAGTTCCAACTGGTCACGAAGAGCGGCACGAATTCTTGGCACGGCAACATTCATGAGTATCACCGCGACACGACCACAGAGAGCAATTCGTGGTTCAACAATCTGATCGGTCTGCGCCGGACTCCTTTGATTCAGAACCAGTTCGGCGGCAACTTGGGCGGTCCGATCATGAAGGATAAGGCTTTCTTTTTCTTCGAACTCGATGATTCACGCATCATCCAATCGCAGACTGCGGAGCGCACGGTTCCATTGGCGAACCTGACCGGCTCCACACCGACATTGAACTACATCAACAACGGCGCGGGCTGCAACAATCAGAGCCGCATCAATACAACACCGACTTGCATCAGCTCACTTTCTGCCGCGCAGGTACAGGCGCTCGATCCAGCGGGTACCGGATTCAACGCAAACGTGCTGAGCTTCGTGAAGGGCCGCTATCCAGCGCCGAACGACCAAAGCGCCGGCGACGGTGTGAACACCGCCGGTTACCGCTTTACGTACCCAACCCCCGACCTCTCGACGACCTACGTCGGTCGCGTTGACTACAACCTCACACCGCACCAGCGCGTCTTCGGGCGCTTCACCATCAATCGCCGCAACTCGACCTCGTCTCTACCGGTCTTCCCAAGTGACCCGGTGACGCATCCGTTCATCGATCGCAGCTATGCCTACGTGGTAAGCCACGTGTGGACGATCGGCTCGAACAAGGTCAACCAGTTCTACTACGGCGACAACATCTCGAAGTTCAACTTTCCAAACTCGTACAATCCTACGGGCGCGAACGCCTACAGCCTCACGGGGCTTTCAGCACCGTACTCCGGCACGAACGGGCAAAAGCGTCGCGTACCGATCCCGGTGGTTCGCGACGACTTCAACTGGCAGCTTGGATCGCACAACGTGACGTTCGGCGGCCAGTTCAAGTTCATCAAAACGAACAGCAACCTGATCAACAACTTTAACTTCGTGTCCCTCGGCGATACCGGCGCCGCACTCAGTGGCGGCTTGGGCGGCGCCAACCCGTCGGTGCGTCCGAGTGACATCTACACGGGCACGACGGCAACGGGCGACTATGACAGCCTGTTTGCGAGCACCCTGGGCGTGATCGGCACTATTTCCACCAACTACAACTACGACAACACAGGCAAGGCTGTAGCAGCCGGCACCGGCGGCCCGCGTGCGTATCGCTTTTACGAGACGGAAGCGTACGTGGGCGACACCTGGAAGATGACTCCGAAGCTGACCGTGACGTATGGCGTTCGCTATCAGTACTACAGCGTTCCCTACGAAGCGCACGGCGAAGAGTCCGTGGAACGCACCAATACGACGAGCCACGAGCAGACGACACTCGATAACTACGTGAACGCTCGCCTGAAGCAGACGGCGGCGGGTAACACCAGCGTAACGGGCCTGCCCATCTACAGCGTGGTCCTGGGCGGAAAGGTGAACAACGGACCGTCCCTGTACAACCCTTCTTACAAGGATTTCGCTCCGAGAATCGGGTTCGCGTATGCGGTTGGAGACAACACTGTGGTCCACGGCAGTGGGGGCATCGTCTATGACCGTACGGTAATCAACGCAATCAACTTCCTTCAGGATCAGATCTCGTATCTGTTCTCGAACTCGCAAACCGCGAACTTCGGCAAGTCCACCATCAACGCCTCGCTGGCCACCGACCCGCGCGTGGGATCGAACCTGTCCTACTCATCGAGCCTGAATCCTGCGCCGGCTCCCTTGTCGGTGCCGTACACACCCTTCGTGGATAACGCAAACGGAGACATCACCGGCGTGGCTTACCAGCCATGGGGTCTTGGCGACGGCGATACCAACTTCATTGTCGACCCGACCTTGAAGGATCCGTATTCGATTGCTCTCAATCTCGGCATTCAGCAGAAGTTCGGAAGCCACATGCTGGTGAAACTTGACTACGCTGGTCGCCTGGGACGCAGGTTGCTGGCCGACGCCGACGCTGGCCAAGTGCTGGACGTTCCCGACTACACCGGCAAATCGACGCAGACGATGGCGCAGGCTTTCGCCGGCCTGACCACGCAGACACGCGCTTGCCTTGCAGCTGGTACGTCGCTGAGCAAGTGCGCCCTGACACCGCAGCCGTGGTTCGAGGATGTGATGGCGCCGTATGGCTCGGCTTACGGCTACGGCAACACCACGAACTTCGTGAACCGGTTGATTGGCACGCAAGGACCTTACGGTGATATAGCGGACGCGTTGTATACGCTGGGCTATTACACCCAGATTTACGGCCTGTCCGGCTTCCTGCCCACCAACATGGGTATCCCCTCGCAGTTCGGATCGAACACCTTCCTGACCAACAAGGGAAACTCCAACTATCACGCTTTGCTTCTGAGCGTCAGCCAGAGTAAATGGCACGGGCTGCGCTACGGGTTCAACTACACCTGGGCGCACTCCATCGACAACACGTCGCTGACCGCGAACGGCAATGCGCTGTTCAGCAACACCGGCATGATCTGCGACATCACCCGTCCGCGGGCATGCCGCGCGAACTCGGACTTCGACGTGCGTCACACCATCACGGGGGACGTAACGTATGATCTGCCGGTTGGACACGGACGCACGTACATGGCGACCTCCAGCCGCTGGGTCGACGAAGTGATTGGCGGCTGGGCAATCTCTGCTCTACCTTCATTCCGGAGCGGCCTGATGGTGACGCCGTACACAACGTCCTACCTGGCTTCCTTCGACAATGCCGACCCGGCTATCTTCACCGGCAGCAAGAGCGATCTGAAGAGCAGTGTCAACGTCAACCACGCTTCGCAGACGGTTTACGGATTCGCCGGCGGCGCGGCTGGAGCAGCCAAGGTGCTTAGCGAGTTCCGTGGGCCTATCGGCTTGGAGTACGGAAACCGTAACCTGATCATCGGGCCGAAGTACTTCAACCTGGACGCTGGGCTCGCGAAGACGTTTGCCATCATTCCGTCGAAGGATCTGAACCTGACCTTCCGCGCGGACGCCTTCAACGCTCTGAATCGTGCATCGTTCGGAACGCCGGCGGTGAACATCATCAACAATGCTTCGAACTTCGGCCAGATCACGGGAACGTCTACCGGCTTCCGCGTAGCGCAGTTCTCTCTGCGACTGGATTTCTAAAGCCTGACCGGTCGTGGG
>JAZKBC010000033.1:30348-31746 GCA_040388825.1 Acidobacteriota bacterium | reverse complement strand
CCGCAATGCAGGAACACCTCCAGGTGTAGGCCGCCTGCAAGCCGCGACGACCTGAAATACAGAGAGCCTGGCTCGAATGCTCGCGGAAGATTGCGGGGTTCGACGCCAGGCTTTTTTGTTTGCTGCAGAAGGTGGCTCCGTGCTCCGATCTGCTCAGAGGTTGAGCTTCTTGAAGAACCACTCTGGAATGGCGCGGATGACGGCCATGATGATGCGCCAGTGACTGGGGACGTAGACGATGTCTGCGCCGTTGTCGATCACTTTGACCAGCGTGTCGGCTACCTCGTCGAGGTCGGCCATCTTTGCGTGGTCCTTCATGCCTTCGGTCATGGCGGTCTTCACCGGGCCGGGCTTGATGGTGATTACGCGGACGCCTTCGCGATCGATGCGATTGCGAAGGCCGTCGGTGAACGCAGTGAGACCGGCCTTTGAGCTGCCGTAGATGTAGTTCGACTTGCGGCCGCGTTCGCCGGCTACCGAGGAGAGCACGGCGAGGGTTCCGCTGTGGCGCTGGGCGCAGTAGTTGGCGAGCCAGGTGAGCAGGCTGACCGGAGCGATGAAGTTGGTGTGCAGGATCTGGTCAGCTGTGGCGAAGCTGCGCTCGGCAGCGGGTTGATCGCCGAGAACGCCGAGAGCGAGAAATGCGACATCGAGACCGGCGAGCGAGTTGATGGCGCGGGCCAGTACTTCGGAGTGCGCCGCGGTGTCGTCGAGATCGGCGACGGCGGTGTCGACGTAAGAGGCTCCGCGCACCTGTGCGTCGGCGGCTACGGCGGCCAGTTTGTCGGCGTTGCGGGCGACGAGGTAGAGGCTGTCGCCGCGGGCGGCCCAGCGGCGGATGCAGGCTTCTGCCATGCCGGAGGTGGCACCGAGGACGAGGATGCGTTTGGGTATTGCGTGCGATGGCGCCGAAGCAGTTGGGTTGAGCGCTGGCGTTTCGTGGGACAACTCGCGCTCCGGATCGCGGTCCTGGCGAACGGGCAGTACGGGCTCGGGCGGTAGCGTATTCGGTGCGTTGGGATCACTCATCGCGTGCTCGCTTTCACGGCGGAAGAGCCGTCGAAGCTGGCGCCTACGACGCGCTCCCAGAAGCTCGAGGTGAGCGCCGGGTCCTTATAGCGGGCAAACTTTTGCCACTGCGGATAAAAGGTCTGGAACTGATCGGCGGTCATGCGCGCGTCCTTGGCAGGATAGAGGCGGCCGCCGAACTCGTTGGTCATGATGGCCAGGCGATCGAAGAGCGCGAAGCTCTTCTCCGGCTTGATGGGGAAGTCCATCGCGAGCGTGATGCCGGGTTTGGGGAAACTCATCATGCCGGGCGAAGGGACGTCGCCGAAGGCTTTGAGCACGGCAAGGAAGCTGGCGCCATGTTCACCGTCCGCAAAGTTATCGACGGTA
>JAZKBC010000033.1:27922-30338 GCA_040388825.1 Acidobacteriota bacterium | reverse complement strand
AAGGAAGCTGGCGAGGCCGGACTTGGCGACGGCCTGCAGGATGGCGATGGTGCCTTCGCGCGCGTGCTCCCACGGGATGACGTACTGGAACTGCAGCAGACCGCGCTTGCCGTACATGCGATTCCACTTGAGGACGGCGTCGAGCGGATAGAAGAACGGCTCGTAGTCCTGCAGCGTGCTGACGCGGGACTTCATCTGCTTATGAAAGAAGAGCGTGTTGAAGGCCGCGACGCTGTAGCGGTTCAGGGCCATGCCTGGGAACTCAAACGGCATGACGAGTTTGGGCTTTCCGGAAGGCGTAAGCGGCGCAGGCATCTGCGAGTGGTCGCCCTGCATGAAGACGCCGCGGCAGAAGTTTTTTCCGGTCGAGGTAACGTCGACCCAGCTGACGGTGTACTCGACGTTGGCGGACTGGCGGGTGAGGTCGAGGAACTCGTCGATGCCGTGGAACTGGATGCCGGTGAAGTCGATGCGGCGGCTGACGATGGGCTTGAGCCGAAGCTGCGCCCAGGTGATGACTCCGGTGAGACCGAGGCCGCCAATAGTGGCAGAGTAGAAGTCGGGGTTGTCGGTGGGCGAGCAGTGGAGGCGCGTGCCGTCGGAGCGGACGAGTTCGAACTGCGTGATGTGGCAGCCGAAGGTTCCAGCGATGTGGTGGTTCTTGCCGTGGATGTCGTTGGCGATCGCGCCGCCGAGCGTGACGTACTTGGTGCCGGGTGTGACGGGCAGAAAGTAGCCGCGGGGTACGGCGAAGTCGAGAATCTCAGCGAGCGACATGCCGGCTTCGGCAGTGAGCAGACCCGTGGCGGCATCGAATGCGAGGAGGCGATTCATCGACGTGGTAGGGAGCAGCGTTCCATCTTTGAGAAGGCAGACGTCGCCATAGCTGCGTCCCATACCGACGGCGAGAGCGCCATGGTGCACGCCGTCGATGGCGCGGGGAAAGTCCTGCTGCCAGTGCAGCGGAACGATGTCTGCCTTATAGCGCGGGTAACGGCCCCACGATTCGAAGGGCGGCTTGCCATCGAAGGGAGGATCGGCCTCGGCCCCGGTGGCTGGCGGAAACTGGAGATCCTCGGTGCTGGAAGACGCCATGGTGCAAGGATAGCTGATCGGAGGGGCAGGCTACAGTCCCGCACCAGCCACAGCAACCCGGGCAACCTATTATCGCCGCGCCATCTTTTCCACGTCGGCCTGCGATGCAGCACCGCCGAGGATCTGACGGATGCCGACTTCGAGCACTTCATCGCGGCCGGCGGCGATGCCATCGGCCGTCGGAACTGCTTCGACGTCGCGCGCGATGCCGACCTGCTGCGTGCTCTGACCCTGCGGCGTGTAGACGCCGAGGCCGCTGATCATCGTGCTCATACCGAAGGGTAACGGGATGGTCGAAACGTCGCCGTCGGCACCGGCGGTCTGGCTGCCGACCACAACCGCTCCGGGAACGGAACGCAGAGCCATGGTTGTGAACTCTGCCTGGCTCTGCGAGGTTTCGTCGACGAGGATCACGATGCGACCGGTGTAGCGCGGCTGCCGCGGATGCAATGTTTCTTCGTGAACGAATTCGAAGGCACCGGGGTTGGCGAGATCGGGCGCGGTGAGGCGCGCGAAGACGGTGGGCTTGTCGACGAGCGATTGTCCGAGCGCAAACACCATGAACTGCGCGGGGTAGTCGCGCAGATCGAGCACCATGCCGCGCGTGTGCTGCGCGCGTTCGATGTAGCCGGGAATGTCGGCGATCTTCGACGAGCCGAGGTCGAGGTAGGCGACGTCGTCGGACAGCATGCGGAAGGCGTCGCCGCCGTGATCGTGGAAATCGACCGTCGCGGCGGTTGTTGGATGCGTGCGCTTGACGTTGAGCTGCAGCGCCTGGCCGTTGCGGAGAATTCCTATTTGGACTGGACTGCAGGAGCCGCTGGTTAACTCATGCGATAGATCGCGCCAGCGGGCGGCTGGGTTGGAGTCGTCGTAAAAAGGGGACCACTGCGCTGCGAGTTCATTGGCGCGATGGCCATCGAGGCTCTCGATCACGTCTCCGCGCTGCAGGCCGGACGCCGTATCGCGCACGTCCCAGACGACGAAACCGGAATCGATGTGCCGCAGGGCCACCGGCGCGGCGCATTGGCCGGAGGGCGGGCGCACGCCCATCGAGCTCCAGAGGTTTGCGTGGGTGTCGCGCGCCTCGCCAATGAGTTTCATGATTTCCATCGTGAACTCGTCTTTCGTTTTCGCGAGAGCGATTGGCCGAATGTAAGCGCGCAGTGTGCGATGCAGGTCGGGCAGTTGTGCGCGGTCGGGAGACCAATACTCGATCGCGTTCCACCAGCGGAAGAGCGTGAGCAATTGATAGCCGGAGTCGGGGAAGGCGATTTTCGAGTAGGTTTCCTCAAAAGGATCGATCAGCATTATGACCTAA
>JAZKBC010000033.1:19253-27912 GCA_040388825.1 Acidobacteriota bacterium | reverse complement strand
GCAACTTCGAAGCGAGCGCGGGGCCGAAGCGCTTGCGATCGTTGAGCCAGGCCCGGTCCGGGCGAAGCTGTCCGTGCGGCTTGGCAGCGCAGGGAGAACACTTCGCGATGGGGCCGAGGCTGTCGATCCACACAAGAAGGACTGCGTTGAGCTCAGGCGTCGTGCTGGCCGCGAGCGCCTTCGGCAGCACGCGGAAGAGATCGAAGTCCCAGTTGTGCCGGCCCGATGTGACCGCCGGGTGGTGGTACTTGAGAAAGCCCCAGAGTTCGGCGAGGGTGGCGAGATTTTCGACCTGCCGATCGGTAAGGGCGTCAAGGTGAATGCGGGAGCCGCTGGAGAACTCCTTGTCACGGTCTAGGACCGTGGGCGCCACATGCGGTCGCGTGGCGGCCTCTCGAGCCGGCTTGCCATCGATGAGCAGCTCGAGATCGTCAGCCCAGGCGGAGCCTGTGCCATTGAGCAGCACGCCGAACTGCAGGCGGGCGGCCTGGTCGTTGAGCGTAATGGAGACGGAGACCGGTTGCCACTCGCTGGTGCCGTGAAAGTTCTGGCCGGCGCTCGTGTCGAACTCTACGGTCGATCCGGCAGCGTCGTCTGCACGCAGCCAGAGTGCAGCGTAGCCGCTAACGCTCGCAACGCGGAGGGACCCTCGGAGTTGAACGTTGTGGCCGATGAAGTCGACGGGAAGGACGACGCTGGCGGGTGTGAAGTCGTTCGGCGAAGCGCCGGTGCGCTCGATTTTGAGCGAGCGCTTACCGGTGCGCGTAACGACGTTGTCGAGCGAGACCTGCGGCATGCCGGGACCGTGCCAGCCTTGCGGAAGACCGTTGGCAGCGGGCAGGCCTTCGAGGTGCAGAACGCCGGCGACGTTGTCTTGAGTGACCGCCGGCAACTGTTGCGCGGGTGCAGAGAGGGCGGCAGTCGTGACAACAAGCGCGATGTACAGATTTCGCATGCGACATGCTAGCGCAACAACTTTGCGGCGGACCATCTAGTCTTCATCGTCGCCGATAGGCATGCCCGGCGGAGCTTCAATGGGTGGTGTGGGAACGAACTTTTGCGGATCGCGCTGGAACTGCTGCACGCGTTCGATGAGGGCCCTGCGATGGATCGCCTCTGCGGAGTCGGTCGGCGGTGGGTCAGTCGTCCACTGCTTGAGCAGGTCTTCGAGATGTGAGACAGCGATGGCGCGGACCTGGCTCGATGCCCGAGGATTGACGGCGAGCGAGAGCATGGCTTCAAGGCCGCGGAATTCGACCGCGCGTTCCACCTCGGAGCTCATGGTGTGGCCGCCGTCGATGCGGCGTGCGGTTTCGGTGGAGATGGACTCCATCAGCACGCGCAGCGACGTAGATGAGGGCGGCTGACGCATGTGGTACTGCACGATGCGGGAGGCGCGCGCAGGGTCGAGCAGAACGTTGAGCGTGAGGTCGGCGGCAGCTTCGGCGGCGGCAACGGGATCGAAGGTGAGACCGGTCTGCGAAGGCAATGATTCCTGCGTGCGTGGGAGCCCAGGTGAATGCGGCGGAAGGATCGCGAGCAGCGATTCCGGTAGCGTGAGGACCTCGGGCGAAAGTGTTTTGAGGACGGCGGCGATGGCCTTCTTCTGCTCGTCGTTGGAGACGAGCTTCGGCATCATCTGTCCGTCGCCGCGGACGTTGTAGCGATAGTCGAGGCCGGCGATTTCTTTGATGGTGGCTTCGGTTTGATAGCGGTGGAAGAGATACAGCGGCACGAGTGTTTCTTCGAGTTGCGCGAGCGACGTGCCGGGCCTGATGTTGGCCACGCCGAAGCGAGCCAGCGCGGCGGCGCGGATGTCGAGCACACGGTTGAGCTCGTCAGCAGGGTCGGTGCCGTTGTCCCACAGGTGAGCGTGCGGATGCGCACCACCGAAGGGCCGGGCGTCTTCGTCCGTGATGAACTGCAGACCGGTCTGCTCGCTTGCGGCGAGGATGCTGTCGAGCGCGGCGTGGTCTTCGGCTGCGTGGCCGTTGGCATCGAACTCGCGATAGCCGTAGTCGATCGCGACCTTGTCCCAGAGGCCGATCTTCACGGGATAGGCGTGGGCGAGGTCGGGGATGCCTTGGCTGTCGAGCGTGACGTATGGGTGCGGATAGTCCATTACGCTGACGGTTTCGTCGGGCGAGTGCGGAAAGCTGCTGGCGGCGAAGTTGTGCGCGAGGCCGAGGGTGTGGCCGGTTTCGTGCGCGGCGAGTTGGCGGATGCGGGCCAGCACCATTTCCAGCATTGGATTCGCGATGTAAGTCTGGCCGCTGATGCACAACTCACCGCAGGGCTGCTTGTAAGGTGCGAGCAGCGCTTCAGCGATGAGGTAATCCTGGCGGCCGCGCAGGCTGCCGAGCGTGACGTTGCCCTTGATGATTTCGCCGGTGCGCGGGTCGGCGATGGCAGCACCGTAGCTCCAGCCGCGCGTATAGCGGTGGACCCACTGGATGATGTTGTAGCGGACGTCCATGGGGTCGGCAGCGGCGGGGAGCAGATCGACGCGGAAGGTGTTGGGGGCCCAGCCGGCGGCCTGGAAGGCGGCGTCCCACCAGCGGGCGCCTTCGACGAGCGCGGTGCGGATGGGTTCCGGGGCGCCGCGGTCGACGTAGTACTGGATGGGAGCGATGGGCTCGCAGGCGGAGGTGCAACGCGGGTCGCGCTTGATGAGGCGATGGCGGACGATGAACTGCTGCTCGAGTGAGTCCCCAAGCGGAGCGTCGTAGTCGCGATAGCTGATCGGAAAGTAGCCGGCGCGCGGTGAGAAGCGGCGCGGCGTGTAGCCGGGCGGTGGAAGCTCGATGAAGGACTGGTGCTCGCGCACGGTCATGGCTTCGGCGTCGGGCGTGACGGCGCCGACTGCGTTGGCCTTGGTGGTATCTTCAGTGGCGAAAGTCAGCTCGGCTTCGACTTCGGTGTTCTTCGGGAAGGCTTTAGTGTGGTCGAGCGCGATGGTGGAGCGGTCTGCGTCGACGTGGTACGAGCCTTGCTTTGCGGATGCGAGGGCAGCGGCGACGTGATGGGCGTCCTTGAGGAAGAAGGCGGTGGCGTCGACGAGCACAGTGCCGTCGGCGGACTCGGCTTCGATCTTGAAGCCACCGAGGATGGACTCGGGAAACGATTGCGTGACGGCGAGCTGCGCGGCGGGGTCTTTGGAACTCGAACGGAACGCGGTGTTGGGTTCGACCAGCAAGAGCTTGGGGCCGGTGCGCTCGAAGTGGACGATGCGGCCGTCGTCGATCTGGCCGCGGTCGAGGCCCAGCTCGACTGAGCCGGTGCCCTGCGGCAGTGAGCCGGTGTACAGCAGATCGACTGAGCGGGTGTGCTCGGCGTTGGCCGCGAGCGGGACTTCGAGGTAGAGCTTGCCATCTTTGGCGTCCCAGTCGAGGGGCAGCAGACCGGGCATGTGATGCATCGACGCGATGCGAGCGCTGAGCGTGGCTGGTGGCGTGGACTTTGGCGTGGATTGTGCCACGCAGGAAAGGCAGCAAAGAGCGGTGGCGAACAGAGAAAGGCGCGAGCGGACCATGCACTCTTCTATCACGTCAACCCGCACCACAGCGGGCACTACGGTGGGCACAGGCGGCTCATTTGACGGTAGCGATTGAGGGCGGGGTGGAGTAATATCGTCGGCATCCAGAGCCGTTGACCTGTTGTCTACTTTCCTTGCCTGAGAGGTGTTGGATGGTGCTTGGCATGTCGTTGCATGTGTTCACGGTGGTGCACGTGCTCATTACGGTAGTTGAACTGGTGGCGGGCGCGCTGGTGATGCTGAAGCTGATGCAGGGCGAGTTGAGCGGCTTGACGAGCACGTTCCTTATTTCAGCGGGGCTGACCAGCGTTACGGGCTTCCTGTTTCCCTTCCACGGCATTACACCGGCGGACAAGCTGGGCGTGATTACGCTGCTTACTACCGGAGTCGCAGCGTTCGCACTGTACTGTTTCGACCTGTTGGGCGGGTGGCGGCGGACGTTTGTGATCAGCGTGGTGATTACGCTGTACTTCGATGCCTTCGTTGCGGTGGTGCAGTCGTTCGAGAAAGTACCAGCGCTGCACGCGCTGGCGCCGACCGGCAATGAGCTGCCGTTTGCAATTGCGCAGGGCGTGGTGTTGCTGATGTTTCTGTACTTTGGCTTCGTGTCGCTGAAGCGGTTTCGACTGTAGAAACACGAAGGGCGTGGCCGGAGCCACACCCTTCTGGATGATGCGATCTGCTGCTTAGGCCTTCGCGGTGGCGAGGGCGCCCTTGGCCTGCTCGGCGAGAGCGGCGAAGCCGGCCGGATCGTTGGCGGCGATGTCGGCGAGGATCTTGCGATCGAGGCCGTTGCCTGCCTTCTTGAGGCCGTTGATGAAGGTGGAGTAGCTCATGCCGTTGATGCGGGCGGCAGCGCCGATACGGACGATCCAGAGAGAGCGGAACTGGCGCTTCTTCTGCTTGCGGCCGATGTAGGCGAACATGAGGCTGCGCTCGACAGCTTCCTGAGCGGCCTGGTAGAGCTTGGATTTGGTGAGGAAGTAGCCGCTGGCGCGCTTGAGGATCTTTTTGCGGCGGTCGTTGCGCTTTGTACTGCGTTTTACACGAGGCATCGTGTGCTCCTTTTGCGTAGTTCGTTTGAGCGGCTGGAGGTAAGGGTGGCCTCTTCACTCGCTATGACTGCTTCGCATCTCGGTGGACTCGCTGAAGCGATTCCAGGGGCTTGTTACGCTTTTTCAGCCCTTCGTGTTTCCACGGCTCGATACGAAAAACGTTATTGCTCGCTACGCTTTAGGCGTAGGGGAGCATGCGGGCGACGACTGGGGTGTCCGCAACCGAGACGAGGACGATGCGACCGAGCTTGGACTTCTGCTGGTTGGTCTTCGACGTGAGGATGTGGCGCATCTTGGTCTGTCCGCGCTTGAACTTGCCCGAGGCGGTCTTCTTGAAGCGCTTGGAAGCGCCCGAGTGGGTCTTCAACTTTGGCATTGGATCCTGCTGAGAACTGCGAATTTACAACAGGAATCAGTATAGCAGGGGTTGGGGGCGGTACCCCCTCCCCCCGGCGAAAAGTACCTAAAATCCTCAGCCGAAGGGAGTTAGGTCTGGACTGGAGTCTAGACCAGGTCTGGACCCGGCGAGACGAAGCCTGGAGGGCGCCAGGCTGGCGATCGCTTCCCTTGCCTACTGACTCTATTATATCGGGGCTGTCAAGGGGTTTGGGGCGTATGTAGCTGGCACGTAAGGAGATAAATGTAATTCTGAAGTTTGGCGTCAGTTGGCTTTAGGGAACTCTTCGATGTGGAAGTCACCGTTGCGGCCGAAGTAGATTGCGCGCTTGCCCTGCAGGTAGACCGTGTAAGTCGTCGTTCCAGCGGCTGCGATGCGGTCGAGGAACTGGCGGTAGTTGATCTTCTGCTGCTGGATGTCGCGGATGGCGGAGACGACTTCGGGGCCGGAGAAGTCCGCGGCGATGGCGAGAGGCTGAATGTCGAGGGTCTCGCGGTGGGTTTCGCCGTTGGGCATGTGGAAGGTCTTCTCGCGGGTGACGAGGTCGGCCTGGTAGGACTCGACGCCTTCGCCGAGGAGGAGGCCGACGACTTGCGGAAAGGTCATGGTGCCGGCGAGGGAGCGAGAGGTGGTGTGGTGGAGAGCTGCGATGTTCATGGTGGTTTCCTTTTCAGGGTTCATTCCGTGGGGAGGTCGTGGAGGTTGTTGGCTGCGGCCAGCTTTTGGAGGGTGGCCATGAGGATTTTGCGCTCGGCGGCGGTGAGATGGGAGAAGAACTCGGCGTCGTTCTGATCGGCGAGCGCGGCGAGTTTGGGGACAAGGTTGCGTCCCGCCGAGGTGAGGCTGACCTGCTGGTAGCGGCGGTCGTGCTGATCCTCGGTGCGGGTGAGGAGCTGTTTTTCGCGGAGCCGCTCGATGAGCTTGGAGACAGCGCCGCGGGTGAGGCCGATGGAGTCGGCGAGGATGGAGGGCGAGGTGGCGTCCGAGGCGAACATTTCGCGCAGGACGACCCACTCCGCCACGGTGACGTTGTGGGCGGCGACCTTGAGAGAGAAGGCGTGGGAGACGTGGTTGGAGACCAGGCGCATCCAGAAGCCGAGATGACCTTTGAGGCCGGTGATGTTGGGTTGAGTTTTCATTACGAGATTGAATATAGAATTAGCGGAAACAGTTGTCAAGGAAACTATTTTGGAGATCGATGCTTTCACAGAGGACCGGCCACCAAAGCTACCCGGGAGGATGGGACGAACGGGGTGCTGGGCGTGACGAAATGGAGCGGCTGAAGCCGCCGAGACGCGGTAGCATGGCTGCACAGGAGATTCCCTCATGCGTTCGAAGAGCCTGCTTGTGATTGCGGCGGTGGCCGCTTGTGGTTTCAGCGTTTGTGCCCAGCAGCCGCCAGCGCCGGCACCCCAGCCGCTAACGGCAATGCCCTACTCGCCTTCACTGGATGTGACGAGCCTGGACCGCACGGTCGATCCCTGCGTGGACTTTTACAAGTTCAGCTGCGGCGGGTGGCAGAAGCTGAACCCGATTCCGGCGGACCAGGCGCGGTGGGATGTGTACTCCAAGCTGACCAACGACAACTTTCAGTTTCTGTGGGGGATCCTGGCGGAGGATGCCAAGGCGGCCAAGCGCGACGCCGTGCAGCAGAAGGTAGGCGACTACTTTGAGGCCTGCATGAACACGGCGGCGATTGATGCGGCGGGCGCCAGGCCGGTGCAGCCGGAGCTGGCGCGGATTGACGCGCTGAAGACTCGTGCGGAGCTGATTGCGGCGATTGCCGGACTGCACCATGAGGTTGCGGGGAGCTTCCTGTTCAACTCGGGGACGGACCAGGACGCTGTGGACTCGTCGCTGATGATTGTGGAGGTTGGCGCCGGAGGGCTGGGGCTTCCGGATCGCGACTACTACGTGAAGATTGACGAACACAGCGTGAAGATTCGCGCGCAGTACCTGGCCTACGTGAAGCAGATGTTTGTGCTGAGCGGCGAGAGTGCGGCCAAGGCGGCGACCGATGCGGACGCGGTGATGAAGATTGAGACGGCGCTGGCGAAGGCTTCGCTGACCCGCGTGGAACGGCGAGATCCGCACAAAACGTATCACATGATGACCGTCGCGGAGCTGGCGAAGCTGACGCCTTCAATCGACTGGCCGTTGTACCTGAAGGTCCAGGGTGCGGGCGAGGTAGCGAAGCTGAATGTGAGCCAGCCGGCGTTCATGCAGGCGGTGGAGACAGAGCTGACGACCGAAGACGTTACCGCGCTGCGGGGGTATCTGCGCTTTCATGCGCTGACGGCAGCGGCATCCACGCTGGCCAAGCCGTTCGAGCAGGCGAACTTCGACTTCTACTCCAAGACGCTGCGCGGAGTGGCGGCGATGCCTCCGCGGTGGAAGACCTGTGTACGGTCTGTGGATCGGAACCTGGGCGAGGCGCTGGGGCAGGAGTTTGTGCGGCGGACCTTCACCCCGGAGACCAAGGCGAAGACGCAGTTGATGACCGAACAGATTGAGACGGCGATGGCGCAGGAGATCAATGGGCTGGACTGGATGAGTCCGGAGACCAAGGTGCAGGCGCTGAAGAAGCTGCATGCGGTGCGCAACAAGATTGGGTATCCGGCGAAGTGGCGCGACTACTCGACGCTGACGGTGAAGCGGGACGACTACTTTGGCAACGCGATGCGGTCGCATGAGTTTGCCGACAAGCGCGAGTGGAACAAGCTGGGCAAGCCGGTGGATCGCGATGAGTGGGGGATGACTCCGCCGACGGTGAATGCTTACTTCAACCCGCAGATGAACGACATCAACTTTCCGGCGGGCGTGCTGCAGCCACCGCTGTATGACCCGAAGGAAGATGACGCGCCGAACTATGGCAATACGGGGTCGACGATTGGGCATGAGCTGACGCATGCGTTCGACGATGAGGGGCGGCAGTTCGACTTCCAGGGCAACCTGAAGGACTGGTGGACGGCGGCGGATGCGAAGGGCTTTGAAGACCGCATCAACTGCATTCGGGACCAGTATGCGACGTACGTGGTTATCGGCGACGTGCACATCAACAGCCACCTGACCAGCGGAGAGGATGTGGCCGACCTGGGCGGGACGCTGCTGGGCTACATTGCGTGGAAGGCTCAGACCGAGGGGATGAAGCTGCCGGATGTGGACGGCTTTACGCCAGACCAGCGGTACTTTGTGGGCATGGCACAGTGGGCTTGCGAGAACACACGCGAGGCCGACCTGCGGGCCAACGCGATTACGGACCCGCACTCGCCGGGGTTTGCGCGGATCAATGGCGTGGTGACGAATATGCCGGAGTTCCAGAAGGCGTTTGGGTGCAAGGCTGGGCAGGCGATGGTGCATGCGCCGGCTTGCAAGGTTTGGTAGCGGATGTGCGGAAACGACAAAACGAGTGTCGCGGAATCCACAGGAAGAGAGGCGAAATTGCCTCTCTTTTTCTGCGTTTTTGCAGGCGTGTGACGTACACTTCTCCCGATTCAGGACAACCAAGCGGCTCGGGCTCTGTGAGGGCCGCCATCTTGCACGAAAGTGATGGGAAATGACGATGCCTCCTTCTTTGACAAAGCGGTTTGTAGCGGAAGTGTTTGGGACGTTCTGGCTGGTGTTTGGCGGGTGCGGAGCGGCGGTGCTGGCGGCTGGGTTTCCGGGTATGGG
>JAZKBC010000033.1:18808-19243 GCA_040388825.1 Acidobacteriota bacterium | reverse complement strand
AATCGGGTTTGTGGGCGTGTCGCTGGCGTTCGGGTTGACCGTGCTGACGATGGCTTATGCGATTGGGCATATTTCGGGTTGCCACCTGAATCCGGCGGTGACGCTGGGGCTGGTGATGGGCAAACGGTTTCCGGCGAAGGAGGCTCTGCCGTACTGGGCGGCGCAGGTGGTGGGAGCGGTGCTGGCGAGCCGGGCGCTGCTGTTTATCGCATCGCAAAAGGCGGGTTTTGTGCTGGGCGGGTTTGCGGCGAATGGGTACGGCGTGGATCATTCGCCGGGCGGCTATAGCCTGTCGGCGTGCATTGTGGCGGAGATGCTGCTGACGTTCTTCTTCGTGATGGTGATTATGGGCGCGACCGACCAGCGGGCAGCTAAGGGCTTTGCGCCGCTGGCGATTGGGCTTTGCCTGACGCTGATTCACCTGATCGGGATTCC
>JAZKBC010000033.1:6856-18798 GCA_040388825.1 Acidobacteriota bacterium | reverse complement strand
GGTGTCCACGGGCACGCGGGCAGCGAACGCGCCGGCGCCGGTCCCAGCCGCCCGCCCCAGGTGCTCGAGCGCGCCGGTCGCCGCCGCTCGCGCGCGGTCCCGGTGCTGTTCGGCGTGCTGATCCTGTTGATCGTGGTGGGCGGCGCGGTCGACCGGGCCGGCGCTGGTGGTGGGCGGATGGGCGCTGAAGCAGCTATGGATGTTTTGGCTGGCGCCGCTGGTTGGCGGAGGGTTTGGCGGGGCGATCTACGCTGCTGTTCTGGCGGAGCATGATGCGCCGCCGGTGGTGGAGGATCCGGTGGCCTACGCGGCGGCGGATTAGCACTGTGGTTCGGCGGGAGAAGGAGGGCCTCCGGGGTGCTCTGCCCGGGGGCCTTTCTGCGTTGATTTGGCGGGGGACGCGAGGGTGCCGGGAGGGGTTCGGTGCAAGCGGTTCCAGCGCCGGTTTGGGGCCTTAATTCCACCGCCTGCGCATGGTAAAATCGAAGCAGGGAAATACCTTTGCAGGCGGCGTCTTCCCTCGGTCCGCGAGCCCAAATAACGGGTGTTCGCAGGGCTTTCCTAACCATGCCGTCTGCTGGAGTTCGATTGGCAACCCAGACACCACTTCCGGATCCGCAGGATCCGAAAAATTCAGTCGCGGCCGGGAGCTATACCGGCGAAAACATTACCGTTCTCGAGGGCCTCGAAGCCGTTCGGCTGCGCCCCGCGATGTACATCGGCTCGACGGGTGAGCAGGGGCTGCATCACCTGGTGTATGAGGTGGTGGACAACTCGGTTGACGAGGCACTGGCCGGGCATGCGACGCGGATCGATGTGACGATCCACGAGGACAACTCCATCACCGTGGTGGATGACGGGCGCGGTATTCCTGTCGACAACAAGACCATGCCCAACGGCAAGGTGCTGCCCGCGGTGCAGGTGGTGCTGACGGTGTTGCACGCCGGCGGCAAGTTCGACGCGTCGAACTACAAGGTTTCAGGCGGGCTGCATGGTGTGGGCGTGAGCTGCGTGAACGCGCTGAGCGAAGAGTTTGGCGTGGAGATCTGGCGCGATGGGCACGCGTGGGAGATGGACTTCTCCAAGGGCGACCCGGTCAGCGAGCTGCGCAAGATGGGACCGAGCAAGCGGCTGGGGACCAAGATTCACTTCCTGCCGGACAAGAGCATCTTCACGGTCACCGAATACAACTTCGACACGCTGGCGAACCGGCTGCGGCAGCTCGCGTTCCTGAACAAGGGCATCGAGATTTCGCTCAAGGACGAGCGGCAGATGGATGCCAAGGGCGAAGCCAAGTTCCAGTTGTACAAGTACACCGGCGGCATCGCGGAGTTCATCAAGCTGCTCAACAAGGGCAAGCAGGTGCTGCACGAGAAGCCCATCTACATGGAGGCCGAAAAGGGCAGCCTGGTGATGGAGATTGCGCTGCAGTACAACGATGCGTACTCCGAGACGGTATTCAGCTTTGCGAACAACATCAACACGGTGGACGGCGGGACGCACCTTTCGGGCTTTCGCACGGCGCTGACGCGCACGATCAACGTGGCGGGGCAGCAGCTGGGGCTGTTCAAGGACATGAAGGAGTCGCTCTCGGGCGACGACGTGCGCGAAGGGCTGGTGGCTGTCGTCAGCGTGAAGCTGCCGCAGCCGCAGTTTGAAGGCCAGACGAAGGGCAAGCTGAACTCGGATATCGCCGGGCAGGTGCAGGCGTTTGTGAACGAGCGGCTGGGTGCGTTCCTGGAACAGAATCCGCAGGTGGCCAAGAAGATCATCAACAAGGCGATCGATGCGGCGCGGGCTCGGGAAGCGGCGCGCAAGGCTCGCGATCTCACTCGGAGAAAAGGCGCGTTGGATGGCGGCGGGCTTCCGGGTAAGCTGGCGGACTGCTCGGAGCGGCGGCCGGAGCTTTGCGAGCTGTACCTGGTCGAGGGTGAGTCGGCCGGCGGAACGGCGAAGCAGGGACGCGATAGGAAGTTCCAGGCGATTCTTCCGTTGAAGGGCAAAATTCTCAACGTCGAGAAGGCTCGCTACGACAAGATGCTGGGGCACGAAGAAATCCGCGCCATGATTACGGCGCTGGGTACGGGCATCGGCAAGGACGACTTCGATATCGCGAAGCTGCGGTACGGGAAGCTGATCCTGATGACCGATGCCGACGTGGACGGATCGCACATCCGGACACTGCTGCTGACGTTCTTCTTCCGGCACATGCAGGAGCTGGTGCTGCGCGGCAACGTGTACATCGCGCAGCCGCCGCTGTACCGGATCAAGAAGGGCAAGTTTGAGCAGTACATCAAGGACGATCGCGAATACGTGCAGGTGATGGTGAAGCGCGCGAGCGACGGCATGGCGATTCGCTATGGCGACAGCGGAGCACGGCTCGAAGGCAAGGATCTGACCAAGTTCATGACGCAGCTGAGCGAGTACCTTGGGTTCTTCGACAAGGTAAACAAGCGGCTGCGTAACGAAGAAGTGACGCGGACGTTTGCGGAGATCTTTGCGACGACTGGCAAGGAGCCGGAACGGCGTGCGGACTTTGAGAAGGCCGAGAAGCTGAAGGCGATGCGCTCGAAGCTGAAGGAGATGGAGCGGCCGCACCTGTTCAAGAGCGTTTCGGATGTGGAGTTCGACGAAGAGCACCGGACGTACTCGGTGTCGTTCGTGGATGCGCAGGGATCGCAACGGAAGATTGACTGGACGCTCGGCAATGCTCCGGAGACGCGGCAGTTGCTGAACCGGCAGGCACAGGCCGGTGAACAACTTACCGGGCCGTTCCTGATTGAGTATGCGGGCAAGGCAGCGGCTGCGGCAGGCAAGACGGCCGCGGAGCAGGCTGAGCAGGAGCTCGAGGACACGGAAGAAGTGGAGCTCGAAGGCGCGCTGGATGCCGGAGCCGAGAAGGTCGAAGCAGTGAAGCCGGCCAAGCGGAATGCGAAGGCTGGGCAGGATCCCGTGGAGAAGAAGACGCCGCATGAGGTCTTCGAGTACGTGATTGAGCAGGGCCGCAAGGAGTACCAGGTGCAGCGCTACAAGGGACTGGGCGAGATGACCGCGCCGCAGCTCTGGGACACGACGATGGACCCGGCCAAGCGGACGCTGGTGCAGGTGAAGCTGGAAGACATTGCAGCGACCGAAGAGATCTTCACCACGCTGATGGGCGAGGATGTCGAGGCGCGGCGCAAGTTTATTGAAGAGAATGCGCTGGATGTGAAGAACCTGGATATCTAGGCCTGATCACAATTTGGAAAGCTCATGAACCTGTTCAATCTTCACGGCAAGCATTTTCGCAATGACGAGAACAGGCTCACTGCGAACCTCGCGGTGTTGCTGAACGAAGCAAGGCGTCGTTTTATGCCCGCATTCTTAATGCGGGTTGGCGTTCGGGTGCGCCAACAGGAAATTCCAAACATAAAGGTCGCTCTTCAGCAGGTACGTGTTCACGAGGATGCTGTTTCAATCCTTGACGCAACAGTGACTCTAGGCGATCGATTTTCTGTGGTCATTGAATCTAAGGTGGGCCGCAACTCGATTAGCCCAAGCCAAGCGCTGAAATATGGGAGGTGGCTAGCATCATACGGCGCTGGGGATCGTGCACTCGTATTCATTACTCAGTTGCGCGAACCCGCTATCGAGCAAAGCGTTAGATCAGAGCTCCAGGCCGCTGGAATCAACAGCGTCCGCTGCGTGTTCTTTTTGTGGCGAGAACTATTTGAAGTTTTGCGGGAGTCGGAGGGTTTGGATGATGTTGGGTTCAAAAGGTGTGAACAACGCATACGCAAAGGGTTGAGTGTCTCCTCGGTTGAGCGTCTCTCTTATCTATTTCTGAACGAGGTGGAGAAAATGGCCTTTGAACTTTCGGTGGTCGATCAGTTAGCAGTTGGAGAGGTTACCGACGTCGTCATACAAGTGCAAGACGAATGGTTTATGCGAGCGGCACTCGAACACAATGTTTGGTTCCCGCCCAGCCAGAGCATCCACGGCCTCAAACCGGCCAAGTACGTTGCGTACTACCAAACTAAGGACAACCGGAACGGGCTACCTAAGTACATTTCGCATATTGCGAGGATAGTAAAAGTCTGGAAGCGCGTCAGCTATGAAGACGCACGTTCATTGCCCGAGTTCAAAGATTTTTTTGCCAACGCAGAACTGGCTTCCACCGTTGCAAAGTTCAAGAACAAAGAGGGTCTATTCCACATCGCTCTGACTGGCAAGGCGACTGCCTTGGCCCATCCAATTCCTCTCGGGAATCCAAGCACTGCGCAATTTCTTGCGAAGAAGCGCTTTCCGTTCACACGAATGTTGTCAGCCAAAACAACTGACGATCTTTTCGCGGCGAAGCACACCGAACCACAAGACGAATAGCTTCGGTCCATCAAGGCTACGGTGGACGTTGATAGCATGTCCCCATGGCAAATGATCAAAAGCGGGCGCTGGTGACAGGAGGTGCGGGGTTGATTGGGTCGCACATTGTGGACCTGTTGATTCGGGAAGGGTGGACGGTTCGGATTCTGGATAACCTGGAGCCGAATACGCACAAATTCGGCAAGCCGGAGTGGGTGAACCCGGCGGCGGAGTTTGTGCAGGGCAACGTACAGGACGCGGCGACGATGCGGGCGGCGCTCGAAGACATCGACGTGGTGTTCCACGAGGCGGCTTATGGCGGATACATGCCGGAGATGGCGAAGTATGTGCTGGTGAACAGCTTTGGCACGGCGCAGATGCTGGAGATGATCCGCGACGAGAAGCTGCCGGTGCGGAAGGTGGTGGTGGCGAGCTCGCAGGCGGTTTATAGCGAGGGGGCGGCGGAGTGTCCGGAGCATGGGGCGGTGGTGCCGCTGCTGAGGCCGGCGGAGCAGATGCGGGTGGGGGACTTCAGCGTGCATTGTCCGGTTTGCGGGAAGGTGACAACGTCGATTCCGACGCCGGAGGCTACGCCCGGTGGCGGAGAGACGGTGTATGCGCTGACCAAGGTGGACCAGGAACGGCTGGTGCTGCTGTGGGGCAAGCAGACGGGGACGCCGACCGTGGCGCTGAGATATAGCTGCACGTATGGACCGAGGCAGTCGCTGTTCAACCCGTATACGGGAGTGATTGCGATCTTCTGCACGCGGCTGCTGAACGGGCAGCCGCCGGTGATGTATGAGGATGGCGGGCAGACGCGGGACCTGTGCTTCGTCGAGGACATTGCGCGCGCGAACCTGCTGGTGGCGACGACCGACAAACTGGATGGGTTGCCGGTGAACGTGGGAAGCGGGCGGGCGACGAGCGTGCGGGACCTGGCCGGGATCATTGCGAAGAAGCTGGGCGTGGACATTGCTCCGCTGGCGCGGGGAGAGTTTCGGCCGGGAGAGATACGGTCGCTGATCTCGGATATCAGCCGGATACGGACGATTGGGTATGAGCCGCAGGTCTCGATTGAAGAAGGGATCTCGCGATACGTGGACTGGATTGGGACGCAGGGGACGGTGGAGGATTACTTCGCGAAGGCGGAAGAGGGGTTGCGGGCGAAGGGGATAGTGCAGAAGTGCAGGGAGTAGGGAGTAGGGAGTAGGGAGTAGGGAGTAGGGAGTAGGGTCTCTGATGTTCAGGGGTGAAATAATCGGCGGCATGAATGCTGATTCGCAACTGACACCTCTGGAGGCTTCGCGCCGACGCTTTCTTTCTGTTTGCTCTGCTGCTGGATTGGGCAGCACGCTGCTGCCTGGGGCGCTGCTGGCGATGGCAGTGAAGGCGGACGCGGAGACAGTGGGCGATGATCCTGCGGCGGTGAGTGCGGCGGAGATGGGGCCGATCACTCCGGAGATGATTGAGCAGGCGGGGATTATTGCGGGCGTGCGGTTTACCGAAGCGCAGCGCAGGATGATGGTCGATGGGCTGACGGGGCTGCGGAGGTCGGTAGAGAGCATTCGGAAGCTGAAGCTGGCGAATGCGGTGGCGCCGTGCATGATCTTCGATCCCATGCCGGCGGGCGCGGTGGTGAAGACGGAGAAGAAGCCGGCAGAGTGGGGTCCGGCGCCGCACTTTGGCGGGATGCTCACTTCACGAACCGCGGAGGAGGACTCGCTTGCATTTGCGACCGCTCGCGAGTTGGGAGAGTTGGTTCGGACCCGGAGGGTCACGAGCGTCGCGCTGACGACGATGTATCTGAGGCGGCTGAAGCGCTACGACCCTGTGCTGCACTGTGTGATTACGCTGACGGAAGATCGGGCGATGAAACAGGCGGCGGCGGCGGACAAGGAGATTGCCGCGGGCAAGTGGCGTGGGCCGCTGCATGGGGTTCCGTGGGGAGCGAAGGATTTGCTGGCCGTGAAGGGGTATCCGACGACGTGGGGAGCGGGTGGGTTTGAGACGCAGACGTTCGACGAAGACGCGACGGTGGTGCAGCGGCTGGATGCCGCGGGGGCGGTGCTGATTGCGAAGCTGAGTATGGGAGCGCTGGCGCAGGGGGATCTTTGGGGCGGCGTTGGGAAGTCGCAGAGGACGCGGAATCCGTGGAATTTGAAGCAGGGGTCGAGTGGGAGCTCGGCGGGGAGTGCGAGTGCGGTGAGCGCGGGGTGCGTGGGGTTTGCGATTGGGACGGAGACGCTGGGGTCGATCTCGAGCCCGTCGACGCGGTGCGGGGTGACGGGGCTGCGGCCAAGCTTTGGGCTGGTGCCGAGGACCGGAGCGATGGCGCTGTCCTGGTCGATGGACAAGATTGGAGCGATTGCACGGAGCGTGGAAGATTGCGCGCTGGTGGTGCATGCGATCTATGGGCCGGATGGGCATGATCGCAGTGTGCAGGCGGCGGCGTTCAATCCGGACTTTACGGTGGATGTGCGGAAGCTGCGCGTGGGGTATATCGAGTCGGCGTTCAAGCCGCGGGTGCTGCATGAGCCGACGCCGGATGGAGAGTTGAAGACTGAGGCCGACAAGGCGGCGTTCGCGGCGAAGGTGGCGAGGAACAAGGCGTCGTTCGATCGCCAGGTTTATGACCAGCAGTATCAGCTGAAGGCGTTGACTGTGCTGAGGGAGATGGGCGTGCGGCTCGAGCCGGTGGAGCTGCCGAGCGCGCCGTATGGGGACATCACGCCGATGCTCGAGGCGGAGGCGGCAGCGGCGTTCGATGAGCTGACGCTGTCGGGGAGGGATGCGTTGCTGGCAGGGCAGGAGCCTTACGACTGGCCGCAGACGTTTCGGCTGGCGCGGTTCTATTCGGCGATGGACTATATCAACGCGGCGCGGGCTCGGACGCTAGCGGTGGAGCAGGTGGCGGCGGTGTTTGCGAAGTTCGATGTGATTGTGGCGACGAGCGACGGTGGGCAGTTGAGTGTGACGAATCTGTGCGGGCAGCCGGCGGTGATCGTGCCGAATGGCTTGCGCGGAGACGATGCTCCGCCATTTGCGCCAACGGCTGACGATCCGTGGCCGGGATATGGAGGGCCGGGGACGCCGGTGTCTATCACGTTTTTGTCGCCGCTGTATGAAGAGGCGAAGGCCTGTGCACTGGCGCACGCTTATCAGCAGAAAACCGGGTTTGCGCGAATGCATCCGAAGTTGGCGTGATGCAGAAGCGTTTGGGGCGTGGCGAGCGTCTGATAGAGATGCGAAGCGGATGGGCGGTTGCGATGATGCTGCTGGGCGCGGCGGCGGGGCGTGCGCAGATGGCGATGACGGCGCACACGCTGGTGGATGCGATTCAGCAGCATGGGACGTCGGGCACGAGTGTGGAGCCGGCTAGTACGCCGGTGGCGATGCTCATGGGGGACCGCGGTGGGTGGAGGCTGATGCTGCATGGGAATAGCTTTGTCGCGGACACGCAGCAGCAGGCGCAGAGCGAGCGCGGGCGGGATGCTTTTTTCTCGACGAACTGGGTGATGCCGATGGCTTCGCGACGCGTCGGTGCGGGGACGTTGACCGTGCGGGCGATGTTTTCGCTGGAGCCGGCGACGGTCACGGGGCGGGAGTATCCGCTGCTGTTTCAGCAGGGGGAGACGGCGTTTGGAGCGCCGATCGTGGATGGGCAGCATCCGCATAACTTCTTCATGGAAGTGGCCGCGCTGTACGATCTGCCGCTGGGCAAAAGTGCGCTGCTGAGCCTGTACGCGGCTCCGGTGGGCGATCCGGCGGTGGGGCCGACGGCGTATCCGCATCGGGCGTCGGCGAGCGAGGACCCGCTGGCGGCGCTGGGGCATCACCAGGAGGACTCGACGCATATTGCGTTCAACGTGGTGACGGGTGGGGTGACGTGGCGCTGGGCTCGCGTTGAGTTATCAGGATTTCACGGGGGCGAGCCGGATGAGCAGCGGTGGGGGTTTGAGCCGTCGGCGAATGGGCATGCGATGGATTCGGTGGCGACGCGGGTGACGGTTGCGCCGGGGGCGGATTGGAGTGGGCAGTATTCGATTGCGCATATACGGTCGCCGGAGGCGCTGTATCCGGGAGAGGATCAGCAGAGGCAGACGGGGAGCTTGATGTTTCATCATGCGTGGGGAGCGAAGGCGATGAAGCCGATGGCGGCGATGAGTGGGATGGGGGATATGCCGGGGATGTCGATGCCGGCGGCAAAGGGGCTGCCGGCGATGCAGATGGAAGACGAGCCGCGGATGGATTTGGCGACGACGGTGGTGTGGGGGAGGACGAAGTCGCTGGCGGATGGCAGCAAGGAGAACAGCTATCTGGCGGAGGCGTTGCTGCGGTTTGCGTCGAGGAACTATGTGTGGACGCGGATGGAGAATGCGGGGCGGTCGAGCGAGCTGGAACTGGCGCCGGGGCAGACGCTGCCGAAGAACTTCGCCGAAGAGCCGGTGGGGCATGTGGCGGCGTTCAGCTTGGGGTATGACCGGGATTTCGCGGTGGGCAAGCACCTGCTGGCGGCTCCGGGGGCGCAGGTGACGGTGTATCGGACGCCGGATGCGCTGCGTTCGGTTTATGGGGATACGCCTACGGGTGAGGTGGTGTTTGTGCGGTTTCGGTTGCGGTAGAGTGGAGCGACGGCAGCTGAGGTCGGCGATTGGCGGAGTATCTCTATCGTGGAGTGCATGCGTCTCACCCAGCGTTGGCCGACGCACGTGAAGGCATCGCGCGGCCCGGGCTGCCTGACGGCGGCGTATCGGCCACTGAGCACAATCTGGGTGGGGTCTCGGCAGTGAGCCCATTTACCTCGTGGACTCGGGATCGAGAGACGGCTTTGTGGCATGCGCGGCGCTATGGCCCTGGTGGAGTACTTTTGCGAGTTCCAACGGGTGAGCCGGGCCAGAGGATGAAGGGTCGTGGGAGCGGTCGGAGGATCGCTGGTTTGAAGATGAGGTTTTATTGCGTGGAGTTAGACTGAACGCGGAGGCATTCGAAGCATGAGCGACGAACGGCGCACTCTGATGCAGCAACTGCCCAAGGGCAGGGTGTCTCCAGCAATCCGCCAGTTTCGCGAACTGGTTGCGGAAGCAAGTCCAAAGGCCAAGCCGACGAGAGCAACGCAGCCTGCGCACGAGGTGCTTTCAGTCTGGGCGGTGCGGCTTTGGAACTCGACCTTGCAGGGACGGCGGGTAGTGGGACTTGCAGATCTTGTGCGTTCATTGCGCAAGCTGTCGCCTGAGGAACCAGTTGAACAAGTCGCGGTCATCGATGGATTGAAAACTGGTTTGATCTTCTTCAATCCTGCGAGCAGAAAGCCGATTGGTGCAGTCGTTTCCGCCCGCAATGAATCGGATGTTCAGCGATCTGAAGAAAATCTAAGGCGCGCCAAAGGTGGGCTGCCGAAGCGAAAGCCAGCCGAGCGCGAGGTCGATCTGCGCTTCTTTGATGCAGCTGTCACTGGACATTCCCGCAAAATCGCAACCAACCGCTAAGGTTTGTTCAGCTCGGACTTGATGAGGTCGCTGAGCTGGCCACCGTCGACGCGGAGGCCGTCGGCGAGGGAGCGGGCGCGGGCTACTTTCATTACTGCGCCCATGTCTTTCGGGCCGGGTTTCGTTCCGCCGTTATCTTTGGTGATCTGCTCGATGGCTCCGGCGACGATGGCGCGGACGGCGTCTTCGCCGGCGGCCTGCGGCATGTAGGCGTCGATCAGCTTGATCTCGGTCTCTTCTTTCGCCGCGAGCTCGGGGCGGTTGCCCTTGGTGAACTGCTCGACGGAGTCCTTGCGCTGCTTGATGAGCGTGGTGAGGATCTGTTGCTCTTCGGCGTCGGTGAGCGCCTTGCGGGTGTCGATCTCTTTGCTCTTGAGCGCGGATTTGACCATGCGCAGCGTGGTGAGCGTGTGCTCGTCGCGCGCTTTCATCGCCGTGATGATGTCTGTGTTGATGCGTTCGCCGATGGTTGCCATTTCCCTGCCCTCGCTGACTCGTACAAAATTCCAATGTTGAGTTTAGCAGCGCGGGCGAGGGCTAGTAGACAAACGGGATGAGGCGTTTGGTGGAGCGGCTGTAGTCGGCGTAGTCGGCACCAAAGGCGCCGTTGAGGGCGGCTTCTTCGACGTGGATGCGGTAGAGCAGCGCGGCCAGGGGCGGCAGAATTACAAACGCGAGCGCGGTCCAGTTGCGCAGGTGCAGCCCGATGGCGAGGAAGACAATCATCAGCCCGGTGTAGGACGGGTGGCGCACGAAACGGAAGATGCCCGTGCGCAGCACTTTCTGATCGTGGTGGATGGCGACGTTGACACTGAAGGCCTTGCCGAGCGTGACGATGGCTGTCCAGCGGATGGCGAGGCCAATGGCCAGCACCAGCGCGGAAAGTGGAAGCAGCCATTGACCACCGTCCAAACCGCTGGATTGAAACATATTGTGCGGACGCGTGGCGGCGAACCAGTTGGCCACGCCGATGGAGCTGAAGATCACCACCCAGAGCAGCGCCATCGATCCGCGATCCTGCACATTTCCCTTGCTGCGGCTGGTGCGGGTCTTGAGGACGATGAAAACTTCAGACAGTATCCACAAGCCGTACAGCACCCAATAAACGGTTTGCACCGGGGTCATCTGTTCCATAGGGAGAGTTTCTCGCAAAGTGGATAAAATAGACACATATGATTCGTAAGACACGCCTCTTCACGCCTGGACCGACGCCTCTTCTTCCCGCTGCTCAGTTTGCGATGGCTGCTGCTGACATTCACCACCGGACGCCGGAGTTCCGCGCCCTGTACACGCGCGTGCTGGCGCAGTTGAAAGAGTTCGTCGGCACTTCGAATGATGTGATCATCCTGTCGAGCTCGGGCTCGGGCGCTATGGAGGCTTCGGTCTCGAACCTGACGTCTCCGGGCGACCGCGTGCTGGTGCTGACCGCCGGCAAGTTCGGCGAGCGCTGGGCTGCGATCGCGAAGGCGTTCGGCTGCGAAGTGGACATCGTTGAGAAGCCGTACGGCGAGACTTTCAACCTGGACGAGGTCAAAGCCGGGCTGAAGTTGGAGACGCGCGCCGTGTTCATGCAGGCCAATGAGACCTCCACCGGTGCGCGGCATGATGTTGCGGCTGTGGCGCAGTTGCTGAAGGACACCAAGTCCGAGGCGTTGCTGATCGTTGACGGCATCACGGGCCTCGGCACCAGCACGCTGGATATGGACGGCTGGGGCATCGATGTACTGATCGGCGGATCGCAGAAGGCCGTGATGATTCCCCCGGGGCTTAGCTACCTGGCGGTAAGCCAGAAGGCCTGGGACCGTATGGAAGCAACCTATAACCCTCGTTACTACTTCGACTTGCGGAAAGAGCGCAAGAATGCGAAGAACGGCGAGAGCGCGTACACTCCGGCGGTTGCGCTGATTGCAGCGCTGGGCGCGGCGTTCGACTGGATTGCAGCGCAGGGCGGCGGCGACCTGGTACAGGGACGCAAGAACCTGGTGGACAATGCCGAGCTGATTGCGGCGATGACCCGGGCGGCGGTGCAGGCGATGGGCTTCAAGCTGTTCACGGACTCGCCGGGAGCCGCGGCTACGGCCGTGCTGACGCCGGAGGGAACGGATTCTGGCGTAA
>JAZKBC010000033.1:3103-6846 GCA_040388825.1 Acidobacteriota bacterium | reverse complement strand
GTGAAGGAGCTGAAGGGGCGCTTTGCGGCGATTATCACCAATGGGCAGGGATCGATGAAGGGCCAGATATTCCGCATCGCGCACCTGGGCTTTTTCGACTACATGGACACGATTGCGCTGATTGGGGCCCTCGAGCAGGTGGTGGTGAAGTCGCTACCGCAACTGGGAGCGAAGTTTGGCGATGGTCTGATTGCCGCGCAGAAGGTGTACGCGGATTGGACACCGGTCGCCTGATTCATCAAAAAATGATCGAGAACGCGACAAATGGCGGCCCCGGTGGCCGCCCTTTTCGTTTGCCCCGAAACTCCTTTGAAAAACCGTGCGATGGGGGCCTTTGAAGGGGTGTCCCAGGGGGTAACTTTTACGTAGGAAAAGGGCTGTTTATCAATTGCCAACGATTTCGATTTCCTGTACGGTTATGGATCAAGTCCTTAGATTCAAACGACAATTCGGTAACGGCTGCAACGACGGCCATAACGATCCGGTTCGCCACATCTGACCGGTGGCAGCAGACGACGGTTGAGGCATTTTGGGGTCACCCCCTGAAAGTCGGTTCTCAAGGCGTGTTTCGCTAGGACCCGACAATGGGCCACGAGTCCAGATTTTAGGTTTTTCAACAGCAGATTGAAGAAGGCACGGAAGTTGTAGCCAACCCAAACTGCGTTTTAATCATCAGCCGGAAGAAGCTTCCCCTTACCGGCCAACCGGGCCCATCGACTGAAGTCTTTCTGAGGTGCTTATGAAGTCTCACTCCTGTAATTTTTCCATGCGCGTTGCGAGCGCCGTCCTTTTCTCCGCCCTGAGCCTCCTGGTGGCCGGCTGCGGAATTGAGACGTCGACGGGCGGATCCCCTGTAGCCATGGGCGCGATGAGCGGCATTGTGCACGGCGGTCCGAACCCGGTGAAGTTCTCCACCATTACGCTTTGGGAGACAGTCACCGCGGGCATTCCGCATGCCGTGGGCGGCACTGCCGGGAGCAGCGGCTATGGCAGCCAGGCGCAGATTCTTGCCTCGACCACGTCGGACGGCTTTGGCGCGTTCACGTTCAACGGCGGCCCGAGCTACACCTGCGATCCCGGTGAGTATGCCTACCTGACATCGACCGGCGGCTATACGGGATCGAATACGGCGAACAACAACTCGGTGGAAGTCGCGGTTATTGGCTCATGCTCGCAGTTGAGCTCGGCGACCAGCATCTACATCAGCGAAGTGAGCACGGTCGCTGCCGCATATGCTCTCGGAAATTTCATATCCGAAGACCCCTCCTTCCTCGGCGGCGGCCTGCAGCGTGTGTACATTGGCGCACCAGCCAGCAACAATGCGGCGACTCCGGCCTGCACCGGAACGGGTTCCTCCATGACCTGCACTGCAGCCGGCCTGGCCCACGGCTTCCAGAATGCTCTGGAGCTGGTGGATTCGGTTCGCTACAGCGGATCGCCGACCGGACAAACGAACGCAGTGCCGGCGATCAACGGTGCGGTGGTCAACAGCAATGGCGTGATCCCGCAAGCGCTGATCAACTTTATCGGCAACGTCATGCAGAGCTGCGTGAACTCCACCGGCGGCACCGGCGGCGCGACCCCCTGCGGCAAGCTGTTTACCGACACTACGGTGGGAAGCAACGTTCCTTCGGATACGCTGCAGGCGGCAATGAACATTGCCAAGAACCCGACCAACAACGTGTTCGCCATCGCGTCGCTGGCCACGCCGAGCTCGTTCTTCTCGCCCTCGCTGAACAGCGCTCCAACGGACTTCTCGCTGGCCGTGACCTATGACGGTGAGAACGGAACGACGTTCGGTGCGACGCAGTATGTGGACCTGGACCCGGCCGACAACGTGTACACGGTGGCGACAACCGCCAGTACCAGCTCGGATGTGGGCGGGCTGTCCTCGTACGGCGCTCCTCTGTTCCTGACGACTCCCAACACGTCCTACTTCAACGAGAACGTGATTGTGGCGGACACGCTGGGCAATGTGTGGACAGCCAACACGGCGGCAAGCGGCGCCGTGCTGGAGTACAGCGCGACGAGTGGAGGCCTGGAGCAGACGATCTCCGCCACCAGCCCGTTTGGCCTGGCCGTGGATCACAGCAACAATGTGTACTTCGTGCAGCAGGGCTCGGGAACGACCGTACAGTACATTCCCCAGGGCGCCAGCGCAGCCCAGGGAACAACGCTGAACGGCGGAGCGGGACCGAACATTTCGGGCGTCCCGTCGCTGATCGCGATCGATTCCAGTCATAACCTGTATGCCAACGAGACTTCGGCAGCCAGCACCAAGCTGTTCTCCGAAGAGCTGGTGCAGCTGGGGCCCGCCAGCTGCACACCACCTGACTACTGCGGCTATCTGGGCGCTCCTACAGGGTCGACGACGACCTATGGAGCTACCTACACAACGTTGTTCGATTCGACCGGCGGCGTCTGGACCAACAACGCGACGACGCTCTACCAGACGACCTACAATCCCTTCACCGGCATCGCGATCGCGAAGACCGTGACGCTGACTGCAGGCGACGTGCTGGAGGCCGGAGCGATCGACGGCAGCAACACGATCTTCCTTCCGAACTTTACCTCCGGCACGCTGTATCAGTACTCGACCACCGGCAACACGACGATCATCCTGGCACCTTGCTACGCCGCTGGCGGAAGCAAGAACTGCGATGCGCTGCCGGCGTTCCATACACCTCAGAACGTTCGTGTGGACAGCACGGGCGCCCTCTGGGTGAGCGATCCGGGAACCGGACGGGTGGTGCAGGTGCTCGGCGTTGCTTCTCCCACCTGGCCGTCTTTGGCTTACGGCCACCCTGGCGTGAAGCCGTAATCGGGCAGGAACAAGACAAGAGCGGCGGCCTTCGGGCCGCCGCTTCTTTTTGCGCCGCGAAATCGCCGCGGAAATTTCAACTTTTCCTCAAAGGGACGTCTTCCGCACAGCGCTGTTGAAGCGAGCGCCCGGGCCGTGGCGTCCTACACTGTTAGTACCGCTGACCCACTGGAGCACTGACCCGCAATGGCCGCACTGACGATGTCCTCTCCGATGAATGACGGCCTTCCCTCTTCCGTGCAGACGGAGGTAACGGTGCTGGGCGCGATGCTGCTGGACGCCGTCGCGATCACGGACGCAACAGCCAAGCTGCGCGCCGAGGACTTTTCGCTGGACTCCCACCAGCGTGTGTACCGCGTGATGACTGACCTGTTGGCGCTGGGCCACGCCGTCGACCTGATCACGGTGATGGATGCGCTCTCCAAGCGGCGCGAGCTGGATGCGATCGGTGGAGCGGCGTATCTCGCGTTCCTCACGGAGGGCATTCCACGCAATCCGAACATTGAGAGCTACGTCCGGATCATTAAGGACAAAAGCCTGCTGCGGCAGCTGCTGGCGATCTTCAACGACGGCATGGCGCAGGCCTCCGACCAGACCGAAGATGCGACCAAGGTGCTCAACGACGTTGAGATGAAGCTGGCCGAGGTGGCCGATTCGGCCATTCAACGGGGGTTCTCGAATATCCCGGAGATCGTTGCGAACAGCTTTGGATCGATCGACGCGCTGTATGAGCAGGGGCGCGAGGTTACGGGGCTGGCGACACATTACATCGAGTTCGACAAGATGACTTCGGGGTTGCAGAACTCGGAACTGATCATTATTGCGGCCCGGCCGTCGATGGGAAAGACGGCGTGGGCGATCAACATTGCGCAGAACTGCGCGGTGAAAGATGGCAAGGTGGTCGCGGTGTTCTCGCTGGAAA
>JAZKBC010000033.1:2327-3093 GCA_040388825.1 Acidobacteriota bacterium | reverse complement strand
TGTCGAAGGAGTCGCTGCTGCGACGCATGCTGGCGAGCGAGGCGATGGTGGGTTCGCGCAAGCTGCAAACGGGCTTCATTCCGCGTGAGGACAAGGGCAAGCTCGTCGCTGCGCTGGACCGGCTGATGGGCTCGAAGATGTTCGTGGACGACACGCCCGGCATCACGCTCGCGGAGATGCGCGCGAAGGCTCGACGGCTGCGGCAGCAGGAGGGCGGGCTCGACCTGATCGTGATCGACTACCTGCAGTTGATGACCGGATCGACCAAAGGCGGCAAGGGTTTTGAGAACCGCACGCAGGAAGTCAGCTCGATCTCGCGAGGGTTGAAGGCGCTGGCGAAAGAGCTGGCCGTGCCGGTGGTCGCGCTGTCGCAGCTTTCGCGTGGAAGCGAGCAGAGGACCGGCGACAAGAAGCCGCTGCTGAGCGATCTGCGCGAGTCGGGATCGATCGAGCAGGACGCCGACGTGGTGGCGTTCATCCATCGCGAAGAGTACTACGACCGCGAGAACGAAGAGATCAAGGGCCAGGCGGAGATCATCATCGCCAAGCAACGTAACGGGCCGACGGGGAGCGTGAAGATGGCGTACCTGGCGGATTTCACGCGGTTTGAGAATCTCGACGTGGCGCATGATGGTGGCGGCGACGCTTACTAAAATTGCTCGTGCTCCTGACAACCTCCTGACAGTATGCTGTCAGGAGCGGTGCCCTATTCTCCGTGGTGTGGACGTATCCACCGAGGAGAGGCACCATGAGCAAGTTCAATGGC
>JAZKBC010000033.1:0-2317 GCA_040388825.1 Acidobacteriota bacterium | reverse complement strand
CACTTTGAGATCCAGGCGGATGACCTAGACAGGGCGCAGAAGTTTTATGAGGCGATGCTCGACGACAAGCTGCAGGCGTTCCCCGGCGGAGAGCCGTGTCTTATGTTTCCGACCGGCGATGGCGGCGTGGGCGGATGCATCATGCAGCGAGCGACCGAGAAGCCTTCGCCCGATGGGACCGTGGTGTACATCAACGTCGACGGCAAGCTGGATGCTTCGCTCAAGCGCGCCGAAAAGCTGGGCACGAAGATTCTTGTGCCGCGTACCGAGATTCCCGGCGGCTATGGGTTCTTCGCCTGCGTGGAAGACTCCGAAGGCAACCATGTCGGCCTGCACAGCCGGCAGTTCTAGTGCGAAGGCCCGCCATGAACGGAGCGACAAATGAGACGCGCCGACCGGTTGTTCCGCATCGTGCAGATGCTGCGCTCCGGACGCCTGAAGACCGCTCGCGCACTGGCCGAGCGGTTGCAGGTGTCCGAGCGCACCATCTATCGCGATGTGCGCGACCTGCAACTGGCTGGACAACCGATCGAAGGCGAGGCCGGCGTGGGGTACACGCTGCGCCGCGAGTTCGATCTTCCTCCGCTGATGTTTACTGCTGAAGAGTTGACGGCGCTGGTGCTGGGCGCGCGGCTGGTGCAGGCATGGGGCGGAGCTGAGTCTGTTACGGCGGCCGCCTCGGCGCTGGCTCGGATTGAAGCTGTGCTGCCGCCGGAGCTGGCGGCGCGGCTGGATGCTATTGCGCTCTATGCGCCGGGCTACAAGATGACGGCGGCGCATCGGCGGCTGCTGGATCGAGTGCATGCAGCCTGCCTGAGCAAAAATGTGGTGCGCTTTCGCTACACGCGGCTGGGCGAGGAAGAGGATCGTGCGGAGGAGCGGACTGTGCGGCCTTTGGCGCTGGCGTTCTGGTCGGGAGTGTGGACGCTGGCTGCGTGGTGCGAAACGCGCGATGACTTTCGCAACTTCCGGCTGGACCGCATTGAAGCGCTGGAGGTGACGGCGATCAACTTCACGCCGAAACGCGGACAGCGGCTGGAAGACCTGATGAAGCAGGTGCGCGCGGACGAACGAAAGCGATCTACTCTGTCTCCCCCGGAGTGAGGTGCGGATTGATTTTCATTTCTCCCGCAGGATACGGGCGGCCCTTGGCGAGAGCGTTTTCGAGCTGCTGATCGTAGCCGTAGATGTCGTTGAAGAAGTTTGTGCTTCCCTGCTCGTCAACCATCGCGGTGAAGTAGCCGATGACGACAGGGAGCGGCGTCTTGAGCGTGATGAAGTGGTTGTCGTCGTCGCCGGTCATCGCGTCGTGGATGGTGTCGTCGGTCCACTTGGTCTGGTTGATGGGATCGTCCTGATCGTTGCTCAGCACCCACTGCGCCATCTTGTCGGCATGCTGCAGGCGAACGCAGCCGTGGGAGCGGTCTCGGCGGGTGAGGCCGAAGAGGTTGAGCTCCGGCGTGGAGTGCATGTAGACGTCGTACTCGTTGGGGAAAAGAAACTTCACGAGGCCGAGCGAGTTCTTCGGCCCGGGCTCCTGGCGCACCTGGTAGCGCGAGTGCTCGAGGTCGGCAACTGTGTAGTCGGTGACAAGCTTGTTGTTGCTCGTGACGACCTCGTAGCCGTGACTGGGGAGATAGCTCTTGTCCCTGGCAACGTGGCCAACGATCTCCTTCTTCACAATCGATGGCGGGAGATTCCAAAACGGACGAAATACGACGTAGCGCATGAGGCGTACGAAGGTGGGCGTGTCGTGGTTGCCCTTGGCTTCGCCGTCGACGACGCGCATGGTGAAGGCAAGCGTGTGGTCCGGCTCGTAGGCGCGGAGCTGGAACTCGGGCAGGTTCACGAAGACGCGTGGGTTGATGTAGTTGTCCGGCAGCCAGCGCCAGCGCTCGAGCGCGTCGTCGATCTGCTGCACGCGGCGGCTCATGGGAACGTTGAGCGCGTCGATAGTGGGCTGGCCGAGTTTGCCGTCGGCGACAAGGCCGTGGCTCTGCTGGAACTTCGTGACATCGTCGGCAATGTCTTTGCTGTAGAAGGTTGGAACGACGGTGGAGCTGGCGTAGCCCTCGAAGTTGAGCCGTTGCTGGAGCTGCTCGAGCGCGGGATAGAAGCCGCCGGGCGCGATGGGCTTTTCGCCACTAGCCAAGGGAGGCAGCGGAATCGGCGGGGTCATCTTCTGCTCCTGCGCGAGCTGCAGGTAGTGCGGCAGGGCCTGCTCCGTGGCGAGGTAGAGCGGGTTCTGCGGCTCAAGCGTGGCTACGACCGAAGGCACGTCACCCGAGTCGACAAGCTGGTCGTTGAGCAGCGTCTC
>JAZKBC010000032.1:0-4253 GCA_040388825.1 Acidobacteriota bacterium | reverse complement strand
CGCGCACTCTGCGACCGGAAACATCTTTCTGGGCCCCGGTCTACCCTGACGCTGCCGCCTGGTGGAAGGACACCTTCAGCATCTACACTACTCTCGCTGAAACCCACAAGGTCAACGTCGACGCGATACACCTGTTCCTTCTTACGAACTGCGGCAACCAAGCCGAAGTGACAATTGACAAATGCAAAGCCCATGCCAAGTCATCCAAAGGTAATCGCGGCGCCACCTTCCAACAGTCCGCCGACCAGTCGGCGTCCGAACCCCTCGACCACCTCAACATTGCCACTGCTGTCGACCTGTCCCCGCGCCTCAGGAAGTCGTGGGTCCGACGGGCAGGAGCCTCGCTCAGAGGCTATCGCAATTCCGATCCCGCTGCGCGTGACGTCGCCCTGTACACTTTCCTCAGCACCCCGAAGTACTACCTGCGCCTGCTTAGCGGGCCAGCGTCGTCGCGCCAGCGCGACGCCTTCCGCGACAACCAACTCGCCGGCAAGGTCATGGAGCAAACTTCTGTCCCACCGCCGCCCGCACCACCACCAGCCGACGGCGATGCCGCCGTCTCTGCCGACGACAGTCGCAAGGTCAAGAGCGCGCTCAAGCTCCTCTTCCGCGGGTTCGTCGGGAAGGCCTGCAGTAGTCTTCTACAAGGCCCCGTCACCCGCCCAGCCTTCGCGGACGCGGTCGCTGCGCTCAAGCTCCTCCATCCCCACGGAGGGGACGTGCATTCCCTCTTGATCGATACCGACGACGAGACGTTCCCATCCCTCGAAGTCGACACCGCGCTTGCGGCGGCAAAGAAATGCTGCAGCGGCGCGTCGGCAGGACGCACCGGCCTGACAGAGGAACTCATCAGCTACCTCCTCGAAGATGGCGAGACAGCAGAAGACCTCACCGAGTTGATGCGTGACATTACCAACGGAAACGTCTCCCAGCGGAATCGTATTCGACTAACAAGCTGCCGCCTCGTCGCCCTCGCCAAGCCCACGAAACCAGGGGGCAAGCCCTCCGTACGCCCCATCGCCATTGGCGAGGCCCTCCTGAAGATCTGCGCCACCATCGTCACAATGTCCCAGACACAGCACATCCAGGACCATTTCCAGGGGATCCAATTCGGCGTCGGCACTCCATGCGGCGCTGAATACGTGGTGCATCGAATCCGCGCAGGCGTCACCCGACGCAAGATAACTGTCGCACTCGACGCAAGCAACGCATTCAACATGCCCTTCCGTCGCTGCATCCGCGAAGTTCTTCTCAGAAATCCGGAGTTCACACCGTTCTACCCGCTATGGAATCTTTGCTATGCCACTCCGTCGCAGCTCCACTACCAGCAAGACGAAGAGCGGGAAATTATCCTCTCCCAACGCGGCGTTCGCCAAGGCGACGTCCTCGGCGGCATCTTCTTCTCCCTCGTCATACACCCGATCCTCGTCGCTGCCAAGGCGCGCTACCCGCACATCGACCTCTACGCCTACCTCGACGACATCACCCTTCAAGGCGACGACACGGACGAGATGCACCAGTGCATTGCTTTCATCCAAGCAGAAATGTCGCTCATCGGAATGTCCCTCAACGCCGAAAAATGCGAATGGCTCTCATCACTACCGTGCCCCCTCCAGGGATGGGACCAGAAGACGACATACGCCAAGATCCTAGGCGCGTTTATCGGCGACGATCAGTTCACCGAACCCGCGCTACTCAAGCACACCACCACCCGCCACGACGATTTCTTCCGCCGCCTCCAGCTAGCTCCCTCCAACGCCCGGATGATCATCCTAGGAAAGTGCGGCATCTCCAGACTCAACTACGTCATCCGCACCCATCCGAAGCACCTCTCCGATGGCGCTGCTGCATACTTCGACGCCAAGGTCAGGACATGCTGGTCCACGTTTGCTGACGTCGAACCGTCGAGAATCACGAGGATGATCGCCCACCTCCCATGCAAGATGGGCGGCTGCGGATTTACCGAAATGTCCCAAATCAACGAGTTGGCCTACACAGCATCGATTGAATTCGCTGTATCCCCGAACGCTGCCATCCAACAGTCCCAAGCAGTGAACGCTCACCACCGCCTCGTGCTAGCGAAGCTCATGGAAGTAGAAGGCGCCGCACTCCACCTCGCAGACTGCAAGGAGAGCGGCACGTCCAAGTGGTTCACCACGTCGAAGGGCATGCCGATCATGCACCACGAAGCAGCCCGAGCTGCCATGCGCCTTAGACTCTGGTCGCCGCACAAGGAGTGCACAGTGGATGCAACAGTAAAGTGCCCAGGCATCGGCTGCGGCTCCCACCAGCTCCCGTACCGCCACATCAACCAGCACCTCCGAGGCTGCGCCCTCATCAAGGGCCACAACGCCTCTGCAGCCCACGCAGGCGTCAAGACAACGTTCCACCGCATTCTCGCCGGTCGCGGCATCCACTTTCAGTACAAGGAGCCAGAAGGCCACTCCCTGCGGCAGTGCTCCACCTGCAAAGTATTCGTCCAATGCGCCCGCGTCGAGAAGCACATCGAAGAGCACCCCTCATGCGATGCCTCCGCACTCCGCAACGCGCACGTCTGCCGCGCCGACATCCGCTTCTTCATCCCAAACACAGGTGGCGTCGTCATCGACGTCAGCCTCGTCGCAATGATCGCCGCCCGCGGAATAATGAGAGACGCCACCGCCGCCGTCGCGAGCCGCCTCAACCGCCGCAACGCCATCAAACAGAAGCTCTACGGCGACGCCATCGAAGAGTCCGGCGAGACGTTCCTTGTCGCATCCGCAACTGCCAACGGCACCCTCTCAGACGAGCTCCACTGGATCTGTTCCCTCATCGCCAAGGCCTCCATCCTCCCGAACGACACGTGCCACGCCGTCGAACAGGAGCTCCGCTTCGGCATCATGGAAGCGTCTGGCCTCGCGCTCCTCAACGCCGAAACCCGGATGCTCGAGATCACACCGCCACCGCTCGCCGCCGCAGCTGTCAGGCAGTCCGCCGCCGTGGCAGACCTCGCGCTCATCAACGAGGAGCTCCGCATCCACAACCTCTGCGCCCCAGAACGCGCCGAACTTGAAGCCCGTGAAGAACTTGCTCAGGACGAAACCCGCGAAGCCAATGCGATCGAAGCTTTCCGTCTTGAGGAACTCGCCGAGCTCAATGAATACTCGATCTGGCTTGGGACGAGGGAAGCTGCTGCCCGAATGGCACTCCCCCGTCTTTCCGCCGTCGTCTCCCCAACCCGAAGCTCCACTGGAACGTTCATCGACATCGCCACCGAATACATTGCCAACTGCGAAGCACTCGATGACGAGGACAACCACTACGACGAAGACGAGCCCGTTCCATTCCGCACCGATCGCGGTCGCCAAGCCCCACCCGCTCCGAGATTCGCCATCCGTAGCCCGTCAGCGCACCCCCCTGCCCGAGCTGACCCCCCAGCCGAGCACCGAGCGGACTCACTCGACGACGATCACTACAGCCGATTCCACCGCCCGGCCTTCGCGTTCCAGCCAGACGCCAAACCGTTCTTCCCATCGAGAAGCCCCCCGTCCACCTCTGTCGCAACAGAATCCCATAGTCGCGCATCCAGCAACTCACAGACTCGAGATTCCATTTCGCCACCAGCCCCGACGGCCAACTCCTACTGGAGGGACCAGCGCCAACAGCACAGTCTCCAACGAACGCCAGCCACAGCACAACCACCGCGCCTCGCCTGCCAGCTCCAGTCCCCCGCATCGGACACCTACGGCGCCCCGCACTACGGCTCGAGCAGCCTCACCACCAACGCACCCAATAGTCGCGCGAACAACCGCCAACACCAGACTCACAGTGCACCGGTGCGTGTGGCCACGCTCGAGGCCGCCCTCGTCGGCCCCTCCTTCGGCTCCAAGCGGAAGCAGCATTAGACGCCACCACCACCAGACGCAGCGGTCCAAGGACATCCGCGGACCACCAGCTGACGGCTCCGACGCGGGAAACTGAAAATTAAACAGATAGACAAAACTAACGGAAAACTTTAGGCGCCGCTGAAGAAAGCGTAGGGCGGCGCCTATACTTTAAGGCCTCAACGTCCGCAGTCAACGCGGTCCGCGCATGTGCGGACCGACCACTCGGAACCTTGGTGGTTCACAAATTGGGGGGTGCCCACTCCGTCCCGCAACGTCTCGGACTCACGTCTGGACACCGCGGTGACGGGGCTGGGCCCCCCCTTTTTTTTTTTTTTTTTTGCGCAGGGTAATACTTTTACGTACGAATGAAATTGCTGGCTCAATTTT